>NZ_AP018316.1:4750630-4874314 GCF_002368115.1 Dolichospermum compactum NIES-806 | reverse complement strand
AAGTAAAATACACGAAATTTATGTAATACGAATTCAAGTGCGGAATGTGGGATCTAATATTGACATTATGTCAAATGTGCTTATATTATACTTGTGACTCATGGAACTGGCACATTAGTAAGGTGCGCCAGATACTAAGAGTCTATTTATTTACATAATTTATGCACTGTCCCCCACTCTACAACAGGCTTCCTGGTGTAATGTTTGCATAAGTTCTAATGGGGAAGGGCAACGTGCTTATTACATCAAAGTAAGGCTAAAATACTCCCAAAATTGGCGGATTAAAAGCTGATTACCTTCTTAACAGTACGGGATAAAATGGGCTATTTTTAGCACGAGTTAACTTTCCCGTATGAGTCAATGCACGAAGTTGTCCTAATACTCACCAATCATTAACAATACCTTGTCCAAATTGAAAAAAGTCTTGATTTGTAGGTTGGGTTGAGGCACGTTCACGTTCGCGGAGCGTGGCGTTAGCCATAGTGTGGCGATAGCCATAACCCAACGAATGCGTCGGGTTGCGCTGTGGCTTAACCCGACCTACAAAAAATGGACAAGGTATTGCATTAATAAGAGCAATTGTTTGATCGCATCTGGCTAATGCGTGAAAATCTACTTAGGAATCGCAGATCCCATGCTCTTATTTTTCATTGAGGTAGAAGGTAAAGTCTAGTTTTGTCTAAGTTTGAGATAGCAGTTCACAGTTCAACAAACACCAAAAGGATTTTTATGGTTTTTACTCGCAGAAATGTGTGGGCTAACAGTGGGGATTTCGATGATCCGGTTTTGTACTGGTACGCTCGGGGTGTGAGAATCCTCAGAGCTAGGACAATTTCAGAGCACACAAGCTGGGAATTTTTGGCTGCACTTCATGGTTTTGACCCCGTAATATGGCACGTTGAAGGCTTCCTGACCTTGGGTGAAAAGTTACCACCTTATTGGGTACAAAGCCTTTACTGGAAACAATGTCAGCATGGAAGCTGGTACTTCTTACCTTGGCATCGTGGCCATTTGCTGTCATTTGAAACAATAGTGCGTGAAGCTATTAAACAGGAAATGATAGAAGACGAAAAGAAAGGTATCAAAGTTAATTACCATTGGACAGATTGGGCTTTACCTTACTGGAACCCCGCCGATCCAAAAGATAATTATCATGCAACACAAATACCACCAGCATTTACCAATGAGTATATGCCGGATGGGTCTGAAAATCCCCTCTATATCAAAAAACGGAACGGAGAGCTAGTCACACTGCCACAAGAAATTGCTAAAGGAACACCAGAGGCAAAGCAACGTTACGAACTTATACAAAGAAACGTGCTAAGTCTAAAACAGGCATTGACTCAACCCAGTTTTATAGGAACATCTAACTCTTCAACTGGTTTTGGTGGGTTAAAAACCAGTTTTAGCCATGACCCTGTAGCCTTTGGTCAAATAGAAAGCAATCCACATAACAACATTCATGGTCTTGTTGGTGGACTGATGGGTGACGGAGGCACCGCAGGTCTTGACCCTCTATTTTGGTTGCATCATGCCAATATTGACCGCCTGTGGGAAGTTTGGCTCAAAAGTGATCCGGAGCATAAAAACCCATATGAGCGGAAGCTACTACCAAATACACCAGAAAACAAAGCGGACAACCAAACAATAGAACTTTTCAACAGAACACAAAAAGAGTGGCTCAACGGTCCGGGTGAACGTGGCTTTATGGTACCTTTGACATCTGGACAAGTCTGGGAGTTCAAACCAAAGGATGTTGTCAATACCTTGGCACTGAAAGTAGATTACCAGTATGATCTTAGTTATCAATATGATGACATTTCAAATCCCCTCAAAGATATCCCTACCAAGCCTGCCGGAAAAAAATCCGAACTGCTTGGTAGTAGTACCACCAGCACAGGATTAAAAGAAGCAAATAGAACTTCGATAGAGATTCAAATAGGAGAACCTGCTACAGGAGGGGGCGTAAAATACTCTCCAGAGCATAGGTTTTTCCTGCATCTGGTGAACATCACCAGCAACAAGGATGGTAGGATCATTAACGTGTTTGTTAATCTTCCTAAAGGTGCTTCAGGTTATGATTATCCTGATCTGTATGCGGGTAGTATCTCCTTTTTTGGTGTGCGCCAAGCATCCGCAGGTGGGGGACTAGGAGTTACCGAAGTTTTTGAAATTACCGAGATCCTTGCTAGACTTCGATTTGGCGGACGGGAAGGAACTAAACACCTTAAAGTTACTTTCATCCCACTAAATGAAGATAATCCAGCCGATGATATGAACGTGGAGCAAGTACTCCTGTATCGTGAGGCGTGTACAGTCAAGTAATGAGAATCACATTAAGTAGGTACATATCATTTATTAGTGAGCCTCCTCTACCGACGCTGCTGAAAGTTTCCCTGATTGCTTGGGGGGTGATGTTGCTACCAGGAGAACTTCATCAGGTCATGTCAGGACAGATGATTGCTGTCTCAGTTCATGGGCATGGACAGATGATTCACACACTAGATGGTATGTTCTCTTTCCACTCCCTGGCAATGATGGTATTGTATTGGCTGGTGATGTTGGTTGCTATGATGTCCCCTCAACTAGCCCAACCAATCCGTCACCTTTGGTTACGTAGCTTAACCCGACGGCGTTGGATTGCCATTGTTTTGTTTCTTCTTGGCTATGTCAGTATCTGGACTCTAGCAGGTTTGATATTAATGCCTGTTGCAGCTTTGCTGAGGTTTTTTGTGGGCGAGGGATGGTTTGGCGCTTCTGGTGTTGCCTTACTATTAGTTATTTTTTGGCAGTCCAGCCCGTGGAAGCAGTCCTGCTTGAACCACTGCCATTGGACTCCTCGCCTTTCACCTTTTGGACTGGCAGCTAATTTAGACTGCTGGCGCTATGGGATGGTTAATGGCCTTTGGTGTGTAGGGAATTGTTGGGCTTTAATGCTCTTACCTCTAACTGTCTTACAAACACACCTGATTATTATGGCTGTGGTAACTTTGATACTAATGTTTGACCGATACCGTCCCGTACGCCTTGCAAAATGGCGGATTCCCTTTGAGGAGAAAATCCTAAACAAGCTGTCACAACTCAGTACCAGGTATGGTATTGGAATTGACAATTCATGCATGGATTTAGAGACGTTCTATAGAACGTCCCTAAAACGATTGTAGAATGTTAATAAGTGATTCCCAACGACAAATTAAGTAGTGAAACAGAATTAATTACACAATATCATTGCGTTAGCGTTGCGTGGCGTTAGCCATAGGGAACGAAGTGAAATGAAGCAATCGCAAGGGTTGTGATTGCTTCCCTTCGCTCGTAATCACTGTAAATATTTTTGTCCAATTACTTAAGAATTAAGAATTAAAGACTTCTTCCATTTTCTTCGCCAGTTCCACATCTAAATTGCTGATAGCATTACTGATATCGTGGGTAATAAGATTAACCTGAACAGTATTGTAAACATTAAACCATTCCGGGTGATGTCCAAGTTTTTCCGCGTGAACACCCGCACTAACCATCCAACCCAACGCAGTTGCAAAAGAGCTAAATTTATATTCTTTGTATAATTTGCCCTCTTTGATTTGCCATCCTGGTAAACTATTCAGGGCTAATGTTAGTTCGGTTTCGCTCAATTTTTGGGCTGCCATTTTTCTAACCTACACAGAGATTTATAGAGACTAATCCTCTCTAATTATCATCTTTTTCTGTGTTTATGCTTCCATCTTTTGAGTAATATTTGCAGATACGTAGGGTGCGTTACGGCTGTTCGTGGAGGGGGTAATTTTTTTTGATAAATAAAATTTTACAATTGCAATTCAAATCCTGGTAAAACCTCTTCTCCAGAAAGCAATACAGGAAATTGGACAATTTCTACAGGTTTTCCTAGTCGGTAAATTTCCACTTGTTTGTCTTGGGGATTAATTAACCAACCCAAACGCAAACCATTATCTATATATTCGGTGCATTTTTCTTGTAGGGTTTTCAATCTGTCGGATTTTGATCTAAGTTCAATTATAAAATCTGGTGTGAGTGGGGGAAATTTTTCCTGTTCTTCTGCTGTTAGTGCTTCCCAGCGTTCTAGGTATAATTGTTCTGGGTTAAATTTTTCAGAGTCAGCAGTTTAGCCCTTTATATACAATATTGTATTGTATATAAAATATTCTTTTCGTTCCTAGTCTCTGACTAGGAATGCAGTTGATGAGGCTCTGCCTCAACCACCAGCACAAAATCGGGTAAAGTGGCTTGTATTCTGGGATTGGAGGCAGAGCCTCCTGGTAGGCATTCTCAGCCGGAGTCTGGGAACGAGCAATTTATCTACGGTTTAATGATTTTATTTTCCTGCATACTGCATTTACATCACCTTTGTTCAAACTCCAAAAATGTGATGATTGGGGGGAAGGAAGCGATCGCTTGTAGATGGTAAACTCCAAAAGTACGCTTAAAAATCCTATAAAGTGATTAACCAGTGACAGATCGAGTCAACTTGAGTATCAGTTGTCATATTAGCAGCATTACTCAATTTACCAGATTCTAAATCATTCCATATTTCTTCAGCCATACGTTTTTCAATAGCTGCACCAATGAAAAATGTATGTGGTGACAAATCAACTTGAGAAAATGCCCTCCATATTCGAGATAAAGCAGTTCTCGCTGTTTTCCAATGTTCATCAGCACCAGCAGGATCAATTCCTCCTTTTAATTCCCCCAGTGCAATATAAAGATTGGGAATTTTATAAGTTGTTGGAGAAATTTCTTGATAACCACACTTGAAAAGACAAACATCAATATTACTTTTGACTAAAGGAACTGTCAGATTATAAATTATTGTTCTATTTTTATTGTCAATAGACCAACTTAAACCCTTCACATATAAATCTATTCCTGCATCTTCTTCTGTCATCGGAATCCATGTTTTAGTTGTAGAATGTAACCAATAATAAGGAATACTAGCAAGTGCAAGATTAGCCAAAATTGCGCGAGTTAATTTACGCTGTGCTAACACTCCACCTACATTTCTCATTGAACCACCTAGCGTATCTCCTCTTGTTAGCAAAAATCTATAAACTAATTCTTCTACAAAATCTGAACCTGCTGGTTCTAAAAACTCCTTAATTAACCCTTGAATAGCTTGTATTTTATCCTGTGGCTGTAAATAACCTGCGGCTTTATCAGAAACTCCAGATGCAGCTAATAAAGCAGGTTGTATTTCTATCAGATTCATTAAATCAGCAGGATTATTAACTTGAGAAGCAATAGTTTTTAATACTCTTGCTTGATCAATAAATGGTGTAGCCCGACGGTTTCTTTCAATAGCTAAAGCAACAAAACCAGCCCTAGTTTTTTCATAAGCTGTTACTAAACCAAGACCTGTATTTAAATGATTTTTATATGCCAATTTTAGTTACCTTAATTTGATTAAATTAAACTTTTCTCCAAACATAAACGCATTTTCTCAGTGCATCCCGTCCATGTATGCCCATTTGTTGGCTACTATTACCTTTAGTATTGGGTAAAACTAAAATATTTTCTACTTTAAATCCCAGATACTCAGCTATATTCGATAAAATCATATCCACTGAAATACTCACACCAGCATAACGCACATTATCATTAATCATAAACATCAGCCCCTGTGGTTTCATGACTCGATAACATTCATAAATTATGCAGGCCATTTCATAAAAATAACCTTTTACCATTCTCGGAATACCATTATTATTTAATTGTTTTTGTAATTTTTGTTCTTCCAAATATTGCAAAATTGCTTGGAGTAATTTTTGCTGATTTGTAGCCAAAATAGCATTTGACCATTGAGAATTAATTGCTAATAAATCTTTCGGTCTATTCTCAACTGTACAACTTAACATTTGTTGTCTAAGATTAACTATTTCCTCTTGTCCTACTCCTAACAAAGCAAGTTCTAAAGCATAAGTTCTAGTGTAATCATAACGGTTACAATAAGGAGGAGAAGTAAGAATTACATCATAATAAGAATTTGGCAATTGTGGCATTATATCTAAGCTAGAACCTGTAAACAAACGAATCCCACCTTGTTTAGTTTTACTGGGAAAAAGTTCACCTTGTTGACTCCCAGTTTGAATATCTGCTAAAATTTCCGTAATTTTAAGACTAATTGCCTGTTTAAAGCTGAGAATTTCTCCTTTGTTAAAAGGTATATTACCTTGTTGACGACTAGAACGATAATCCCAACGTAAATATTGCCCATCTTTGCGAGTGTAACTAATTGCTTCCAAAACACATAATAGTGCAAATTGTAATACTTGTTTGACTCTGCAATTTTCATCTTGGTAAGCACTGATATATTTTTGAATTTCGTTTAATGTCTCTTGAGGATATGCACCTGTCGTAATTTTTATTTCTTGAATATTTTGTTTAGTTTTTGATTTCTCCCAAGGACAATTTTTAGACCAATATAAAATTTTTGTGAAATCATCTGCTGTGAATTCTTGTTCTAAGATAAGCCTAGTATTTATAATTTCTTTTCCAATAGATAGTAATTCAATTCCATCAGCATTTAATCCTATATTACTAGCTGCAAATAAAGTTGTTCCACTACCAGCAAAAGGATCTAATATTTCGCCAGATTCGATTATATATTTATCTAGTAAATATTCTACTAATGAAGCAGAAAAAGCTTCTTTATATTTGTACCATCGGTAAATAGGTTTAAGTTTATTAGCCTGAAAACTAACAATCTTGCGGTTGAGAACATCTTCTATACAAAGTTTATTAGCAAAGTGCTGGTATAGTTGGGTGTTAAGATGTTCAATTTCAATATTTTGTGTTTGATGATTTGGTGTTTGAGGTTCTAATTGTTGAAAATCAAGCATTATTTAAAGTGATTAAAAATATTGGCAGACGTTTTACATCATAGCGTAAAAAAATTACCCCTCTATCTAATCCTAGAGGGGCTAAGACGTAAGGTGTTAATAATAATTAGCTGATTTGCGATAATGTACTGCTGTGACAGCATCTTGATTTAAGACTTTACCATCATCAACAGTGGCATAAACTAACCAATGATCACCAGCTTCCATCCGACTTTGGACAGAACATTCCAAATACGCTAAAGCACCATTGAGAATAATCCCGCCATTATTAGATTCTTGAGTGTCCAAACCTGCAAATCTATCTTGTCCAGGGGCGTAAACCTTCATAAATTGCTTACGGATTTCCCTGCCTTCTGCTAGAATGTTGACTACAAATTTGTTATTTGTGTGAGTCATGTTTTCCATAGCGCGGTCCTTGGCTACCGCAATAGTTAAACCAGGCGGATTAAAACTGGCTTGTGTCACCCAAGAGGCTAACATTCCCGTTTTTACTTCTCCTTGGGTTGCTGTAACCACACATATAGAACCAACAATCCGCCCTACTGCTTGTTCTACATTACTTGCAGGTTGTCTAGCCACAACTGATTTTTTCGCGGCGCGTTTCAATGCTTGGGCGAAGTCAGTTCCCGCTTCTTCGCAGGTTTGTAAGGTGACTTCATTGGGTTTGAATTTGACGCGAATGGTGTCAAAACCAAATCTGTATCCTGCGTCTTTAAGTTTACTTTCAATTAAATCAACGGCTTCTCCACTCCAGCCAAAAGAACCAAATACCCCCGCTAATTTATTATTAGTTGCAGTTGAGAGGACTATTCCTAAAGCTGTTTGCACCGGTGTGGGTGCGTGTCCACCTAATGTGGGAGAACCTATGACGAAACCGGCAGATTTTTCAATGGCGGCTTTGATTTCTTCGGGTTCGGTAAATTCGCAATTAATGGCCTCGACACTCACACCAGCCTTAGTGATACCGCGAGCGATCGCCTGTGCTAAAGTTGCAGTATTACCATAGGCTGAGGCATAAATTAAAGCCACAGTCATATCAGCGGAGGTTTGCTGTTTAGTCCATTCTCTGTAACCCTTGGTAATGTCAATTAAACCATAGCGCACAATTGGACCATGACCCGTAGCGTACATTCGCACGGACAAATCTGCTAATTTTTCTAAAGCTGTTTCGACTTGTCTGGCGTGAGGTGCCATTAAACAGTCAAAATAATAGCGTCTATCTTCGTTAAATACTTCCCAACCTTCATCAAAAACTTGATCTGAGCAAATATGCGCTCCAAATAATTTATCAGAAAATAAGATTTCTGTTTGCGGGTCCCAGGTACAAAGTTCGTCAGCGTAACGGGGGTTAGGTGTGGGAATAAATTGTAAATGATGTCCTTTTCCTAAATCTAGGGTATCTTCTCCCCGCATGACCAAAATTTGTAAATCGTCTTTTTCCAAAGCAGCGCGTAAATTTATCGCCCCTGGGTTAGAACAAACAAAGGTAATTTGGGGGGCGATTTCTAGTAATGCTTTTAGTGTTGCGGCGCGGTTGGGGTTAACGTGACCCAGAATCACATAATCGAGTTTTTTGACATCAAACCGCTGTTGTAAAGCTTGGAGATAAATTTCGGTAAAAGTTTCGCCAGGGGGGTCAAGCAGGGCATTTTTATCGCCTTGGATGAGATAAGAATTAGCCGTTGTTCCCTTAGCTAAAGCATATTCAATTTCAAATCTTAATCTTGCCCAACTGCGCGATCGCAATACTATGGTATCTGTACCAATGGGCAATATTTGCACGTCACGGGGTTTAGTTTCTGACATGATACTTTATCTCCTTGATTTCTGAACATAACTCCACTTCTCTCCTGTCCCCCTCCTCGCTTGCGGGGAGGGGCTAGGGGTGGGGTTTTATTACCCGCCCAATCTCCTCCAAAACCCCCTCTATCCTGAACAAAACATCCTCATTTTTAAATCTCACCACCCGCAAACCCAAAGACTCTAAAAACTCTTGTCGAATAGCATCTTCTACTTGCGTGTAATTGTGAATTTCTCCATCTACTTCAATTACTAATTTGACTTCGTGGCAATAAAAGTCAACTATAAATCTATCAATAACCTGCTGACGACGAAACTTCAAACCCAGCATTTGCTTATTTTTTAATCTTTGCCAAAGTTGCTTTTCTGCTAATGTGGCTTCTGTCCGCATTTGTCGGGCTAAAGGTTTAAGTTTTGACCAGATTTCCGGTGGACTTTGCCAAGAAACCCCACCCCCTAACCCCCTCCCCGCAAGCGAGGAGGGGGGACAAGAATTAAGGGAGGAGGGGGGACAAGAATTAAGCGGGGAAAGCGAGGAGGGGGGACAAGAATTAGGATTGGGTATGTGATAATTTTTCATCTTTTGGTATTACTATTTGACTGGTTTACAAGTACTATATGAGTAAGTACCGATTCGGTACATCTGAGGAAATTAAAAACGCAAGAAACAAAGTTTTGACCAGATTTCCGGTGGACTTTGCCAAGAAACCCCACCCCCTAACCCCCTCCCCGCAAGCGAGGAGGGGGGACAAGAATTAAGGGAGGAGGGGGGACAAGAATTAGGATTGGGTATGTGATAATTTTTCATCTTTTGGTATTACTATTTGACTGGTTTACAAGTACTATATGAGTAAGTACCGATTCGGTACATCTGAGGAAATTAAAAACATAAGAAACAAGGGACATCATGATCAGCACTAATGTTCAAAAAATGGGGGGGTAGTTGCTTCCCTGGTAAGCATTCTAGCCCTTTCTAGTGCGGCAGAGGCGATTACTTTCACCAGTCCAACTGGTTCTTACAATATTCCAGATAACAATGCAACTGGGGTAACAGCATCAATCAATATCTCTGGTCAACCCAATATCAGTAGCTTTAACTCCGTAACCATTTCTGGGCTTACCCATATTTGGTATGGCGATTTGAGAGCTTTTCTTTCTAATGGCACAACCACAGTGCAACTGTTGCGTACACGGTTGTCTCCCGATTACGCAGGATTTCCCAATGGCAGTGGTGCTGATTTGAATGGCAACTACACTTTCGCCACTACTGGGGCTAATTGGTACACTCAGGCTGCTGCTCTAGTGCCATCTAACACCACCTATGCTAGTTTTCAGCCATTGAGTGCTTTCAATGGCAGTCCACTCAATGGCACTTGGACATTAAATGTCCAAGACAGACTACAAAATGACACAGGCTCGTTTAGCAGTTTTTCAATTGATGCTACTCCTGTTCCCTTTGAGTCTAATGCCGCGCCAGCAGGTATGGCGATTGTCTTTGGTGCTTTGATGTTGCGGAGAAGGTTACAGCTGCACTCGGCTCGGAAGATGTTAGCAGAATCGGTTGATTCTGGATTGATTTGAGCCAACAGTTCAGTAAAATCAAAGATATCTGAACATAAATCTGTTTCTTTCTTGTCCCCCTCCTCGCTTGCGGGGAGGGGCTAGGGGTGAAGATGTTAGCAGAGTCGGTTGATTCTGGATTGATTCATGAGGCAACAGTTCAGTAAAATCAAAGATATCTGAACATAAATCTGTTTCTTTCTTGTCCCCCTCCTCGCTTGCGGGGAGGGGCTAGGGGTGAAGATGTTAGCAGAGTCGGTTGATTCTTGATTGATTTGAGCCAACAGTTCAGTAAAATCAAAGATATGTGAATAGAAATCTGTTTCTTTCTTGTCCCCCTCCTCGCTTGCGGGGAGGGGCTAGGGGTGAAGATGTTAGCAGAGTCGGTTGATTCTTGATTGATTTGAGCCAACAGTTCAGTAAAATCAAAGATATCTGAACATAAATCTGTTTCTTTCTTGTCCCCCTCCTCGCTTGCGGGGAGGGGCTAGGGGTGGGGTTTTAATAATGATTCCCGACTTTCCGGTGGTGTACTGCTGTCATGGCATCGGGATTTGATACTCTACCGGCGTAGGCTGTGCTGTATACTGCCCAATGATCACCACAATCCATGCGGCTGACTACTTCACATTCTACGTAAGCTAGGGCATCTGTAAGTATAGGTGCGCCATTTTCCGCAGGTTGGGTTTTCACTCCTTGAAAACGATCTGCACCGGGAGCAAATCTTTTTAAGAAATGTTTCATTAAGGGTTGATAGTTGCCTTCTTCGAGTATATTAAGGACGAAGCGATCGCCTACTTGCATGAGTGATTCTATCGCCCGATCTTTAGCAACGGCGATGGAAAAGCCCAAGGGTTTAAAGCTGGCTTGACTTACCCAGGAAGCTAACATGGCGCTGGATACGTCGTCTTTTTTGGCTGTGATAATATATAAACCGCCGCTAATTCGGCCTAAAGCTTTGTCTAAGTCAGCACCAAGGGATTTCATGGTTTTGATGCTTTTATCTCTTGTCACCCATTGTCCCAAGTCTGTCCCCGCTTCTTCACACTTTTTATAGGTGTTGGCTGTGGGTGTTTCCCGAATTTCAATGACGGGGAAAGCGATATTTAAGCCTAAAGCCCGGAATTTATTTAATATGGGATAGGTAGGTTCATCATCTCCTCCACCGGTTTCAAAAATGCCAATGGCTTGTTTTTCTTTGGCGGAACCTAAAACGGTGCTGAGGGCGGCTTGAATGTTAGAATTACCTGATGCTGGGGGCATTCCCACCACTAAACCTGTACAACGTCCTACCAGTTCCCGCAGTTCTTGTAATTCGTTAACGCTGGCTAAATCTACTATTTCGACAGCGACACCGGTTTTTGTAATCCCGTTAGCGATAGATTGGGCTATTTGCGTGCCAAAACCGTACTCGGAGACGTAAAATATCCCTACAGGGGTTTCTGCTTTGGTTTGTCCTTGACTCCAATGCCGATAGCGTCCTGTTAATTCTTCAACATTATGGTATAATAGGGGTCCATGACCAGTGGCAATCATGCGAATTGTTTTCAATTCTCCCATGCGCTTGATTGCGGACAGGACGGAACGGGCATTCGGACCCATTAAACAATCGTAGTAATATTGAAAATCGGCTTCTATTGCTGCTAAATCGTCATCAAAGGTACTTTCTGAGCAGTAATGTAACCCAAAAGCGTCGCAGGTGTAGAGAATTTGGGTTTTGTGGTCAAAGCTGAAAATGGTATCCGGCCAGTGTAAATTAGGAGCTATGACAAATTCAAATTCGTGTCCATTTCCTAAATCTAGGCGATCGCCATTTTTGACAATTTTCCGGTTAAATGGTTGATGTACCATATCTTCCAAAAACTGAATTGCCACTTTTGACGCAACTACGGTTATATGAGGCGCGAGTTGTAACAAGTCTTTCACTAAACCGCTGTGATCTGGTTCAGTGTGACTCACAATTAAATAATCAATATCTTGGGGATTAATTAAACCCGTGAGAGTATCAAAATAAAGTTGGCGAAACTTTTCATGGGAGGTATCAACCAGGGCGATTTTCTCACCACGAATCAGAAAAGAGTTGTATGTCGTGCCATTTTGTAAACCAAACTCAATATCAAAGCGATCGCGGTCCCAATCTAAAGACCGAATTGCGGTAGTATCTTCACTAATCTCTACAGTATTTATAGTCAGACGCTTTTCTAGTTTCTCGGTAAGCAATACCATAACGCCCCTCTTTAATAAATTGAGTATTTATGCCTTTCTCTTATTGTGGCACAGGTTGAATATTAATTTTTATTAAAAAACCTATAGCTAAGTTAAGAAAATTAAATTGGTAATTCCCAGCGCCAATGGGCATGATTCATAGATGAAACCCTATACTTAATGAATGGTAAAACTTATTTACGTATATTAGAGGAAATCACTGGGGGATTTTACAACAGATTGCATATTCAGGTACAGAATCTAAATTTAAAACCAGACACCAAGTTAATTTTCCTCGTGACTCCTGCTATCTATACTCAAAATGGCTAAGAATTGGACTTTTTTCTAATACAAATAACAAGTTCAAAGCCTCTCCCCGTTGCGGGGAGAGGTTTGGAGAGGGGTTTCATATTTGTTTAAACTATGAACCGTTTGCAGTATATATATTAAATCATTGGACAGCGATCGCCAAAATTCCCAAAATCTTACTGACATCATTTAAAAAATACTCAGCCAAATCAACCTGAACCCGTTCACCCGACAACTTTAAAAACTTCCAAATTTCCCCGGTAGTTACCACCCCATAAATTTCTGTAATTTCATTTCCTTCCCGTTGATTAAATAAAGTAGCTGCATACATTTCGGCTATACATTGTCCTAAACCTCCTTTAATATTTTCCTTTTTTGCTTCTACAATCACAATTACAGGTGTATTAATCAATAAAAATTCAGGAGAACGACTAATGAGAAAATCACAATTCCCCGTTAACCCCTGGCTAGGTTCAATATTAAATTCTACTCCAGAAAACAAACTAATTTGATGAGGAAACTTTTTAGTTAATTCTAATAAAATTGGTGCAATAATCATCTCCGAACGAGATTTTTCTGTATTACTAGCTAAAGCAAAAGGCACATTATAAACTAAAGTTTCCTGCAAATATTCAGTAACTGGTAATGGTGTAACTTCGGGAAAGATATTTTCTCTAGTAGAGATATTGAGATTCAATGTTTTTTTGACAGTTTCTAAAGTAAAATCACTGTAAGACATATTTTTATTCAAAAACCTATAATTAAGTTAAAAAATTAAACCTGTGAACAATCATCCCTCTATAGTCCTAATCATCGGTAATTCCCGCCTCCATTGGGCATTATTCATAGATAAAACCTTATACTCAACTGGAGACACATTTCATCTACCTGAATCTATTATCCAACAATTAGCTCAAAACCCAACTTTAGATAATTGGTTGACAGCTATTTCTTTACCTACCAATCTTTCCATTATCCCAGATTACCCCATTCCCCTGATTCTTGCTTCTGTCGTTCCCAGTCAAACCGCACTGTGGCAAATTTACCCCCATCTTCACATTATTACCTTAGAAGATGTACCATTACAGGGAATGTATCCCACGCTAGGAATTGATAGGGCTTTAGCGGTATGGGGTGCGGGAAAACTATTGGGATTTCCCACCTTAGTAATTGATGCTGGTACAGCATTGACTTTTACCGGTGCAGATGATAATCAATGCTTAGTTGGTGGGGCAATTTTGCCAGGATTAGGTTTACAACTTGCCAGTTTGGGACAAAAAACCGGACAATTACCATTATTAGAAACCAGTTTAATGACATCTTTACCACCACGTTTTGCCATGAATACATCAGAGGCAATTCAAAGTGGAGTAATTTACACTTTATTAAGTGGGATAAAAGATTTTATTGAAGCTTGGTGGCAATTATTTCCTAATAGTCAGATTGTGATGACTGGTGGTGATAGTAATTTATTGAAAAGCTATCTTCAACAACAATTTCCAGATATAGCAGAACGATTAATTGTAGATAATCATTTGATATTTCAGGGAGTTGGAAATATAGTGATTAGTTAATAAATCCCTAAAACTCTTATTGCTTGCGATTCATATTACTTGTAAATTCGGTAAATCATTGTACTGAAATTTAAACTCACAAGCACATAAATAATATTATTTGTATATTTGTAGGGGCAATTCATGAATTACCCCGACGGATGTTTTCACGGAACTTTGAGATTAAATCTTTTGGTTTTTCACCAGACAAAAGCAAACTTGCCAACAGAGTTAAATCTAAATCGGGTAAAAATTCACTTTTAGATATTTTCTCATACTTATCACCCCGCAGAAAATATAACGAAAATTGATGATTCTGCCAAAACCAAACTTCCGGTACACCCAAACCTTGATAAATTAATAAATCATCAATTCCCCCACTAGTAACAACCACCTCAATAGCCAAATCAGGAACAGATTTTTCAGAATCAAAACAATAACATTCATCTGGTTCAATACCTCTAGCGGACGCTTCCTTTCTAAAAGTAGTTGAACCTAAAGGATAAAAATCAATATCCTTTTCAATAAAATAAGTTTCTAATAATAAAGCAATTAGCTTTTTATCGAACTCATGACGACGACTAGGAGACATTATTTCTAAAGTACCTTCTAAATATTTAAACCGATAATGAGACGTATTTTCAAACCTCTGTAACAGTATCTCATATATATTCCAGTTAATCCCATTCATTAGTAAAATTTGGTCAGAATCAACATTATCTAATGCTGATTGACTTGTTAATTCTTCCCAGCAACTCAACTTTTCTAGTAAACCTAACATTGTCACTGCTCCAAAATTGCTTTAATCTCAGACATAATTTCAGCAACTCGCCGATCTTTCTCTAGGATATCAGTTACCAGTTGCTTTGTGGGTAAATGTTCAAAATCCGTCTGATTATTGGGATTTTTGCAGTAAAGATTATAAATTGCCCAGTAAATAGCATCACCTTAATAGTAAATTAATATTCGTAGTGTTCAGCAATTGTTATTCTATGCCCTGATTCAAGCAATTTATCTATTAGTTCGTGCAATTCACTTAGATTTTTTACACCCCTAGAACCTATTAATCCACTTTTAACTAATTCAATAAATAAAGTATTATTTAATCTATAAGGTATATCTTCTCTAATTAATTTCCCTCTATATTTTCCTAAACATTCATTCATACATATTTGTGCATATAAATATGGTAAATATAATCCTCCTATCATTTGCTGATTATAACTAATATTTTCAGGGTAGCAGATTTTAAAATAAAATGGATTTGGATCTATTCTATAAGAATTCACAGTATTTTTCATAAAAATATGTTGTCTGAAAAGAATTTTGTCGGCTGCTTTCATACTAATTATCTGTTTTTCATACCCATCATTATATCTATATATATATGTCCCAGATTCTTGTTTCCAAGTTTTATATTGAACCATAACAAATGACTCAAATCTCTGATTATAATAAATTAAATCTACTCCAAGAGTTGTTTCAGCGGTTTTGCGGTTAACGTTGGTTATTTTTAATCTATTTTTTCCTCTTTGAAAAGTTCTTTGTACTACATAAATTATGCTGAATAAAGTAAACTTTGCAATTGATTAACTGCTTCCCTCAATTCCTGAACACCCCCAAATCGTTCAGCAATTTCCACCACATTACCATAATTATTAAACTCCCGATTGGACAAGTCGTGGGAATGTTAAACTCCTCAACCCC
Source organism: Dolichospermum compactum NIES-806 (assembly GCF_002368115.1). Classification (NCBI taxonomy): domain Bacteria; kingdom Bacillati; phylum Cyanobacteriota; class Cyanophyceae; order Nostocales; family Aphanizomenonaceae; genus Dolichospermum; species Dolichospermum compactum. The sequence continues at coordinate 4,858,332 of NZ_AP018316.1, read as the reverse complement.
GTTTTCAGCATACTTATCCAAAAGCATTTCTAAAATAGCCCTTGCTTCCTCCTGATATTGTTCAAAAAAGTCAGAGTTAGCACGACACAACCTTTCAGACCGTTGCTTGTCTTGTTATATTACTTAAAGCCGATGATGAGATTTGAACTCACGACCTACTGATTACGAATCAGTTGCTCTACCCCTGAGCCACATCGGCGTACACAGTCACACATTATAACATAATTTATTGATGATGGAACAAAATTCTCCAAAAAATCTCAACCCCCAACAATATGAACGCCTCAAAGCCGAAGTAGCCGCACCCTATCGGGGGTTAAGGCAATTTATCTATATTGGTGTCGGTGCTTCCGGTTTTATTGGTGCATTCGTCTTCTTCTTTCAACTCCTAGCAGGACGCGATATTGAACAAGCAGCGCCCAATTTCGCAATCCAGCTAGGAGTAATTGGGTTAATGGTACTCCTCTGGAAATGGGAAAACAGGAAGAATAGGCAAGAGGGAAAAGGCAAAAGGCAAGAGTAAATATTCCCCTGCCCCCTGCCCCCTACCTACTTACCAGTTACCAAATATGGAGAATTAATGGGTTGAACACGACCTGCATTAACCAGGGCTTGATACACAAAAGCCGCAATATCGGCTCTAGTTGCTTGACGTTTAGGTGCAAGCTCTTTAACAGTGGGATAATTAATTACTAATTGCCGTGAAGTTGCGGCTGCTACTGGACCAACTGCATAACTGGGAATTTGACTAGCATCAGTATAAAAGTTGATCACAGTCTGAGTATTCGCAGTTAAACCCAACCCATTAGCTAAAGCCACTATTGCTTGCACTCTAGGAATTTGTTGTTCCGGTTTAAAAGTTAAGTCAGGATAGCCAGACAGGAACGGACTGCTAGAAGCTGTTTGAATGGCGCTAAAAGCCCAATAATTGCTTTTTACGTCTTTAAAAGTGATTGCTGGGCGAGTTGATGAAGGTTTAAAAGCTTTGTTGATAATCGCTGCAAATTGAGCGCGAGTTACAGGTTCATTAGGTTTAAAACTCCCGTCTGGAAAACCAGCAATAATATTTTGAGAAGCTAAAGCTTCAATGTAAGCTTTTGCCCAGTAACCTGTTTGTACATCTTTAAAAGCAGTATTTCCAGTATTTCCAGTATTGTTATCGGGAGGTGTAGTCACCGTAGCCGCGACAAAATCCACAGCACCAAAAATCCGCTTCTCGTTGATATCGTTACCAATGGCGACAATTTTGCCAGTTTTAGTAGCATTGTTCACGTCATAACGGGCATTATCACGGATGAGATTACCACCAGGATTTTCACTCGTACCCAAGTTAGGAACAGCACCAATAGTAGCGACAATACCATCTCGTTTATTACCGCGAATGGCATTTTTACGGAGTATGGGTTTTGCAGTTTCCGAGATAAAAAGACCGTCTGTATTTTGGGTGATGTTGTTACTTTCTAATAAAGGTGTGGAACTACCACCAATCGCTACACCAAAACCAGTATCTTGAAATAAGTTGCCACGAATCACACCTTGAGCCGATTTGGCTACGGAAATTCCATTGCCCTTATTTTTCAAGAAGATGTTATTTTCAATTTGGGGATTTCCCGTACCTGTCACAAAAATCCCTTCTCTGACGCTGTTAATAAAGGTACTATTTTTGATGACAGGGTTACTGGATTCTACCCATACAGCCGTTCCCCGTGAATTCGGGTTGGTAAAAGTTAAACCTGTAATGATAGTGCCATTATTCGCTAACAGGGTAATATCCTGTCTAGCAAAAGTGCGACTGGTATAATAGCCACCACCGATAATGACGATTCCTTCACCTTTGTTGGATTCATTACCTTGAAGCGTCACTCCAGAATTGAGAACAAGGGGGAATGTTTCACCACTATCTTTACTATAGTTTCCAGGAGCAACCTGAACAACTGTCCCGGCTGTAGCTTTAGAAAGGGCAAAAGTGATAGTTTTATAGGGGGCTTCTGTAGTTCCATTACCGGCAGTATCTTTTCCAGTGGCAGAGTTAACGTAAATGATAGTCCCACTAGTTGGTACTTGGGCTGTTAAGGTTGGGGCAGCACCAGCTTGAAGTTGACTAGGTAGGAGGGTAGAAATACCAGCACTGAATAACAAAGCGGTGAGGCTGGTTTGTAAAGATAAACGAGAAATGTGAAAACCCTGATTTTTCATTTTTTTACTGAAGTATGTGCTTTTAATTATGGTACTTTCACAAGAGTGTAAGGTAACAGATATTCATCTGCAAAACTTATCACAAACTATACCTGATGATTAGCACTTATGCAGCTAAAATTATGATTAAAAAAATCAGGTAACTCAACATTTCAGTAGTTTTTACCCCCTATATAAAAATTGAGGATAAGATTTCTTATCCCCAACGTCCCAATACTGCTCGGTTAAGCCTGAAAAGTCACTATATGGTAGGTTGGGTTGTGGAACGTAAACGTTCGCCAAGCAGTCAGAATGAAACCCAACATTATCAAGGATTTTGTTGAGTTTCCTTATCGCTCAACCCAACCTACATTTCCTTAACCGACAAGTATTGCCCAATGTCCTTGTTCAAAGCAAGTGGTAAATATTTGTTTGTCAAAGGGTTAATAAGCTAAAGTTTCTAAAGTCTCTCTTAAATACATTTGTACTTGCTGATCTAGACGTAAACTTTGTAATTTAGCGTTACATTCTAATTGCCATCTTTGAAAACCGGAACTAGCAGAAATCACGTATTTCAGGTTATGCCAAAATTGAGTATTAGCAGACAGTTGATGATTCACAAGCTCAGCGCTGACATAGCCTTTGCTATCGGTACTATGAGCGTAGTTGCTAGAAGTTGGAAATTGAGCCATAATTCCTCATTCCTTGTTGTTCACTTCCAGGGTTAGACAATTTGGGATTTTAGATTTCAGATTGATAATTTATTTGACATTTCGGGGAAAGACGTAAATCCAGTCACCCAAGCCTAAAATTGAAAATTGTTGTTTAATCTGTTTTCAAGATAATGGTTTTATACCTGAAAATTCTGTCGCATTCATCACTAAATGCAGAATTTTCTGCGAGAAATTTCTAAAACAACTTGTTTCTAGTTAAACAGAGAATTTTTTTAAAATTTATAGCAACCCAGAAGGTTAAGACATGAATTGATAATAAAACTCCGACTAGCACAGGGTTTTACTTCTTCCTTCTTCCTTCTTCCTTCGTTTCTTCGTGGTTCATTCACTCTTGACTCCTGACTCCTAATTCCGTGACTCCTCTCGGACGGAGTGCTGAGTTTATATTATTTGAGTGTTGAACTCGAAACAGTCTCAATTCAACACTCATCAACTCAGCACTCAACGCTGGATGCACGTCACTACTTAGTCATAGTTAAAGTCCGACGTTTAGTTACCAATTGGTAGGATTCAATGATGTCATTTTCCACCCAGTCATGGAACTTATCAATGCCGATACCACATTCATAACCTGCGTTGACTTCACGGGCATCTTCTTTCATCCGTTTGAGGGAATCGAGGACACCTTCATAAACTACCTTATTGTGACGACGGACGCGCACTTTACAGTTGCGAACGAGTTTACCAGATTGCACGTAACAACCGGCAACTGCACCACGACCAACTGGGAAGACAGCACGAACTTCTGTTTGTCCTAAAGGTTCTTCCACCAATTCTGGTTCGAGTAGACCTTCTAAAGCTCCTTGGATATCTTCCAAGAGTTTGTAGATGATGTTATATTCTCGAACATCTACACCTGCTTCATCCGCAGCCTGTCTAGCTCCACTGGCGTAGGTGGTGTTGAAACCAATGATGACAGCGTTACTGGCAGCAGCTAAGTCTATGTCTGTTTCGGTGATTTCGCCAGCTGTAGCTAGGAGCATCCGAATTTGGACTTCGTTTTGGGGAATTTGCCGCAGAGAGCCGATAATGGCTTCTACAGAACCTTGTACGTCGCCTTTGAGGATGAGGTTGAGTTCTTTTAATTCGCCTTCTTGTGCTTGTGCTGACAGGGTGGTGAGGGTGACACGACCTTGTAACAATCGAGACTGACGTTGCTTGTCGGCGCGATCGCTGGCTATAGAACGAGCTTCTTTTTCGTTTTCATAAACCTCGAAATCATCACCAGCAGCAGGGACATCACTTAAACCCAATACTTCCACAGCAAAGGATGGACTAGCGATATCTACACGCTTACCGCGATCATTTACCATCGCTCGGACTTTACCGAAGGCTGAACCAGCGACCAGCATATCTCCAACGTGGAGAGTACCGTTTTGAATCAGCAAGGTAGCAACTGCACCTTTCGCCTTATCCAAATGAGCCTCAATGACTGTTCCTTTTGCGACCCGATCTGGATTAGCGGATAGTTCGGCTACTTCCGACACCAACATAATCATTTCTAGGAGGGTATCGAGATTTTCGCCCTTAATGGCACTAACGGGAACCATAATGGTTTCACCACCCCAATCTTCAGCGGTGAGACCGTAATTGGTGAGTTCCTGTTTAACCCGCTCTGGCTGTGCGCCTTCTTTATCAATCTTGTTGATAGCAACAACAATGGGAACATCAGCAGCTTTAGCGTGGCTAATAGCTTCGATGGTTTGGGGACGAACACCGTCATCAGCAGCTACGACTAAAACGGCAATATCTGTTACCCTAGCTCCTCTGGCACGCATCGCGGTGAAGGCTTCGTGACCAGGAGTATCGAGGAAAACAATCTGCTGTGGTTTACCTTCATGGACGATATCAACATGATATGCGCCGATATGTTGGGTAATACCGCCTGCTTCCCCAGAAGCAACTTTGGTTTTGCGAATTGAGTCGAGGAGAGTGGTTTTACCGTGGTCTACGTGACCCATGATGGTGACAACTGGAGGACGACGAATGAGATGATCCAAGTCAGCCACGTCAATCATTTCTGTGACTTTCCGGGCTTCAGCTTCTCGTTCGACGATTTCGACTTCTACTTCTAGTTCTTTGGCGACTAGGGTAATGGTCGGAATATCCAAATTTTGGGTGATACTGACAGCCATGCCTTTCATAAACAGGATTTTGACAATCTCTGTATCGGCAATTACTAAGGCATCAGCCAACTCTTGGACTGTTAATGGACCAGTGACAGCTAGTGTCGCTGGACGATCTGGTTTTTGCTCGACATTTTCTTGACGACGATTGTGGTCGCGGGAAGAACTAGATTTCTTACCTCTGGTGGTAGGAGCAGCTACAACAGCTACAGTTGGCGCACCAGCACGAGTCCCTTTAGGTTTGGGTGGACGGGCAATAGAGAGACTAGCTTGGACGGTTGTGGAAATTTCTAGACCGTTTTCATCTAAATCATCCTCATCGAGTAAATCATCTTCTAAGATTGGTTTGACCCGTTTGCCCTTAGGTCCCAACTTAGCCTTTTCTTTGATTTCGTCAATGATTTCTTCTTCTTGCCATTTCTTCCCACCTTTGTTTAAACGCGGGGGTGTAGGGCGTTTTAAATCAAGGAGATCGGGAACAATTGGTGTTTCATCCAATGATTCTTTTTTTGCGCTGCCGGCATTATGCCTGGGTGGAGTTGCCGTGGGAATGGCTGCTGGTTCACCGGGACGTGCGGGTCTAGGACGTTGAATATCACCGCCAACGGATGGCCTGCCACTGCGCTGTTCTGGTCTTGTCGGGGCTGCTGAATTAGCCCGACTAGGTTTAGGTGGTGCAGATGGTGAACTTTGGTCAGATGAGGGCTTATTAACCTTACTTCTAACTGGTTGCCTGTCTTCCTCGACCCGCTGGGTGCGATCGCGTTTGAGCAGAGGTTTTTCCGATGTTCCGACTACTGGTGTATCTGGCGATTTTGTGCCATCTACTCTGGCAGGGGGAGAAACCAATTGGGGTTTTTGCGGTTTCTCTGGTTTAGGTCTAGGAGTAGATATCTTCTCTGATTTTTCCCCTACTACCTTTTCCGCCACCGGTTGAGGATTAGATGCCTGTTCCGGTTGGGTAGGATTGGGTTTGAGCGGAGTCTCGGATTGATTCCGGGGAACTGGTCGAGTTGGTGCCGTCGGCTTCATAGATGAGACAGGTGTAGCGAAAGGCCGTGGAGGTGAAGGACTATTAGCCTCAGTAGCGTCAGTAGCAACTGAAGTATCTGGTGAGTTGGTGGTAGTGTTTCTCAATATTTTCGGTTTGCGAATTTCTAGAATTTGCTGTTTGTGATTGGCTCTGGGACGGTTTGGGGATGAATTTGGTTTATGGCCGTTTGTACCCTGTTCCTTTTTGGAGACTAAATTCGCGGCAGCCACTTTTTCGGCGGCGCTACGAATTTGTTCAGCTTCCGATTCGGAAATCGTACTGCTATGGCTTTTGACCGCAATATCGAGCTGATCGCAAATTGCTAGTAGCTCTTTATTGTCCAAATTCAATTCCTTTGATAGGTCATAGATTCTAACTTTTCCGTTGTTCATCCACTCTTTCCTCTTTAATTTACAGTTTTAATGGATGGTTGCCTGGTTTGTGACATCTCCACCCTTTGATCACTGTTTTTTCGGTTGCCCTTGGTGATATTGCCGGCGCCTCCAGTTAGGAAAGAGAGATGTTTCGGGTTAATACTGACATCTCCACCAAGAATGATGGTTGATGCAGAACTGCGATTTGACGCTACCAGGTTGCCATTTTTGGTTCTTTTGTTTTGCTGATTTGTGAGTCTTCCACAATACAATCAAAAAAAACTTTTTGGGAGTAATGCCTTGCGTCTTGTCCAAAAAAAGGAGATCGAGAAAGCTAGTTACATCCATTTACTATTTTGGCACTAACTTGAGCGATACTAAAGGTTATGATCAGAGCGCGAATAGTTCGGCTTTTGTCATAATATCTTTAGAGGTTATCGCAATTTTAGTTGTTACCATTAAATCTGATTTTGGCGATCGCCGTGATTTAGACGTTGCCACAATGCTTGATACACTGTGTCTGGCACTGTCCCATGCAGCGATCTTCCTAGTCTATTTTTTTTCTGAGCTACTTGCAGGCAACTCTCTTGCGGACAGATATAGGCAGAACGCCCCATGCCCTGATCTAATTGTACCTTTCCAGATGGAAAGACGCGGACAATCCGCCAAAACTCTTGTTTCAAGTTCACTTGACGACAACTAATACAACGCCGATAGTTCGGTTTCATCAGTCTTTTGCCAGATTCAGCTAGATATCTTCTGGATACTAAACAATGTATTTTTTAATGCCTGTTGGTCATTGGTCATTGGTCATTGGTGATTGGTCATTGGTTCAGATGCCCCCATTGCCTCTTCTGTTCTTAAATTAGTGCCGACAACTCTGGGAATTAATCTTCCTCGCTATTGTCGAATCTATCCTCATCCAATTCTAATTCTTCTGCCATTTGATCTTCTCGGTCAGACCTATCATCCTCATAATTTTGTGGTTGATTTTGCGCTCTCACCGCTGCAAATTTAATATCTTCGGCTTCCTGGTCATATTTAGCCTGATCTTTAATATCAATTTTCCAACCAGTGAGACGAGCTGCTAACCGCACATTTTGCCCTTCTTTACCAATAGCCAAACTCAGTTGATCTTCCGCCACCAAAACATGAGTTTGGCGACTTTCTGGGTCCATTAGTCTAACTTCATCTACCCGTGCTGGACTCAAAGCATTAGCAATATAGGTAGCTGGATCTGGAGACCAGCGAATCACATCTATTTTTTCACCACGTAATTCATTAACTACCACCTGGATTCGTGATCCCCTCGCCCCAATACAAGCGCCAACGGGGTCTACATCCCGATCTAAGGTATCAACAGCAATTTTTGTCCGGGGTCCCACATAACGAGAAGGAGGATTAGCTTCTCTGGCTACAGCCACAATTCGCACTACCTCATCTTCAATTTCTGGGACTTCATTGGCGAATAGATAAACTACTAAACCTGCATCAGCACGCGATACCATCAACTGTGGACCCCGTTGCTGTCCTTGGGAAACTTTTTTCAGATATACCTTAAAAGTTGCATTGGCACGATAGTTATCATTGGGTAACTGTTCTCGCTTGGGTAACTCCGCATCTACCTCCGATTGCCCAAATCCACTACTCACAGCCAAAACCACAGACTGACGTTCAAATCGCAACACTCTAGCTTGTAAAACCGTGCCTTCTAAGTCTTGAAACTCTTCTTGCACCATTTGACGTTGTTGATCTCGCAACTTTTGCGCCAATACTTGCTTAGTTTGCATAGCTGCCATGCGCCCAAATTCCCCCTGATCTGGGGTTACATCCAATACCACAGAATCTCCTAATTGAGCTTCAGGGGCTACTTGCTGTACCTCCTCTAAGGAAATTTGATGATCAGTATTACTAACTGCTTCAACAATAGTTTTGGTGGAAAGAACCCGAAATCCCTCACCCTCTATATCCAATTCCACTTCAAAATTATTAAAATACTCTTCATCAAATTGTCTGCGTTCTAAATTTTGGGCGCGACGATAACGTTCGTAACCCTTAATTAAGGCTTCTCTAATAGCCGCCTGTACAGCCAAACGCGGCAAATTTCGTTCTTTGCTAATACTTTCAATTAGCTCTTTTAATCCAGATAAAGTCACCATTGACATACGCAGTCTCCTAAAATTTTATGTAAGCGGTCAGCAAAATGAGATAAATAGTGAGAAGTAATTGCTTTTCTGTTCCCCAATTACTCCTTACCAATTACCAGTTACTAGTACAGCACGGCGTAAATAAAACAACCATTCTCAATCACCAAAAAGCTTACGCCATATTATTTTTGACTTTTGACTTTTGACTTTTGACGAACGCCTTGCGGTACTAGCACAGGTCGGCGGAAATAAACAGACTATTCCAAACTACTGGAAAGCTCATTGTATATTCGTTTTGATTTTTGACTTTTGACTTTTGACGAACGCCTTGCGGTACTAGTCCCTAATCCAAAGTCTAAAATCTAAAATTGATTAGCTACGCTCATCTATTTGTACTTTGGTAATGAGGTCACGCGGGATTTTGATTACACGACCTTTTTGATTAAGGTAAACTGTGGTTTCATCCCGACGCATCAATAGACCTATCCACTCTTGCTGTTGTTCGTAGGGTGGGGAAGTGGAAATAACTACAGGAAATCCTTTGAAGGAAATAAACTCCCTGTCTGTTACCAGTTGCCGCGAAATACCAGGACTGGATACTTCCAATACATAAGCGTCTGGAATGATCTCTCCCGCATCTAATGAGGCTTCTAAGGCACGGCTCATCCTTTCACAATCATCCAGGCCAATGTCCTGTAGAGGATTAAAGATATCTACTCGCAAGACTGGGGGGCTTTGGTTCGTATGGAAAACTATACTAACAACTTCCAATCCTAGTTCTGCGGCTACTGGTGTCGCCAAATCAATAATTTGTGGTATTAAAGGATGAGTCATGGGAGAATTCAATAAAAAAAGTGGGCTTCAACCCACTTCCTGCGATAGGGATATCTTCCAAGAAGTATTGTGACGAACTGCATTAGTTCGCCCCTAAAATGAGTGTAGCTTATTTCTTCAGTTAGTCATGACAGACTTGAAAAAATGGTCATTGGTCATTGGTCATTGGGAAAATCTTTTTCTTTCTGTATTTTGCTTTTTGCCTCCAAATGTCAGGCAAATATCGTAAAGCTCCCCAGTTTCATCAACCAGGGAGCTAAAATTTTTAGTTCACCACAACGCCGTTTTACCTAAGTTTATGACCTGGTTAAACCAGGTGGGAACTGAGGGTTCTCATTTAAAGTTTCCGGGTACAAGCCCGGTATACTGCCACGAGAATTGTTTAGCTCCCTTGTTGTTAAAGACATAGATCAAAAAACTTGATGGCAGTCACCAATCGTCGTAGTGCAACTAACTCATTATAGCTTTGAAAAATAGTTTGTGTATTTATTTAGGGAAAATTTTGGCAAGTTTTCGCTGGGGGATACCAGATAGATTCAATTTTGTGTACAATGTCTCTTGTTTGATTGAGAGGATCTTGGTCTAGTAGAACGGTGATATGCCCTAGTTTACGTCCTGGACGAGCTTCTGTTTTGCCGTACCAGTGGACAGTAGCTTGAGGAATAGATGCCAGTTGTTGCCGTTGTTTCTGGTAGTTGCAATGGCTGCTTTCATATCCTAGCAGGTTAACCATCATAGCACTAGCACAACGTAATCCAGTATTGGTTAATGGTAAACCACACACGGCTCTCAGATGTAGTTCAAATTGGGAAGTTTCACAAGCATCCAGGGAAAAATGTCCAGAGTTATGGGTGCGTGGTGCTATTTCATTAATTAGGATTTTACCTTCGGCGGTGAGAAATAGTTCAATGCCACAGACTCCTACATATTGGAGGCTAGTTAATAGTTTATGGGCGATCGCTTCAATTTCTAAATTTTGCTCTTGGGTGATTTCAGCTGGCGCAATTACCCACCGACAAACCTGTTCTTCTTGGTGAGTTTCTACCGCTGGATAGATGACAATGTCCCCATTTACAGAACAGGCTGCAATTATCGCCAGTTCTTTGGTAAAAGGCACAAATTCTTCGACTAAAAACTGGGTACGACTTTGATTAACTATTTTTGATAAGGTCGCGAAATCGTGAATGATAAAAGTTCCTTGACCATCATATCCATGTCTTCGCGCTTTGAGAACCACCGGAAATTCCAATTTTTCAATCTGAGATTCTAGCGCTTTTTCCCCTGATAATGCCAAAAAATGGGGAACTGGTAAACCTAAATCTCGTAAATAGCACCGTTGTTCATATTTGTCTAACAGAGGTGCTAAAGCTGCTAAGGTCGGACGAAAACAAACACCCTGTTTTTCTAGCAGTGATAAAGCAGCAATATCTACAAACTCGTTTTCAAAGGTAACGATATCACACTTTGTTGCTAAAATTTCTGTGGCTGCGGCATCATCAACTGCGGCAAAAATGCTATGTTGGGCAATAGACACGGCTGGATCATTTGCACTAGGAGTTTGGACTATTAATTCTACTCCCAGCTTGTTTGCTGCATCTTTCATCATCCAGGCCAGTTGTCCACCACCGATTATACCAAGTTTTATTGACATCCTAACGACTCACGAGTTTTTACACCAGTCTGAGAATTTACACCGCTGGCTTTTTGACATAGCTCTTTAATTTGCGCTTTATCTAAAATTGCGTCTGTAAAATCTGCACCTGTGATATTAACATCTGTAAAGACAGTGCGGAGTAAAAGAGCTTCGATTAAAACGGCATTACTTAAATCAGCACCCGTTAATTTTACCTCATTCATCATCGCATTGGTTAAATCTGCTCCATGTAAATTTGCCTTTGTCATGACTGAAGCACTGAAAACTGTTCCTCGCAAATCCGCACCTGTAAAGTTAGTCATTTCCAAGTTAGCGTTAGAAAATTCCGCAGCTTGTAAACTTTGTCCCGAAAAGTCTTGTCTTGACAATTCTGCGTTACTATATGATAAAGGATGAGTCCAATCTGCCAATGCTGTTTGTGGAATACACCAAAGCATAATTCCCAAAATCCATCCTAAGCCTTTTTGCCAAAACATAGTTGATGATTCCCAATTAGTGATTAATAGTTGACAGTTGATAATTAGGGCGTTGCATGAGCGTTAATATTTTGTAATCAAGTTTTTGGCAATTACTCCTTTTTCTCAAGTTTAACTGTTGCTGATTCTGGAAAAAGATGGCATTATCACCCAGGAAGGATTTTACTATTTACAATAATTCATTAAATTTGATGACAAGTAAAGTTTTTTATCTTTTAAGGTCTAGTAGTGAAAAAAACTGATAATGTATTACTCATAGGGATAGCCGTGGGGGCAGGGTTTTTGATACCTAAAAATACTTGATAAACATTTAAATGGTTGACATGAAATTGAATATCATCAGCAATGGTTATAGCGAGTATGTACTTAAAATAAGGTAGAAAGTTTATGTGGAAAATTATCCAGTAAAAGATTTTTACTATTGGCTGCTACTATATCTGACTAAGAATTTTGAAGTTATTAAAATTGACAGACAGCATACATCAATAATACAAAATTGGTATTTATATGATAAATCATTACTCTATTCAATGGATTGAAGCATGGTGCTTAGAAAACGGCTGGACAGATTTATTTGTTGAAAGACGTGGTAACTACTGGGCGTTTCCTCCGGGGGGAGTGATGCCAGAACCAATCCCAATGAATGTGTTAAGAGTAATTAAAGAAGAAAACGGCTTAACCAATCAGGAAATTTACTGGGCTTGTGCTGCCATATCTACCACTATTTTAGCAGTGATTTATACTTTTTTGTGGAAATGTCCGGTTCCTTTAGTGTTATCTTTTGCGTTTAATGCTGTTACAGTGGCACAATTTGAACCAGAGGATGTTTAGAGTTTTGCAGATGAAAATTAGGATATTAAGATTAATCCATTGACCTTAATGCTATTTTTATTTTGTAAGTTATATGATTAAAATACCATTAACAATGAAAATGAAATTCGCTGAATATGGATAACTTTTCTTTGTATAATCAAGACTTCTATGCTTGGACACAACAACAAGCAAAAGCTTTAGAACAAAAGCTAGTTGTAGAATTAGACTGGCAACATTTGCAAGATGAAATTCAATCTTTGGGAAGACATGAATATCGAGAATTGATAAGTCGTTTGGGTGTGTTAATTGGTCGTTTATTGAAATGGGAATATCAACCTGAACAACGTTCTCGTAGTTGGTTTCTCACAATTAGAGAACAACGTCGTGCTATTCAAAGACATCTCAGACAAAACCCTAGTTTAAAATCTCGGATAACAGAAGCTATGTTAGATGCTTTTGAAGCAGGAGTTGATTTAGCTTTACGAGAAACTAATTTACCATTAAGAACTTTTCCTGAAAATTGTCCCTATTTATTTGATGATATCATTGCTGATAATTTTATGTGTGATACTCTTCAAGATTGGGAAGGATAATTTTCGTACAGGTCAGAAGTTATCAGATTTGAGATTGTGAGTTTTTAATTGATTTTGTTTGATTCATATTATTAAAGTCCTTCACGCAAACCCATTGCTATTTTACTGTGTTTTTCGATTTGTCCCATCACCTGTTTTGCTCTTTGAATTACTACTGGGGGTAAACCTGCTAGTCTTCCGGCTTCTATTCCATAGGATTTATCAGCGCCACCGGGTTGAACTTGATGTAAAAAGATAATTTGGTCTGGTAATTCTTTAACTGTAACTTGATAGTTTGCCACATTAGAAATGATTGTAGCTAATTCATTTAATTCATGATAATGGGTGGCAAAAATTGTCCGAGATTTAATCTCAACAGCTAAATATTCCGCCACAGCCCAAGCAATTGATAACCCGTCAAATGTTGCTGTTCCCCGACCAATTTCATCTAATAAAACTAAAGATTTCGCAGTTGCGTGATTGAGAATATTTGCAGTTTCATTCATTTCTACCATAAAAGTAGATTGACCTGTGGCTAAATCATCTACAGCCCCAACACGAGTAAAAATGCGATCGCACACTCCCAATTTAGCAGACCGCGCCGGGACAAAACTCCCCACCTGCGCCATTAACTGAATCAAACCAACTTGACGCAAATAACAACTCTTGCCACTCGCATTCGGACCAGTCAAAATCACCAAATCAGGGGAAGATAAATTCTTCTTTTCCTCTTCCTTCGCTTCCTTCGCTCCTTCGTGGTTCATTTCCTTCCCCCCTAAGCAAGTCGAATTAGGGACAAAAAAACCAGCAGGTAAAGACTGTTCTACCACTGGGTGACGACCATCAATTACGTCAATTTCCCGACCTGTAACCATCTCAGGACGACAGTAACCTTGATGGACAGCTAATTCTGCCAAACCACATAATACATCCGACGCGGCTACTGCACGGGCAATATTCCGAATGATTTCATCTTGAGAACCCACTTCATTGCGTAATGCTTCAAAAATCTGATATTCCAACTGATTTAAATCATCTCGCGCTGTGAGGATGCGTGCTTCTCGTTCTTTTAAATCAGGAGTGATGTAACGTTCCTCATTTGTTAAAGTTTGTCTACGAATGTAATTATCGGGAACTTGGTCGGATTTACTGCGGGAAATACTGATATAATAGCCAAAGGTTTTATTAAATCCTACCTTCAAAGTGGGGATTCCTGTTCTGGCTCTTTCATCAACTTCTAAGTTGGCAATCCATTGTTGATCACTTTCCACAGTGGCTTTTCTTTCATCCAACAACGGATTGATACCCGCCCGAATTAAACCACCTTCTTTTAGATGAGTCGGTGGTGATTCTACGATGTGAGCGTGTAATTTTTCTGCTAGTTCTTCGAGGATGGGTGGGACTTTTTGCAAAGCTTTTAAGAACGGGGAACGGGCATCCGCAACTAAGCGAGATAATTCGGGTAAACGGGAGAAAGAATCAGCTAAGGCGACTAAATCCCTGGCATTTGCTCTACCAGAGGCGGCTCTGACTGTTAACCGTTCTAAATCATAAATTTGTCTTAATAACTGCCGCAGGTCTTGACGTAAGGGCGTATTTTCTACTAATTCTTGGATGGTATCTTGGCGGGATTTAATCCCTTTAATCTCCAGTAGCGGTTGTAACAACCATCTTCTTAAAGCTCGGCTACCCATTGCGGTGCTAGTTCTATCTAAAGCCCATAATAGAGAACCGTGAAATGTACCATCGCGGACGGTTTGGGTAATTTCTAGGTTACGACGGGTTTGATGATCGACGATTAAATAATCAGTTAAGGTATAGGTGCGTAATAATTGCAGGGAGACAGGATGGGCTTTCTGTGTGTCTTCGATGTATTCTAAAAGACCTCCTGCGGCGCGAACTGCGAGTGGTAAATGTTCACAACCCAAACCTTCGAGCGATCGCACGTTGAATTTCTGCAATAATTTACTTCTAGCTTCGGCTTGGGAAAAGGGGGCTTGCGATCGCAAACTATAGCAAAATGATAGTGGTAAACATTGGGGAAGAGAGGGGGAAGTTTCCCCAGGACGGAGTAAACTACCTAAATCGGGGGCGTTGGTGGGAAACAGGACTTCTGAAGGTTGCAACCGCATTAACTCTTGAGTCAGGTGTTCTAAATCACTACCTTGCGATGTAAGAAATTCCCCTGTTGATATATCTGCGTAGGCTAAACCCCAATGATTGACAGCAATTACCACAGCCGCTATGTAGTTATTCCGACTGGCTTTGAGCATCCCCTCTTCTAATAATGTCCCTGGAGTGAGAATGCGCGTTACTTCTCGCTTAACCAAACCAATCGCGTCCGCAGAGTCTTCTACTTGGTCGCAAATTACCACTGCATAGCCCTTTTCCACTAGTTGAGTTGTGTAGCGTTCCCAAGCATGATGAGGTACACCTGTCATGGCAACGCGACCGACTTCACCACCATGTTTACTGGTTAAAACTAATTCTAATTCCCTGGAGACGGTTACAGCGTCTTGAAAAAAAGTTTCAAAAAAATCACCAACTCTGTACAGCAGCAACGCATGAGGATATTTATCTTTCACTTCTACATAATGCTGATACATCTTACTCAGCTTACTGCGGTCTTCTACCAGATTTGTATCAGTAAGTGATGTGTTGGGTTGATTGGGTTCTGGTGTGGAAGTCGTCATGGTAGATGCTGAGAATTTATTGGCAACAGATTTTTGGCACTCTATTCGATCATAGCTTGATGTGGGGGATAGGGTGCGATCGCTTAAGGTTTATTTATTTTTAGTTAGGGTTACTGTTGATCCAGCCATTTTTGCCGTTATTGTGGTAAAAATGCGGTTCTTCCTTGCTTGTTATGCTAAACTGGTAAGTTGAGAAAAGGGAACAGGGGAAAATTTCAATTTTCTAGTTTTTAATAAGTAATTGGACAAAAATATTTACAGTCATTGCGAGCGAAGGGAAGCAATCACAACCCTGGCGATTGCTTCATTTCACTTCGTTCCATATGGCTAACGCCACGCTACGCTTACGCAATGACATTGTGTAATTAATTCTGTCTCACTACTTAAGACTAATAATCATTCTGCTTTCCTCTTTTAATAAACAATACTATTGCCAATTTTCCAAAATATGTCTGAAACCCAATAAAATCGTGACGATATCAATAGTGTTTCAGGGCTTTGGCAATAGTATTGATAAATTAAGAATCATTTCTATATCTTTTTCTGAGCATAATTCTACTCATTATTCCTTCGGAACGCTACTGCGAATGCGATCGCACACAATAATCAGGTTATCGAAATGCGATCGCACACAATAAAGGTCGGATCTTTTTGATAAGTAAATTTATGTAAACTTTTTAAATAAAAAAAGACTATACTCTGCAATGTATGCTGTAATAGGCTGCAATTTTTCTTTCTTAATTGTAGGATTTTTGAAGATAATGTTGTTTAATTCAAAGTATTTCAATAGTTCAATGAAATTTTCTATGTTATTCATGGTTTTATGTTTACCGTCAATGATGACTATAAGTTCATCTTTGGTATCAGTCCAAGCAATACCAAAAAATAGTTTATCAATTGCACAATTTCAATGTATCCAAGATTTTGACATGAATGTCGGAAGTCGTGGTTGGTTGTTTTCTGCAACCATTCCTTCTCAATGCTTAGATAGTATGTTACATACAAAAGAAATTTTAGCTAAAAATCAAGGACGACAAAAAGATACAGAGTTCAACAAGGTAGATATCAGTAATTTAAGAGGAAATTTTATAAATGGAGGATATAGAATAGAGGGTAATTGGAAAGTTTATCACCGAGAGTTAATTGCTAAAACTTTTGGGAAAAAACATTATACACCTTGGTCAGAAGATGATGGTAGTTTTTATCAAGATATTTTGTTAGGTATTGATAGTGGTAACTTAATTGTCAATCCTGGTAAAAATAATATAAGGCGTAATAGTCAGGGATTAATCAGAGATGCAATCGGAGATTTTATTATCTATGGAGAAGGCAATTTCAGAGACAAATTTGTTGATGAGATAAAAAACGAAATACAAAAATTAAATGGACAGAGTATAGCACAGATGTTAATTAACAAAAATGCACATCAATATATTTCTGAGCGAACAAAAATTAGTGAAAAATCTGCGATTGCTTTGATAAACAATGCCTCTGGGAGAATTAATGGTCAAATTAGTAATCAGGGACTACGAATTTCTCTACGTTTGAGATAAATATTTATTTTAAAAGAGCGATCGCTATTGCTATTCATAGAGATCGCTACTCCAGCGTTAGGTTGAGTTGTAGATTAACTAACCTGTTTTCAACCCCACTTATTTATATATTGCATCTCCTCTGGCACTAGATCGAATACCATTCCATAAGTCAGGACGACCACTATTCATAATTAACCACTCACAATGTTCGCCTACTCGCTTGTAGTAATAGTCACTACCTGTATTTCCCCCCGCATCACCCAGGGCTGATGCCTGTATTCCATTCCACCATTCTTTATGCTGATTATCTCCAGTACCATTGTTTAATAGCCATTCACAATGTTCAGCAATTCTTTTTCTGTAATATTGCTGATTTTGCTCTGGAATAGCTGTATTACTAAGCGCATTATTTACAATTTGCGACCAGAACTGTTTTTCTCCTTTTAAATTCCATTCGCAGTGGTTAAATACTCCTTGAAAATAACCTTCACTGTTGTCATTTCCAGCACCACCTGCTGCCGATCTGTAAATACCAAGCCACAATGATCTGCGTCCTGCTTCCAGAAGAGCATTTTGACAATACCTAGCCACATTCCGATTAAACTGATTTTTAGCTTGTTGGTCAGCTTGAGCTTTAAGATTATAAGAAAAACCAAAAAAAGCGATCGCCGTATAAAGTGCTATTCCAGCAGCAGATAAGCTTGCTGCAAAGGTTTTGTTACGCATGAAGAATCCTCCCTAAAAGTAATCAAAAATCAAATTTCCACAAAAACCGCAATCATCGCTAAAAATCAGGCTTGAATCCCTGAAAGCGATACCCCATATTTGGCATTTCCCGTTAATCCACTAAGTCCTAAAATCCTAATAATTGCTTATAAAGAGGATGATATAGCTTTGTATAAAAATTAAAGGTCGGAAAAGGTCAGATAAAAGGTCATATCTTTTTAATAAGTAAATTTACGTAAACTTTTTAGATACAAAAGCTTATATTCAGGTAAGCCATCCTAAATTAGTTATTAACAACAAGATCCCCGACTTCTCTAAGAAGTCGGGGATCTGACTCTTGCAAATTATACTCAAAACGCCTTAATCATTTACAACTGCAATACTTGATTCCATAAACAAAAGTTTTGTGATGGTTATAAACTATGGTTTTTCTGATAATTTCCTTAACCCTGTAAAAATTCATCAACCATACAAGAGAATGAGAATAAAATATTAACTTATCCCTATTAGTTATTTTTGGCAGATGTAATAAACTATTAAAAGTCAAAAAATCTAAATCCTGCATCATTTTAATCACAATTTCATTAATACTCATCGTATATATATTTTTTCCCCTAATTATCCCATCCTGACATGATTCATAAAATAACATTTTTCCCAAACCCATACCCCTATACTCTTCCATCACAAATAATGCAGCTATCTTATACCAATTTGCATCAAAATCATAATTTAAACAAGCTCCTACCATCTTACCATTTTCATCTTCCGCAACTATAATATATTCGGCTGACATCCATTCCGTTAATGAATAACCCATAATATTAGGTGTTAGTTTTATCTGTCTAATAAGTAACTCTGCTTCTGCTTTGGTAACTTTTCTTTTGGAGATTTTGAACATAAATCAAGGAGGTAGTGAAAAATTGGTATTGCTGAATTGAGAGGTTGTTTGAAAACTTTTTCGTGTGGGATCTGACACCCGCAGATCCCCCTAAATCCCCCTTGAAAAGGGGGACTTTGAGGAATTTAGGGGGGATCTCGATTAATTCTGATACTTTTCAAATATCCTCTGAGGTATGAAAATCAAAAATTCCCTTCCTGAAACTGTTAATCTTTGCGCCTTTGCGTGAGACTAATTCATAGTTTCATTCACCAACGCCGAAAAATTTCCTATTAGAACCACAAAATTCTATAGCAGTATCCACATGAGATATATTATAGCCCCCTCCTCGCTTGCGGGGAGGGGGTTGGGGGGTGGGGTTCTTGTATTTCACTCAACTAAGAGGGTGTTTGAAAAGTTATGGTTGATGTATCAAATATTTTTTACCCCTCCCTAACCCTCTCCTTATAAAGGGGAGGGAACTGGATTTTTATTGTTTCCCCCCTTTACAAGGGGAAAGGGGGGTAGCAATGTGATGAAAATTACGGAATACCACTTTTAAAACATCCTCTAAAAACCGCTGTATATATCAAATAGACCATTTAAAATAAGACGTAAGTAAATATAAAATAAACAATTTTCCAAATATATATTACGCAAATTATCCAAAAGAAAAAATTTGATACAAGAATTTTCTTTAATAAATTTAAAGGATTATACTTCTTTTCAATTTCACTGAAATCACAGTTTAAATTAAATAAAACTTCGTTAGTTTGATCTAATATTTTATTGTATCCTAATAATCCCCATAGAATTAGTGTACTTATAGGGGGAACTAAGCTAAATGTAAAAAATAATTGTGTCCATGTATAGGCACTTTTTGAAAAATTACTTGTATTCAATGTAGAAATAGCAATTTGAATCCCTAAAAATAGATTAAGATGCGGTTGAGTTTTTTGAATAAACTCTAAATATATTTGCTTTAATTGCTGAATAATTCTCTGATTAATCACAACAATATCCTCAGCAGTATATTTTCCTGAATCCTTACTAATTTCTCGCAGATAGGTTTTATATTCTTGCATTTTTAGACCAATCCACTTACAATCTTCTATCACAATATTTATACTCAAATTAGCTAAAACAGCACCTATACAAATAAAGTTAATTAAAGAATATGGCAAATAACATATATAGGGTAGTAGATAATGATAAAAATATTCATTGTTGCTAACTTGATTATTTCCCAATAATTCATGGGGACCGTACCACAAGTGGTGAAATAGCACAATGGTAAAAAATACCAAGGATATACAAAACATTACTTTGCGTCTGGAAACAAATTTTTGATCCAAAATCAAATGAATGGCATCTTGCTTAAATTCATAACCTACTAAATACACTTCTAACATTAATAAAAAACAGGTACGAATAAATTCATATATTACTCCCGTCCCATCTTTATTAAATGCAAGCTGCCAAGGTTTACTGTCAATTATAATATATGAAAAAGCTAGTGATGTTACACTAATTACGGATAAAATAATTGCTATAGTTGCTAATACACCATAACTTAAAAATTTGTTTAAAAATCTGATATTTTTTGAATTAGCATTTATCTCTGATGATGTGGATGTTGACCTGAAAAATAATTGTTTATCAATCCAATCTTCATTAAAAACTTTCTCATATATGGGGTTATAAATACTAATTTTCCCTTGCTGTTTCACTACCAATCCTGACAATCTTAATGCCATCTTTTCAGGGGTATCATCAGTATCTATACTGTGATTGCTCAATATTTGCCTATAAATTTCCAACCTTTTATAAATAAGTTCTTTCTCAGCAATCAGCCGATTTCTAATGGTTCTTAAATGTTCCGGTTCATCTTGATATTCCCAATTTTCAATAATATAATTTTGCACTAAATTATTAATATTAGGTTTTCGGGTTTCAGCTTTTTCAATAATTAACTTGCATAATTTTTGAGTCAGAAATGGTTGTCCCCCAGTCCAATATAATATCTGTTCTAAAACAATTTCAGGATCATCTACCTTCTCAAGCAATCCTTGAGATAAAGATGGGATCACTTCTTGTATTTTGAAACCAGTTAATTCAATTGTTCTACCAATATTAAATGGTGTACCTATTTTATCTTTTAAATCTGATGGTGTTACCACTCCCAGTAAACAAAAAGTAACGCGCTTGTATTCTAATTTTTCTGCCCGTTGATTATAGCAAGCACGAATAAATTCTAAAAATTCATCTTTAGTTTCTCTGTTAATTAGGTTATCAATTTCATCAATAAAAATAACAATATCTTGAGGTAATTTGGTTAATAAAACTTTGTCAATAAACTGACTTAATCGCTGCACTGGTGACAAAAATATATGGTTTTCCCACCATTGAGAAAAAGTAGATGAATCATCAAAAAAACCATTCCACAATTCAAAGGTTATACCCGCATAGAAATTTTCAGCAGTGGATTCACAACTACCTATACTTGTCATATCAATAGAAGTACATTTTATTCCTGTACATTCAAGTTTTTTTCTAGTTTGTACCCGCAAGCTAGATTTTCCCATTTGTCGGGAATTGAACACACAACAAAAATCTCCATTTTTTAAACCTTGATAAAGTTCTTCGTCTGCTTGTCGTTTTACATAGCTGGGAATGTCAGATGGTAAACTACCCCCAACTTTGTAATAATTAAAAGCTGACATAATTGATATGCCAGAGTTCATTTGTGTGGATAATAAAAATTAATTGTTACAACTTAGATGGGATTACTATATCATATTGAGGTAAGAATTCAGGTGGAGTGATAAGATCCCCGACTTCTTTTATTTAGAGAACTCCGCAAAAAGAAATGCCCAATGTCATTCTGTTCGCGCAGCGTGCCAGAGGCATTACGAAATGAAGTGTATACTCAAAACGGCTTAATTGTTTGATTCTAAAGGTAGGGGTAAAGCAAAAGCTTAATGGTGTCAACTTAAGCCCTGGCGAATGGAATTCACGGCTACACAAACAAAGTCGGCCTGCGCGGACTAAGGGAACACCAGAAAATAAATTACCCAATTTTGTGGGATGGGCATCCTGCCCGTCCTTGATGATTAGCGGGCAAGATGCCCGCACCACAAGAAATTTTTGGGTATTTTTTTAATTGGAAGTCCCTAAAGAAAAATCAAGGATTGAAACCCACGCAGGTGGGTTTTGCTTGTGTAGACGCGAAAATAAATTACCCAATTTTGTGGGATGGGCATCCTGCCCGTCCTTGATGATTAGCGGGCAAGATGCCCGCACCACGAGAAATTTTTGGGTATTTTTTTAATTGAAAGTCCCTTAAGTGGTGAGACAGAATTAATTACACAATGTCATTGCATAGGCGTTGCGTGGCGTTAGCCATATGGAACGAAATGAAATGAAGCAATCGCAAGGGTTGTGATTGCTTCCCTTCGCTCGCAATGACTGTAAATATTTTTGTCCAATTACTTATTGTGTCCACAAATTATAAATTGATGTCAGAAGTCGGGGATCTGGGTATAAACGAGTGCTATAGCTGAATACTTACACATTGAGACTGTCAATTTTCCAACCGTTCTCGAAAATACTGACGGTACAACTCACAGCGGGGTATAACTTGATTATTCTGCCATTTAATTAGTCCTATGCTGTACAATTGATATCCAAGTATGGAATCTAATTGTGCGGGTTCAGTAGCGCTAATCACCTTTGTGAATGCTGCTGCTAGTTTTGTATTTTCCCTGAGCATTCCCAAGAGTCGGCGTAAATGCTGAGTATAAATACCCGCATCTGTAGGAGCATCTCGCAATAACTGTTTGATATCTCCCCACTTTCCGGGAGCAGGTTGAGCGAGGTGATAAAATGCTACCCGAACTAAATATGGATGACCTCCTATCATAGCCATCAATTTTTGCACTAAACTATGATTCCAATTAAGTTGATGACGCTGTGCTAAATCTTGGACTTGTTCTGCGGTAAACTCCGTTAATTCTACTGGTTCTCCCACATTAAAAGGTGAATGGTTGATATCTAATAATCCATAATTTTCGGTGGAATGCACTACAACTAATCGCAGTTGTTTCCAAATATCTCGATTGTTAGCTTCTTCATGACAACTTCGCAATAGTCCAAAAAAGTCTTGAGAAATTTGAGGGTAGTTAAAAACTCGATCTACTTCATCACAAGCTAACACTAAAGGACTATTAATTTCTTTAAGAATGTAGTTTTGAAGATAGGTTTTACAACTAATTTTACTACCAATGGGCTGCTTCCAAAAATCATCAACACGATCTGTAATCCCTAATTCTAGGCTAATGTACGTACACAACCAACGTAAAAAATTATCTAGGTTGCTAAAGTTTGATTCATCTACATCTTGTAGATTTATGCGTACTGTTAGATAATCATATTTACGTGATTGAGCTAAAATTCTGTCAAGTAGTGAGGTTTTTCCCATCTGTCTTGGTGCTTTAATGCGGATAAGTGCAGCAGGTTGAGCGATCGCTTGATAACATAAAGACTCAATTGTATAATTTTGAGACTCAATGGAGTATCGCTCTATATAAAAAGGAGAATTTAGGGATACTGGGTTATGAGGAAGTTCCAGTCTGTTCATAGATAAAATTATTTGTGGTGTTTTTCGTTTTTCTCTTTCCCGATCAAGTGCTTGACGAAAATTATTTTTACTCACTGGTTCCCCTATAATATCTGTGAGTTTTTTCCATAATTTAGCACCAACATCATTTTGAATATATCCATGACTAAACTTTGTTTCTCTAGCAATATCTTCATACATTTTCCCTTCCCAACTTCCTTTGAGTATCTGTACTTCCACGTCCGTTAGATGTTTTTGAGTAAATTTCCAGACAATTTCATCAACAAATTCAAGAATTTGTTCCCAAGACATCTCTGCTTTGAGTGACATAATATACATAAAATCAATGTTTATTATTTTACCGTAATTTGATTATTGGATCAAGCAATTATCCTAATTTATGGGTCAGATCCCCGACTTCTTAAAGAAGTCGGGGATCTTGGGGATCTTGTTGTTCCACCTTACTTTTCCCTACTTTTTAACTAATAAATATAACTTCCACTTATTTTTTACTACTTATTTGAGTTTAAATTGCTGCTAAACCTAGATAAATATTCCCTATTTTTTAGTGTTTGAATTTTATCTAAATCCACGCATAATAAAAACATCAAATCAAAAGATATGAAACAAGAAACTTAAACAGCGAAATGGGTACCCTCGCTTCTTCTTGATTTATTCATCAATTAATCTCAATGGAGAAACGAGCCATGATATTTACATTATCAATGATAGGAAACATTATTAATGGTGATGATGAGGATGATGATCCAATCGTTCCTCCCAATTGATATTATATTCTTTCGTGACTTGTGCGTAAGTCATATTTATATCGCTGTTTCCATAATATTTCTCATAGCATCAAGTTTCCAAATTTCTAGTTCTGGTAAATGCCATTGAACACTTTTTAATTCTTGCTCTTGGGAATAAGATTCCAGGAATTTTCTCCAGAATACTAGAGAATTTTCTTTATCTCCTACTGCTGCTTGGACTTGTGCTAATAAGCAATAGGCTGGAGCATAATCATTTTCCAATTCTAAAGATATGAATAAATGCTGTTTTGCTTGTTCATAAGAATTTTGCTGAAAATAAGCCCAACCAAGGTTTTTATGTAATGCAGCTTTAACTGTATGATCTTTAACCTTTGATAAAATTGGCAAAATCATTTCTACAGCAGCAGCACTATTTCCTTGTAAAATTTCCAATCGAGCTAGATTATTAATTGCAGCTTCTCCAGCCCGATTTTGATATTGCATAGCAATTTTATAATGTTCACAAGCTTGAGTCCAATGATCTATTTTTTCGTAGGTTGCTCCTAAATTATAATGAGCCGCTGGTAAATCAGGTTTAAATTCAATTGCTAATTTTAAATAGGATAAAGCTGTGTTAAAATCACTATTCAAATAGTGTTGATATCCGGTTTTATTCAGAGATTTAGCAATTTGTTTCTTCTCCTGCTCATTGCAATTAAAACGCAGTATAAATTTCTTAAATTCTTCATTTATGGGTTGGTTGACTGATAGTAATTGTAATATAAATTCGCAGATATTATTGTCATCTTTATCTGTTATTTCTGCTACTTTATCTGTAAATTTAAGCTGATATTCAGTTAGTAAGTTAGGCTTATACTTAGCAACCAGTGTCACTAACTCTGAGCGTTTGTAGCGACGACTATCAGTATGTTCACTCCTCAGTCTAAATTTTTCACATATTCTTTCAATATGTTTTCTGACTGTAGGCTCTCCAATTTCCATAGCTGCTGCTATATCTGCATCTGTTTCACCTGCTAATATCCTTTGCAAGACTTCCTTTGGTCTGGTTGTCAGGTTTTCAAATATAAGTTCAAACTGTTGTTGGTTCATCTTTTGATTATACCAGGATTTTATTCACAGACGTGACTATTTTTATTAAAATTATTCCTAACTTCTATATAGGGTTTGCTGATAGCGTAGCGTAAGCCATAAAAGTTGTCTGTGAGGGCATTTTTTTTCTAAGAATGTTGACCTTTTTGCTGAAATATCCTCCACTGCTTAGAGAAGTCGGGGATCTGAAACTCTGGACCTATGGCTACACCACGCAAGCTATCAAAAATCAAATAGGATTCCTATATTTAAAATTTACTTTTATGCGTTGACAACGACAAAGTTTTTGTGTCACTATTGTGACTAGATATAATATGTCACAAAAACCAAATCATAATTACAAATGAACTAAATCACGCACTCCGTGTAATACAACAATCAACTCACCCTTGTAATACTAACTTTGCCAAAAGAGTAAATGACCCTTGAAGAAGTGATAATTACGGATAGAGAAGCTATTGTACTAGCCGAACAGTTATTAAAGCGGGGACGCTTAACAACAGTTCAAGAGATTGTATTCCGGCAATCTTGGAATGGACAGACGTACTTAGACATGGCTATAGACTTCGATTATGATCTTGGTTACATGAAAGACGTTGGCTCAGAACTATGGCGATCGCTCTCCCAAGCTTTAGGAGAAAAAGTCACCAAAAGCAACCTGCACAAAGTCTTGAAGCGAACTCTACAGGAACAAGAAATCAGCAATAGTAAACAACAATTTAATAGAGATATTAGCATTCTTAAGCCAATGGCTTTTAGTCCTGACGCTCAACTCCTTGCAAGTGGTAGCAATGACCATATAGTTAAAGTATGGCATCTAGCCACAGGAAAATGTGTGCAAACTCTAGAAGGACATAATGCTTGTGTATGGAGTGTTGCTTTTCATCCCACAGAGCAAATCTTAGCCACAGCAAGTGAAGATAACACAATCAAGTTGTGGAATCTGGAAACTGGATGCTGTGTACAAACTTTGAAAGTTTAAAGTTTGGCAAGTTTATCCCATCTCATTAAACGTATCTTTAAGCACAGAACGCGCTGCTAAATGATTGCGAGTAGAAGTCAAAATTTCCGCCTCTCGTTCTAAACGAGCAACTGTATCCTGGATTTCTAATAATGCTTGCTGTTCGGGAGCGACACCATAGAGATTACTCGCTATCCAATAAGATAGTTCTGTGGGTAAATCTGGTAAATCGTTTGGTAATTCAATTTCTTGTTCTGTTAACTTAGCGGAAAGACGAACCACATCGCGCAACAGTTGTTCTACCTCTGAAGCTAAAGGACGTAAATCCTTAGCCGGTGGTTGGTCTTCAATCCATTCTACCAAACCGACGCGATAGGGCTTTTCGCGGACATATTCTAACACCCGAAATCTTTGTTGTCCTAAAGCTAATAGCTTGATTCTGTCATCGGGTAGCCGCTGATAATGAAGAATTTCCGCACAACAACCAACATTAGCAATTGTCCCCTTGGTGGGATCAATCATCAATACCCCGAATCGGCGATCGCTCTCCAAAATCGTATTCATCATGATTCTGTAGCGAAATTCAAAGATATGTAGAGGTAATGGTCTAGTGGGAAATAGAACCACTTCGGGTAATGGGAATAGAGGTAGTTCACGCACTGCAATTTTAGAGGAAGATGTCATGGTTATTTGAGTATAAATTGTATTCTTAAAATATTATATTTTTCTCTAATTTACCCGCACTTTGTTTATATTTTATCATTAAGAAAACAAGAGATCCCCGAATTTTCTAAAAATTCGGGGATCTTATTTATTGACTAATGACCGAAAAATTTTAGATTTTGGATTTTAGATTTTGGATTGGGAATTTTCGGTACAAGTCCCGCCCCTTCAGGGCGGAATTAATCAAAAATACTCGCTGCGTACGCAACGCTTTCGCCAATCTAAAATCCTCAAGCTCCACACTTGTTTGTTGGAGTCAATCCAAAATCGTAAATCCAAAATTTGTTGACAAACTTACAATTTGACTTCAATATCTACACCAGAAGGTAAATCTAGCTTCATGAGTGCATCAATAGTTTTAGAAGAAGGCTGGTAAATGTCAATAATCCGGCGATGGGTGCGGGTTTCAAAGTGTTCGCGGGAGTCTTTATCTACGTGAGGCGATCGCAGTACGCAATATATCTTGCGTTTTGTGGGCAAAGGAATCGGTCCAATAGCTGTAGCGTTAGTCCGGTTAGCGGTGTCTACAATCTTCTCGCAAGATGTATCTAATAAACGTCGGTCAAATGCCTTCAAGCGAATTCTAATCTTCTGCTGCTGTAGAGTTGCCATGTTTAGTTTTCCAGGTTCGGTAAATTTTAGACTTTAGATTTTAGATTTTTAGATGTTAAATTTCATCCCCAATCCAAAATTTAAAATTGTTTATGGGAATACAAAGGAGCAGAGATTGTAGGATTTATCTCTACTCCTTTTAAATGAGAGCAAAAACGTGAGTGTTATTTCAAGATTTTAGCGACAACGCCAGCACCGATAGTCCGTCCACCTTCACGAATAGCGAAACGCATACCTTCTTCAATAGCGACTGGGTTGATCAATTCTACTGTCACCTTGATGCGATCGCCAGGCATAACCATTTCCACATCTTTACCCTCATCAGAGGTAAAGGCTTTGATTGTACCTGTTACATCAGTTGTCCGCACATAGAACTGAGGACGATAACCCGCGAAAAATGGTGTTTTCCGACCACCTTCTTTCTCAGTTAAAACGTAAACCTCGCCTTCAAACTGAGTGTGAGGTGTAATTGAGCCTGGTTTAGCAATTACCATACCGCGCTCAATGTCTTCTTTTTTCATACCGCGTAGTAGTACACCAGCGTTATCCCCAGCCATACCTTGATCAAGGCTCTTCTTGAACATTTCGATCCCAGTGACTGCGGTAGCCTTGGTATCTCTGATGCCAATTAGCTCAACTGGATCACCAACCTTAACGACACCGCGTTCAATCCGTCCAGTAGCCACAGTCCCACGACCTGTGATCGTGAACACATCTTCTACAGCCATCAAGAATGGTTTGTCTATAGCCCGCTCAGGAGTAGGGATATAAGCATCTACAGCATCCATCAACTCATAGATTTTATCTACCCACTTATTCTCACCGCGCTGAGTTTTGGGATTAGCGGTCATTGCTTGGAGAGCTTGTAGACCTGAACCTTTGATAATGGGAATATTGTCACCATCAAAATCATAGCTGGTCAGTAGTTCCCGCAATTCTAGTTCTACCAATTCCATCAATTCCTCGTCATCCATCATATCTTCTTTATTCAAGAAGACGACCAGACTAGGAACACCCACTTGTTTTGCCAAGAGGATGTGTTCACGGGTTTGGGGCATAGGACCATCTGTGGCTGCAACTACGAGGATGCCTCCATCCATTTGCGCCGCACCAGTGATCATGTTTTTCACATAGTCAGCGTGTCCAGGACAGTCTACGTGAGCATAGTGACGTTTTTCAGTTTCATACTCAACGTGGGCGGTGTTGATTGTAATACCCCGTGCCTTTTCTTCAGGTGCATTATCAATTTGGTCATAACCCTTAGCTACAGCTTGACCCATAGCGGCCAAGGTCATTGTAATAGCTGCTGTTAAAGTAGTTTTGCCGTGGTCAACGTGGCCAACAGTACCGATATTAACGTGAGGTTTCGTTCTTTCAAACTTTGCGCGTGCCATGAATAATCGTTTCCTTTTTTAATTAAGCGTTCCCTTTACTTTTTGAAATGATGCCCTCAGCCACGCTGCGAGGCACCTCTTCGTAGGTACTAAACTCCATTGTAAAGATACCTCTGCCTTGGGTTTTCGACCGAATATCAGTGGCATAACCAAACATAGTTGCCAATGGAACTTTCGATACCACCTTTGCCAGTCCCTGTTCAGTGCTTTGGCTTTCAATCTGTCCCCGACGGGAGATTAAATCACCAATCACGTTACCGATATAGTCTTCAGGTACTTCTACTTCAACTTTCATGATCGGCTCTAAGATCACAGGAGAGGCTTTTGAAGCTGCTTCCTTAATTGCCATAGAACCGGCAATTTTGAAAGCCATTTCTGAAGAGTCTACATCATGGTAAGAACCATGTATTAATGTGGCTTTGACATCAATGAGTGGATATCCAGCTAAAATACCAGATTCACAACATTCTTTCATTCCCTGTTCAGCCGGTCCTATGTACTCTTTCGGTACAATCCCACCGACAATTTTAGAAACAAAGACAAAACCTGTCCCTGGCTCACCTGGTTCTAAATTGATCACCACGTGACCGTACTGACCCTTACCACCACTCTGGCGGATAAATTTACCATCAATTTTCTCGACGGCTTTGCGAATGGTTTCGCGGTAAGCAACTTGGGGCGCACCAACGTTTGCTTCTACTTTAAATTCCCGTAACATCCGATCTACGAGAATTTCTAGGTGCAATTCTCCCATGCCCGCAATTACGGTTTGGTTGGTTTCTGGATCAACACGCACACGGAAGGTGGGGTCTTCTTCACTCAAAGATTGCAGAGCTTTGGAAAGCTTGTCCATGTCGTTCTTGGTTTTGGGTTCAACCGCTACCGAGATTACAGGCTCAGGAATAAATAGGGATTCCAAAATTACTGGTGAACCTTCATCACAAAGTGTATCACCTGTCAAGGTATCTTTTAATCCTAAAGCAGCACCCAAATCACCTGCCCGTAGTTCATCTACGTCTTGTCGGTCATCTGCTTTCATTAGCACTAACCGAGAAATTCGTTCTTTTTTATTCTTGCTGACGTTAAGAACGTAACTACCTTTCTTCAGCACACCAGAATAAACCCGAACGAAGGTAAGGCGACCATAAGGATCAGCCATAATCTTAAATGCCAAAGCTGATAATGGTTCTTCATCATCAGCATGACGTTCTACTGGATCACCGTTGAGTAATGTGCCTTGAATTGGTGGCACTTCCAGTGGTGATGGTAGGTAATCTATTACCGCATCCAACATCAATTGCACGCCTTTGTTCTTAAAGGCTGAACCACAAAGCACTGGTACGATTGTCCCAGCAATTGTTCCTTTGCGGAGCGCAGCACAGATTTCTGCTTCTGTCAGTTCTTCGCCCTCGAAGTACTTATTCATCAGCGTGTCATCAGTTTCTGAGACTGCTTCTACCAATTTGATACGGTATTGGGCTGCTTTTTCGGCTAGTTCTGCGGGAATTTCTGTGGTTTGGATATCAGTTCCTTGATCGTTTGTGTACATATATGCACACATTTTCACCAAGTCTATAATCCCTTTAAATTCAGTTTCACTACCGATAGGCAGTTGAATAGCAATGGCGTTAGCCCGCAAGCGATCAACCATCTGGTCATGCACTCTATAGAAGTTCGCACCAGTGCGATCCATCTTGTTAATAAAGGCAATGCGAGGTACTTTGTAGCGGTCTGCTTGTCGCCATACTGTTTCTGATTGTGGTTGGACACCACCTACGGAACAAAATACAGCGATTACACCATCTAATACTCGCATGGAACGTTCAACTTCAATTGTGAAGTCCACGTGACCGGGAGTATCAATAATGTTAATTTGATGATCATTCCAACTGGTACTAATCGCAGCAGCAGTGATGGTAATTCCCCGCTCCCGTTCTTGTTCCATCCAGTCTGTAACAGCAGTTCCTTCGTGAACTTCGCCAATTTTATGAATGATCCCAGAGTAAAATAATATTCTCTCTGTTGTCGTTGTTTTGCCCGCATCTATATGCGCCGCAATACCGATATTGCGTACTTTCTCTAGCGGGTTCGTGCGTGCCACAGTTACCTCCTAAGGTTGTCGCCTCATGATATCTCGTATATTACTCTTTGTTAAGATTCTATACTTTTACGGAAAACCGTCTTTTTTGTTAGCCTAGTACCGCAGAGCGGAAGTCAAAAGTCAAAAATCAAAAGTCAAAATTAAGACTGTATAGGCTTTTTGGCTTTTGGAAATGGCTGGTTTATTGACGCTGTGCTATATGTACTAGTCAGATACTTGCCAATCTTTTGGCATTAGCTATAAATTCTACGATATACCGCACATGAGAAGACGATATATCGTTTTTCTAGTTAGTAACGATAATGTGCAAATGCTTTGTTTGCTTCCGCCATCCGATGTGTTTCTTCGCGCTTACGAATAGCACTACCAGTTTCATTCGCAGCATCCATTAATTCATTAGCTAGTCTCCCAGCCATAGTTCTTCCTGGACGTTGGCGAGAATACTGCACCAACCACCGCAACGCTAAGGTAGTACCGCGATCTGTACGTACTTCCATTGGTACTTGGTAAGTTGCTCCACCAACTCGGCGAGCTTTAACCTCTACCAATGGTGTGGCATTACGCACTGCTTTTTCAAAAGTTTCTAATGGACTTCCACCAGTACGTTCTTCAATAGTTTTCAAAGCGTCATAAACTATTCTTGCGGCAATTGATTTTTTGCCATGACGCATTATTCGTCGCATCATCATGCTGATCAGGCGACTATTATACACTGAGTCAGGCGGAACTGCGCGCCTTTGACTAACACCACGACGAGACATACTTCATCCTTGAATACGGAATTTGGCCACGAAATTATATGCTATCAGAACACAGGAAACTAAAAGCGGTTTAATTCAGCCGCTAATTTTTCCTGAGTTTTTTATGGCTTGCGCTATACGCTAGCTATCAATTGCAAGGAGGCTGAATTAATTCACTTATTATCTGCTACCAGACACAGAAAACGACAACGCGATTAACTTTTAAATTTAGATTAAAGTGCTGTTATCGTTTACAAGATTCTCCTTTCCAAACTCATGCAACTTTTTTTTATACCAGATACAGTTTGATTTTCTTAAAAAAATTCGTTACTGCTGGTTTTTATGCAGTTTGCAGGTAGGACGATTAACCGTATTTGAAGCGATTAACCGCCGCTTACCTATTTTTTACCTGCTTTTGGGAGCTTTGTTCCATATTTGGAACGCCCTTGTTTCCGGTCTTTAACTCCGGCTGTATCTAATGTGCCACGAATAATGTGGTATCTAACTCCGGGCAAGTCTTTGACCCGACCACCACGAATCATAACTACGGAGTGTTCTTGTAAGTTATGACCGATACCTGGGATGTAAGCTGTTACTTCAAATCCAGAGGTAAGTCTTACCCTGGCTACCTTACGGAGTGCTGAGTTAGGCTTTTTAGGTGTAGTTGTGTATACTCTGGTGCAAACGCCTCGACGTTGCGGGCATTGCTTCAGAGCAGGGGACTTGGTTTTCTGACGCGCTAGTTCGCGTTCACTACGTATTAGCTGCTGTATTGTTGGCATGAGTTACAGCGCGTGAAGCTGCTTTATGATCTAAGTTTTAACAAATCCTGATTATATCTTTTTTTCTGATTTTCTGTCAATCATTTTTAGGAGGGAACAGGGAACAGGGTAAGTAGTACCGCAGGGCGTTCGTCAAAAGTCAAAAGTCAAAAGTCAAAAGGAATACAGTATAGGCTTTTTAACGATTTAGAATGGTTGGTTTATTTATGCCGTGTTGTACTAGGGTAAGTACGGGAAGTAGGGGAAGTAGGGGAAGTAGGGGGGGGAGAAAGAATTTTCCCAATGACCAATGACTACTGACTAATAGAGAAAGAATTGCCACAGCTACAGGTGGATATTGCTTGGGGATTATCAAAGCGAAAACTCCCACCCATCAAGTCTTCTGAGTAATCTATTAATAACCCATTGATGTAATTTAGGCTTTCTGGGTCTATAATTACGCGAAGATCATGCAACTCTAAAACCTGATCTTGAGATTGTACTGTTGCATCAAAAGCAAGATCATAAAACCAATCGGCACAGCCACCAGACTTCACTCGCAAGCGAAATAAGGTATCTGATGGTTGTTTAGATTTTAAACGCCCGATTTCACTAATGGCTGTTGGACTTAAATGAATCATGGAATTTTTTTATTAGTCAGTTGTCAATTGTCCGTTGTAAAAGAATATTTCTCTCCTCCTACTCCCCTGCTATTCTGTCTATTTTTCAGAACGGGCATAATCATCTTGATAGCGAATAATATCATCTTCTCCGAGATATTCGCCATTTTGGACTTCAATTAAAACCAAGGGAATCACACCGGGATTTTCTAACCGATGGGTTGTACATTGGGGGACATAGGTTGATTGATTATTGCTTAATAAGATTTCTTTGTCGCCACAAACTACTTTAGCTGTACCGGAAACAACAATCCAGTGTTCACTGCGGTGGTGGTGCATTTGTAAGCTTAGGCGATGTCCAGGTTTGACTTCAATTCGCTTAATTTTATATCCGCGTCCTTCTTCCAAGACTGTGAAAGAACCCCAAGGACGTAATTCACCAGCAGCAATACTTCTAGAATTAATTATTGGTTGCAGAGTGAGAGTATTTGGGGCTGTTTCTGATAATTTAGCCATAGTTACCTCAGATGAAGACATAACAAACTTGTTTGTAGTGGGAACAGTTGATGGAAAAGGCACAAGATTTAGCCACTCTGATAAAGATAGCAAAACTCACCATTAACTGGTAAGGTCTATTGCTTAAACCAATGTGTCTACACAAAGTCTTCATCAAAAAAATAATGGAGTCAGGAGTATGGCTAACGCCACGCTGCGCTATCAGGAGTTCAGGAGTTCAGGAGGAAGAAGAAAGAAGATAGGACTTACGCACGCTCACTAATTTACCATGATATGAATGAACGAAATTGCGTTGTTTTCGGCTTTGGGAATAACTTATTGATTAGGGTGCGTCAGATAGAGGGAATCTGTTTTTTTTGTCAAAATATCGTGTCTGACGCACCCTACAAGGGATAAAATTTACGTCACATATTTGGGGAATCTTGTCAATGCGTAAATCCTAGAAGAATAGTTTTCATCAGTTACCAATTACCAATTACCAATTACCTGTTCCCTTGCTATGACGACAATTTTCAACGCCAACCTACTTAGAAGTTTTTGGTGATATAAAAATCCCAATCCCGTTGTGAACACGGGCTGCTGTATTAGGGGAACGGTCAAGTAACTGACCGCCTAAATAGAGACTAGTAGAACTACCACCGTCTAAATTTAAAGCATTTATACAACCCATTGTTTGCATTAATTTTGCTTGTTCGGCTAAAGTTGGTCCACCACCACCAGCCCGATTATGTACAGCAGCAATCATAATATTACCTGTAGATTTGGTACAAATACTACTGCGAACTGCTTGACCTTTCATAAAAGCGGGGCTGAATGTTTCTGCTGGTCCATCCAGGACTATTTGCCGATTTACTACTAATAAAGGACCTGCACCAATAATGTGAGGGTAGCGACTAAATTCAGGTGTGGTAGTGGTGCTGGTAAGAGAAACTTTTGTCCCAATGGGTAATTGTGGTGTCTGATTGCGGAAGATGAGGAGATAACCATTTTCGGGAATGGGAATGGTAGTTATACCACTTTTACCTCCTGCTAACTGATTAGTTACTTGATTGTTTTCAACAACTACAATAGTTTCATTATCAGCTAAAGGTGTATAAGTATTTCCCCAGGCTGGAGTATAACGAGCAATACCGCGTTGGACATAACCAGTATTAAGTAAGGAAATGGGTAAACGTTGATTATTGTTGGTAATTAGGATTTCTGTGAGGGTGAGGCGACCAAAGTAAAATTGTCCGTTATTATTCCAAGCGATCGCTCCTCGGTTGAGAATTGGGCCGGATATCCATTGATTATCGCGCCGAATTGCCCCTAAAGGTAATTTATTGTTACGGTTAAAATAACCACCATTAATTGCGGCTATTGCTAAGTAATTTTGGGCAGTTTGGATTAAAGGGGCTGTACCAGTTAATGTTTGCGGATTAGTAATTATAGGCTTAATGCTTAATCCCACAGAACGTGGGTTAATATCTAACCAAACCACAGGAAAGCGGTCTGTTCCTAAAGTTACCAACTGCTGTCGCCATTGTAATCCTCGCGCCCAAGCGATAGTTTTTTCCACCATTGCATCAGGTTGAATATCAATAACTAAGCGATTTGGTTGGGGAATAGTGCTAACTTGTACAGACTGACCAAAGGGAACACTCAACCGGACAATTGTTTGATTATTCACTACTTCCACTTTTTGAATTATTAATGCGGGGGTTGGTGGTGTAGTCATTTGAAAGTTGTAGCGTTGTATTAAAGCCGGATCAGCAATACCATCGAGGGTGAGAGTCCATTCTCGATTGGGTGGTGTGGTAGATTTAGGGATAATCTCATCAGGATCTACTACTTTTTTGACTGGTAACTCCTGTCGAATTTGCCAAGGAGTAGCCATATCTAAATCTAGGACAACTCTATCTCCTTTTGGTTGTTTGCCCAGACGAATGTTTTTGAGTTGGGAAGGGGGAGTAGAAATTACCAAGGTGTTACTATTGGCTTGAATTTTCCATCTCTGTTTAAGTGCTAACTGAGTAACATCTAAATAGCGATATCCCCCGCTGAGATTGGTATTGAGAACGAAGGGATTTGTCAAGTTAGAAAACCACTGTACTGGTTGTTTGCCAGGATTACTGCTATTGAGTAAATTTATCCCCAGCAGTTGCTTGAGTGCGCCATCACTTAGATAAGTTTGTCCTTTGGCGGTTGCTGTTGGCTGTAACCATGCGCCTGGTAAGGTGCGGCCATTGAGAATAATTTGATTACCAGCGCTAACGGCAGTGGAAACGGGAGTTGGTAAAGTAGGAGTATCTTGAGCAAATGCCCCATAAGTAGCAGTCAAACACAGTGCTGTTGACAGTAGCGGTAATACATAATTTAGGATTTTCAAGATCATTGACTCAGTATTTTTGAAAGTTATCAATCAAAACCCAGCCTAACGAAAATTTATAGGGAAATTGAAAAAATAATTACCTTTTTTAGAAATAATCGTGATAGTATATATATTGGGTTTTTATCTCTTCTTAAGACTAGCGAACAATTATTATGCTAAAAATACTAGCCGTAATTGTTTTAAATCGTACAAACTGCTTGTAGACTTGAATGATAGTCTTAGGGATTAAAGCCAAAATTCGCAGAATCAACTTCTAGAATTTTAGATTTTAGATTAGGACTTGCATCTAAAATCTAGGGTTCGTTGGGTGGCTAATGAATAAGCAGCCACAATATAGGCAAAAACAGATATATTTTAGGAATTGTCAAATGGGCATATAGGGCAAATACGCTGATTTTGTAGCTGCATCAGGAAAATTGTGGCTTTTAGCACAGCGAAGTGTAAAGTTAAGATCGTGTTTCAGGTAAACCGAAAATGGGTAATGCCTAAAGCCATTGATCTATTATGCAATCAATAAAAGAATGCAGTAAACAAATAAACAATAGATAGGCATTGGTAACATAGCTTTGGCTGAATGTCAAGAAGACAGCTAAAATTGTTATCCATAAATTTTGGTAATTATGTATTTTTATCCAGTGCCAGTATGGCGTTAGCCATTATTGAGAAAATTTCCCTCTAGCAGTAATAACAACATCTGTAACTCAACATTTCAGGAATAGAGTATGAATCATCAACCATCAAATCAGGGTCAGCAAATTACAGTGTCAGATACTAATTTTTCAGATACATATCCAGGGCAAAAGTGGTTAGTAGAAGAAAGAGATGCTTGTGGAGTCGGGTTTATCACCCATCGTCAAAATATTGCCAGTCATGAAATTTTGGATAAAGCTTTAACTGCTTTAACTTGCTTAGAACATAGAGGGGGTTGTAGTGCTGACCAAGATTCTGGAGATGGTGCGGGGATATTAACAGCAATTCCTTGGGAATTATTGGCACAAGATAACAATAATGGCATTGATTTTTCTAGTCTAAGTAATATGGCTGTGGGGATGATATTTTTTCCCCAAGACGAAACAGCCGCCAAAGCTGCTAAAGCTGCATTTGAGCAAATAGCAGCAGAAGAAAAATTGACTGTACTGGGCTGGCGAGTAGTTCCAGTGCGTCCTGAAGTATTAGGGTTGCAAGCAAAAGAAAATCAACCCCAAATAGAACAGGTGGTAATTTCCTGTGCTGATAAGAGCGGTGATGAGCTAGAAAGAGAATTGTATATTGCCCGTCGTCGTATTATGCAAGCGGGCAGAAAAATTTCCGAAGATTTCTATGTTTGTTCCTTGTCTAGCCGCACAATTGTTTATAAAGGCATGGTGCGTTCTGCGGTCTTAGGGGATTTTTACGAAGATCTAAAAAATCCGGCTTTTAAAGTAGCATTTGCGGTATATCATCGCCGCTTTAGTACCAATACTATGCCCAAATGGCCTTTAGCCCAACCAATGCGGCTATTGGGTCACAATGGAGAAATTAACACCCTATTGGGGAATATTAATTGGATGATGGCACGGGAAGCTACCCTCAATCATCCAAGTTGGGAAGATCGTTTTGATGAACTTAAGCCTCTGGTAAAGATTGATAATAGCGATTCCGCTACTTTAGATAATGTACTAGAGTTGTTGGTGCGATCGGGACGCAGCCCTTTAGAAGGGTTAATGATGATGGTTCCTGAAGCCTACAAAAACCAACCTTCCTTAGCTGAATATCCCGAAATCGTGGATTTTTATGAATATTACAGCGGTTTGCAAGAATCATGGGATGGACCTGCACTGTTAGTATTTAGCGATGGTAAAAAAGTTGGAGCGACATTAGATCGTAATGGTTTAAGACCTGCTCGTTATGTCATTACCAAAGATGATTATATCGTTGTTGCCTCCGAAGCTGGAGTTGTGGATTTCCCAGAAGAGAATATTCTGGAAAAAGGTAGACTAGGACCTGGACAAATGATTGCGGTGGATTTAAACACCCAGGAAATTCTCAAAAACTGGGAGATTAAACAACGCATTGCTAAACAACATCCCTATGGGGAATGGTTGCAACAGCATCGCCAAGAATTGAGTGAGTTAGTTAAGGGTAAGTCTGTAGTTAATGGCAATGGTAACGGTAATGGGCATTTGTCAACGAACAACGGACAACTGACCACTGACAAAATTGATTCACAAGTCTTATTACAACAGCAGATTGCTTTTGGCTACACCATAGAAGATGTGGAAATGGTGATTCACCCTATGGCTAGTACGGGTGCAGAAGCGACTTTCTGTATGGGGGATGATATTCCTTTAGCGGTATTGTCAGAAAAATCCCATTTGCTGTATGACTATTTTAAACAGCGGTTTGCTCAAGTTACTAATCCAGCAATTGACCCTTTACGGGAAAAGTTGGTGATGTCTCTGACGGTGGAATTGGGTGAAAAGGGGAATTTATTAGAACCTAAACCGGAATACGCCCGCAGACTCAAGTTGGAGTCTCCTGTACTGACTCAGACAGAGTTAGAAACTATTAAGTTGTCAGGTTTTGCAACGGCTGAATTGTCAACTTTATTTCCCATAGCCACAGGACCAAATGGTTTAAAAACCGCTGTGGAATCTTTGCAGAAACAATCTGCTGAATCGGTGCGGGCTGGTGCGAAGATTCTCATATTAAGTGACAGAACAGGTACAGGAATTGCAGCAGAATATACGTATATTCCCCCTTTATTAGCCATTGGTGCGGTTCATCATCACTTAATCCGTGAAGGGTTACGGATGAAAACATCCTTAATTGTGGATACAGCCCAATGTTGGAGTACCCATCATTTCGCTTGTCTCTTAGGTTATGGTGCGGGGGCGGTTTGTGCCTATATGGCTTTAGATACTGTAACTGCTTGGTGGCATGAACCCAAAACTAAGCAGTTTATGACTAGGGGCAAAATTGCCACTTTGACTTTAGAACAAGCCATTGAAAATTATCGCAAAGCTGTAGAATCGGGTTTGCTGAAAATCCTCTCGAAGATGGGTATTTCTCTACTTTCCAGCTATCAAGCAGCCCAAATATTTGAAGCTATTGGGATTGGTCGTGATTTATTGGCTTTAGGTTTCCGGGGGACAACTTCCCGCATTGGTGGTCTCAGTGTGAGCGAATTAGCGCAAGAGGTGTTGTCTTTCCACAGTAAGGCTTTCCCTGAATTGACGGCGAAGAAGTTGGAAAACTTGGGTTTTGTTCAATACCGTCCTGGTGGTGAATACCACATGAATAGCCCAGAATTGGCTAAGTCGCTGCATAAGGCTGTCAATGGCAAGCAATATGACCATTATGAAGTTTATAAACAACATCTGCAAAATCGTCCGGTGACGGCGCTGCGTGATTTGCTAGATTTCCAAAGCGAGCGCTCACCGATTCCTTTAGAACAGGTAGAGTCAGTTAATGATATTGTTAAACGTTTCTGTACTGGTGGGATGTCTTTAGGGGCGTTATCACGAGAAGCACATGAAACTTTAGCGATCGCAATGAATCGCATTGGTGGTAGATCTAATTCTGGTGAAGGTGGCGAAGATCCGGTTCGTTACAATGTTTTGAGAGATGTAGATGCTAATGGTAAATCTCCTACTCTTCCTCATCTCAATGGGTTAAGAAATGGTGATACGGCTGCAAGTTCAATTAGACAAATTGCATCAGGACGGTTCGGTGTTACTCCCCAATACTTAGCCACAGCCCAACAACTAGAAATCAAAATTGCCCAAGGTGCAAAACCAGGAGAAGGTGGACAGCTACCAGGACCCAAAGTAAGCCCTTATATTGCCATGTTGCGGCGTTCTAAGCCGGGTGTAACTTTGATTTCCCCACCACCCCACCATGATATTTATTCGATTGAAGATTTAGCCCAGTTGATTTTTGACTTGCACCAAATTAACCCCACAGCCCAAGTTTCTGTGAAATTAGTCGCAGAAATTGGAATTGGGACAATTGCAGCAGGTGTGGCTAAAGCTAACGCTGATATTATCCAAATTTCGGGACATGATGGCGGTACAGGTGCATCACCCCTTTCTTCCATTAAACACGCTGGTAGTCCTTGGGAATTGGGTTTAACAGAAGTACATCGAGTATTGATGGAAAACAGTTTGCGCGATCGCGTCATCTTGCGTGTAGATGGTGGTCTCAAAAGCGGCTGGGATGTCCTAATTGGGGCATTAATGGGGGCGGAAGAGTTCGGCTTCGGTTCGATAGCGATGATTGCGGAAGGCTGCATTATGGCGCGGATTTGCCACACTAATAACTGTCCTGTGGGCATAGCTTCTCAGAAGGAAGAAATGCGGAAACGGTTTACAGGCATTCCCGAACACGTTGTCAATTTCTTCTACTTCATTGCGGAAGAGGTGCGGAGTCTGTTGGCTAAATTGGGATATCGTTCTTTATCAGAAGTAATTGGTCGCGCTGATTTATTGACGGTGCGTTCTGAAGTCAAACTGAATAAAACCCAAGCTTTGAATTTGGATTGTTTAACTAAGCTACCAGATACAAAAGTTAATCGCAGTTGGTTGGTGCATGAAAAAGTTCACAGCAATGGAGCAGTTTTAGATGATCAGTTACTAGCTGATGCAGATATTCAAGCCGCGATTCAGGATCAGGGTGAAGTTAGTAAAACCGTTACCGTCGTCAATACCGATAGAACAGTCGGAGCTAGGTTAACTGGGGCGATCGCTCATAAATACGGTGACAACGGCTTTACAGGGCAAATAAACCTGAATTTCCAAGGAAGTGTGGGGCAAAGCTTCGGCGCATTTAACCTGGATGGTGTGATTCTCAACTTAGTAGGGGAAGCAAACGACTATGTCGGTAAGGGCATGAACGGTGGGGAAATTATTATTAAGCCCCCAGCCAATGCCACCTATAACCCAGCAGAAAACGTGATTGTAGGGAATACCTGCCTTTATGGGGCGACTGGTGGGGTGTTATTTGCCAATGGTTTAGCTGGAGAACGGTTTGCGGTGCGGAACTCTAAAGGTACAGCCGTAATTGAAGGGGCTGGTGATCACTGCTGCGAGTATATGACTGGTGGGGTGATTGTTGTTCTGGGTAAAGCTGGCCGCAACGTGGGTGCAGGTATGACAGGCGGATTGGCTTATTTCCTTGATGAATCTGGTAATTTCCCAGACTTAGTTAATCACGCTATTGTCAATGTGCAACGGGTTGTGAGTGAAGCAGGTGCAAAACAATTATATGAGTTAATTCAAACTCATGCCCGGAAAACTGGTTCACCCAAGGCAGAGGAAATTATTGCTAATTGGGAAGCATACTTACCTAAATTCTGGCAGTTAGTTCCACCTTCTGAATCTGATAGTCCAGAAGCCAAAGTAGCAGAAAAACAATTGAGTTCTGTGTAATTTGTCTGAATCAGGATGTACAGGATTTGAGGATTTACAGGATTTAATTAAATACTTTATCCTGTTCATCCTTTAATCCTTTTTTGTCTGAATCAGGATGTCCAGGATTTGAGGATTTCCAGGATTTATTCACCTGTGCCTACTCCAGTAGGAGTTTGACTGATTTATTTCTCGCGTCAGGTTTGTGAGTGTTGGTGATAAGGAGGTTATTGGTTGAGGGAATTTTGGGGAGAATGGACTCCAACTGCAATAAAATTTCTTTTGAACAAACTCCCAGTAATGTGCTGTTGGTGTACTAATCTTCCTCCACTCCCAACTGGTGGTGTCATGATATGGGATAATGCTTGAGGAATGGTTTCTTTAGATTCTGGGGGGTATTCTGTATGGTTGAAGTTTGCCCATTGTTGATCTAGAGTGTGGGTTTTTAGTTGTTTGATGGTGCGAGTTAGAAAGAATTCGTTTTCACCAAAGTATAAGTATGTTGGCATGGTAGTACGGCAATTGTATTATCGTACATGAGCGTTAGCTCTAAATCTAATATAATTTTGTCTGCATCGAAAAGCAGTCATTCAACGAAATGGCATTTTTGTCT
The DNA here is from genome assembly GCF_002368115.1 of Dolichospermum compactum NIES-806. Lineage (NCBI taxonomy): Bacteria > Bacillati > Cyanobacteriota > Cyanophyceae > Nostocales > Aphanizomenonaceae > Dolichospermum > Dolichospermum compactum. Next base: position 4,816,284 of record NZ_AP018316.1, on the reverse strand, counting down.
AAATTGTAAAAAGTAAGATAATTTACCCTAATTTTCGGGAATACTCAAAACGGAATAACAGAATATAGTATTATTAAGCAAGAATATCGTAATCTTTTATCAGACTGGGATTAATTGTAGATTATTAAAATCTAATACGCAAGAACAAAAGAAAAATGATGCTAGGTAAAATTGTTTGGTTTGGTGGGTTTAATAATCAAAAAAATAAAGTCAATAATTTTGGTTTTATTGCTCCTTTGGGGGAAGAAAATACAGGAGATATTCGTGTTGATCGAGATGATGTTCCATTAGATATACAAGAAATTATAGAGGGTGATAAAGGAAGGGGCGTATACGTTCAATTTGATATTGATGCAAGGCGTAATCGAGTAATCAACCTGAAAGTACCAACCTTTATTGGTGTTGTTAAGAAGTCTGAATTTTGGGGTAAATGGCAGATTACTTATAACGATAATTGTAAAATTTATTTCAGAAGAAGGACTCAGTACGAAAGCGAAAGCCTTGTTGCTTTCAGTATTAAGGAAACTAAGGATAGGGAAGCTATGGAAATGGCTGAAATATTCGGAGAGGACGAAGAAATAAAATATAAACTAGCACCATTCTTATTAAGGACAATTAATGATGTACGAGAAGTTGATAATGATGAAAGAATAGTTGAGAAGTATGCTAATAGTAATATATTTCCACTGTTTAAAAAATTTATTCTTGAATATTTATTATCTTTGCCATTGGAGATAGCCGAAACTTTCGTTATTAATAAGCTCAAAGATTTAGATGAAAATCAACAAGATTTTATCATTAAGGAAATCGCCGAAAAACTGCCAAATCTTCTAATTATTTCTGCGACATTGCGTTCGTACTTAAAATTTGATTCTTCTAGTCCAAATAGTTATATTGAATTCATAAATAGACATATTAATCTAGTAGAAGAACATTTAAGAAAAGAATTGATAGATGAACTAATTAAGAAAGTAGAGCAAGCGGAAGAAAATGCACTTAATATATATTGGCAAGAGGTTCAATATCTACAAGATAACTTAGCTTATAAAAATTTCCTCTGGCATATTGCACCAGCAGAAAGAAAAATTCCAATAATTGCTGAATACACACCATCTATAGCAAAAGATGTTGCTGAGAAAGTGGTTCTTGAACATCTTAACCAGTTTAATCAACAAGAACAAGATAAGTTGATTAATGAACTCATCAGAAATGCACCAAAAGTTATTTTGGCTTCTTCTAAGTTACGTTCTTATTTAAAATTTACAGTACAATTGACAGAATACTATTTCAAATTCCAAAGAACAGACAATAATTACGACATTTTTATTAACAAGTACCAGAAGTGTTGAATGTTAGGAAAAGATTAAAAAAAAGTACCATAATTTGATACAATCTAAAAAAATATAGATAAAGAATTATCAAATTATGCGCTTAAAGAATTTCCCAGAAGTGGTCAAAACAATATTGAAACCATTGCCCAAAAAAGATTATCCAGTTCTGGACACATTTTCATTTGTATCAGTGTGGTTACAGTATGTCATGGATAAAAGTATAGTGAGTATGAGAGATTTATTTCAAAGACTAAATAATCAAGGGATAGATTTAAAAATATCAAATTTTTCCAAGGCAAGTAAAAAGAGAGATACTCAAGTATTTTTGGAGATAATAACTGAATTAAACAATCAACTGAGAAAGAAAAAAGGAAAGGAAGAAACCCAAGCATTATTTCCTATAGATTCAACAATTATTACATTAACAAGTAAATTATTATGGAGTCAAGGATATCATCAAGTAAAACTATTTTGTGGGTTAGATAGTTTGACATCAGAAGTTGGTGGAATGGTGATTCATTTTGGGCAAGGACATGACCATAAATATGGACAAGAAACAGTAGAAGCAATTCCGTCAAAAGGAGTAGGGATAATGGATAGAGGATTTGCATCCTCCGAAAGAATATCTGAATTAAAACAACAAAAAAATAAAGCTTTTGTCTTAAGAATTAAAAATAATGTCACTTTAGAAATGCTAGAAAATGGTAATTGTAAAGTTGGCAAAGATGAAAGAGAAGTGGAAATTAGAGTAGTAGCATTTTGTGATATAGAAACTAAGAGTGAATTTCGTTTAGCAACAAACTTATTAAATGAAGGAGAAGAGCAAGTTAGTAATCAAGAGATTATGGAAATTTACATACAAAGATGGCAAATTGAATTGTTATGGAAATTCTTAAAAATGCACCTCAAGTTAGACAGACTTATGACAAAGAATGAGAATGGAATTAGAATTCAGATAATGTGCTGTTTAATCGCTTATTTGATATTGCAACTAATAGAAATACCGCAAGAATTTGGCAAAACTTTATTAGATAAACTCCGTTATCTTCAGTCCTATATGTGTCAGGAAATAAGTTATGTTCATTGGTTTAGAAAACTTATTTGGATAAGATGAAAAATAGCACTTATAGGCTAAGTTTATTTCAATATGTAAAGTTTTATTACGCTATTCAACATTTCTGGTACTTAGTATAGAATTTTTAGATTATTTTGATTTTGATAATATATATAAATATTTTGGAGAAGCTGATTACGAAACTGCATCTCAACAAGAATTTATAGTCAAGAATGGGCTTTATTTCTCTAAGGGAATAGATTTCCAAATTATATGTAGAAATACTCAAGATAGAGAAGCTTTAATTAACATGATAGGATCGGGTTCAGAGTATGTAAATAAAATAGTTATAGATAATTCATTTTATAACTGTGTCAATCCATTTGTACAAGTAAAAAAAACAGATACCTTTAAGTATTAAACAGTTAGAAAATAAAGTGATAACAGGGAAAATTCGTTTATTTTCATCTCAAGGATATCTATACTTAAAATCTATTTCCTCTACTACTCAAGATTTTATAGATATAAACCTAGATAAAAAATTAATTGTAGAGGTAAAAACTAATATTCGCTTAGAATTTGACCAGATTGAACCTTTTTATGTATATTTTGTGGAAGATGGAAAAGATTGGTTAATTTATCAATATGGTTCTTGAAATAATTAAGTTAACATTTTCAAATCTTAGTTTTCAATTCTAGCAAATACTATTAACTTTACTGGAGTGATGTTTGCTGGTCTTACCTTCATTCAAATAGCGACATAGTTATTTTGTAGACAATAGTTTAAAATCTAGAGAATAGGTTTGTTTGTACCTGAAACCTCCAAGAGTATAATTTAAAAGCACTAGATGTCTACACCGATTTATCACATCACCCACATTGATAACTTAACCTCCATAATCACCAGTGGGGGATTGATAGCAAACAGTAGACTTAAGATACAACAAACCAATTATCTTGACATCGCACACGGACACATTCAAGATAGACGTGCCACCACAAAAGTCCCATGTAGTGCTGGGGGATATTTACATGATTATGTCCCCTTTTATTTTGCTCCGCGTTCACCCATGCTCTATGCCATTCATAAACAAAACGTAGATAGTTATAGCGGTGGACAACAGCCAATTATCCATCTAGTTTCAGAAGCTTATACCATCAATTCTTTAAAACTAAAATTTGCTTTTACTGATGGACACGCTATCATGGCATATAGCGAATTTTATGATGATATGTCTGATTTACAATCAGTCATAGATTGGGAATTAATGAAATCAAAATATTGGGCTAATACTCCAGATGACCCCAACCGCAAGTGGAGAAGACAAGCAGAATTTTTAGTTTATGAAAATTGTCCTTGGAGTTTAATACAAGAAATAGGTGTAATCAATAAAACTATTGCTGAACAAGTACAACTAATACTTACCGCCTTTAATATCCAAATTCCAGTAAATATTTATCAAAATTGGTATTATTAAAATCATCAATCAATTAGCTAAATAATATTTCAAATCATTATTAATATTATTCAAAAATTCCATTAAGTAGTAAAATAATATTTAAAATCAGTTTCTAGTTTATCCAGTGATAGATAACACTAATTGATAATAATTGATTATCAATCAGCAACTACCACAGAGAATATAACAGTATAAACAGCGATTAAAATTATTTAATCCCTTAAAAACAATGATTGAAATTAAGCAAGGCAACTTATTAACAGAACCAGCACAAGCCCTAGTAAACACAGTGAATTGTGTCGGTGTCATGGGCAAAGGCATTGCTTTGCAATTTAAACAAGCCTATCCAGAAAATTTCCGCCAATACGAAAAAGCCTGTCGTGCTGGACAGGTGCAACCGGGGCAGGTGTTTACCGTCGCTACAGGTAACTTATTTAATCCCCTGTACATTATTAACTTCCCCACCAAACGCCACTGGAAGGGCAAATCTAAATTAGAAGATATCAAAACTGGACTGGTAGCATTAGTCGCCCAAGTACAGCAATTAAACATTACTTCCATTGCTATACCTCCATTGGGGTGCGGTAACGGTGGCTTAGACTGGAGTGAGGTTAAACCCTTAATAGAATCAGCTTTTGCTGCACTTCCAGATGTCCAAGTCATTATTTTTGAACCCAGTGGCGCACCTGCTGTGGAAACAATGCCCGTAGCCAGCAAAAAGCCAAATATGACTCGCGCCCGTGCCTTGTTTATTCGCTTACTGGAATTGTACGGTATTCCTGGTTATGAATTAACCAAACTAGAAATTCAAAAACTCGCCTATTTTTTACAAGTAGCAGGTGAACCCCTACGCCTTGAGTATGTAAAACACAAATATGGACCTTATGCCCATAATCTAAATCATGTTTTAAAACACATAGAAGGGCATTACATTCGCGGTTATGGGGATGGAACAGCCAAGGCAGAAAGCGCGGAAATTTACGTTTTACCCGCAGGTAGAGAAGCTGCACAGTCCTTTTTAGCCAATGACCCATCAGCACAGGAACGGTTAGAACGAGTTAGCAACCTCATAAATGGCTTTGAAACCCCTTATGGCATGGAATTATTGGCTACAGTTCATTGGGTAGGGACTCAAGAAACCAACCCAGTCCAAGATAGTGAACAGACCATAGAGTTAGTTTATTCCTGGAGCGATGGGCTGCGCCCCATCGTAGATGAACGCAAACGCACCATCTTTAAACCACAACATATACGTAAAGCTTGGCAGCGATTAGGACAGCAGAATTGGTTGGCTGCAAAATAAAAATATAAGGCGATCGCCCCTTCCATTACCATAGATGATCGCCCTCATCACCAGTATAATTCCCCACTCATTGCGTATTTGGAGATGTCTACTTTATCTGTATTTATCATGTTTATCCTTTCATCTTTTTTGTCTGAATCAGGATATCCAGGATTTAAGGATTTACAGGATTTAATTACGATTATGTGCATCTTTATCCAGAATTAGTATAAGCTGAGAAACATTTAATTTGCATAATTAAAACAGGCAGGATGCCTGTTCCACAAGAGTTTTAGTTGTGAGCAATATACAATCTAAATGTTCAACAGCTTATTCATCCTGTTAATCCTTTAATCCTGGTTATCCTGATAGCGCAGCGTGGCGTTAGCCATTTCAGACATTATTTATTTAAGGTTTCTTGGGTTTTTGAGGTTTTTGAGATTTTGTTTTATTCTGGGCAACTAACTGTGGATATTGATCTTGCATTTCTAAAAGTTCGGGAATAGTCACAAATTCATAACCCTGTTTACGGAACTTGCTAATGATTTCTGGTAAGGCTTTGACAGTGTGAGAGCGATCGCCACCACCGTCGTGCATTAACACAATACCACCTGGTTTAGCTTCCCTAAAGATGTTATTAATTAGTCTTGGCACACCCGGACGTGAATAGTCCATAGAATCAGACGACCACATAATAACAGCATACTTGTTACTTTTGGCGTAAGCTGCGACTCCATTCCTCATGTTTCCCCCCGGTGGACGAAACAGACTGGTTTTCACCCCTGTAGTTTGATAAATTATGTCTGTTGTATTAGCAACTTCATAAGCTGCCACCTGGGGATTCATCTGATGATACCAGTGATGCCAGGTATGATTAGCAATAGTATGACCATCTGTAACTACCCGTTTTGTTAAGTCGGGATAATTCTTGACATTTTGCCCAACTACAAAGAATGTACCTTTAATATTATTTTTCTTAAGAATATCTAATACTTTCGCGGTACTATTAGGCCAAGGTCCATCATCAAACGTTAAGGCAATAACTTTTTTTTCTGGAGGAAGTTTAGCTTCACTAATGACAATCCCTTGAAAGTTAGATGGTACATCAGTAGAAAACCCTTTGGCTTGTGCTTCTTGTTGCCAACTGGTCAGCATTTCTGTTTTAAATTCCTCTAACCGCTGCTGAGTTTTAACATTAGCAGCAATATCTTTATTTTTAACAATTACACCCTGACTTTGAGCATCAGAGGTTCTAGCTTTGAATAGAATCATCAAAGCAATACTTAAAGTGCCAGTTAGTCCAATTAATGCAATTAATATTCCCTGCGTTCCAAAAAAAGACTTATTATTTTCCACAGTGTAACTCCTTCAAGGGATGAGCAACCATTGATGACAGCGATCGCTCTGACGGTAGGTTATAACACATTTTCCTAAAAATTGAGATAGTTTGTCATACTGTAAAATATGAGTAGCTTGAACATTTATGTATATTTTACTGCTGAAGATCATGGGTTACTTTTGAAAAAATGATTTTTTCTGCAATGCCATTAGTAGTAGATGATAATTAACTGAAGATAGTTTCTCATTTATGAATGATATTTAGTAGTTACGTTGGCTACTTTTTTAATCTTGAGTAGACATATTTTTATCACGGATTGATAACTCTTCCATAATAGTGGATTTAACTGTTCTGTTAAGTTGATTTTTTCCAAATCACTAATATCACCCCAGAGACAATCAAACCTAGTCCAAAAACACGGGTTAGAGAAATAGGTTCTTTTAAAACAAAATAACCTAGTAATACAGAAAATATATAACCAATAGATACAGCAGGGGCAGCAACGCTGAGATTTACTTTGGTTAGGAGTAAGATATAGGCTACTGCACCAATACCATAACAGATTAATCCTAATAAAAGTTCTGGTATCGTGATCATGTTGAGAATCAGATTAATCATGTTTTCTCCATGAACTTTACCTAATTTAATTGCTCCCATTTTCAAAAAAAACTGTCCGGCTACACTAATAAGAACTGATATTAGTAGTAAACTAAATTCTGGTATTGACACTGACGTTACCTTGATTTTATTGATGACGGTGATTGGGGGGATGAAATACAATTGAGGGCGCAGAGCCTGCGCCCCTAAGTTTTTGAGATTTGAAAGTAGTAAATAGTTTAGTTTTTTGTAAAGCCTCCAGTTTCTTTTAATGTATAAAGAGGACGACCTTTTACTTCTTCATATATTCTGCCAATATATTCACCTAAAATACCAATACAAATTAATTGGACTGAACCCAAGAAAAACATAGAAATTGTAATTAATGTGTAACCAATTAAGTGAGAGACTGGGGCAAATATCCGCCAATAAAGCACTAATACTATCATAATCATCGCGATCGCCGCCGAGATAGTCCCTAAGTAGGTTGCCAGTCGTAAGGGAACTGTAGAAAAAGAGATAATACCATCAATTGCCAGGGATAAAGATTTACCAAAAGTATATTTTACATCTCCTGCAAACCGAGGGTTTCTTTCAAAAAGTACAGAAGTTTGTCGAAAACCTACCCAAGCACGTAAACCGCGAATATAACGGTTGCGTTCTGGCATAGAATTTAAGATATCTACTACTTGTCTATCCATTAAGCAAAAATCGCCTGTATCCACAGGAATATCAACTTTAGCCAAGCGTCGCAGAATGCGATAAAAAAGGTATGCTGTTAAGCGTTTTAGCCACCCTTCCTTTTGACGGGATATGCGTTGAGCGTATACTACTTGGTATTGCTGATGCCACTTTTCGATCATTGTTAAAATTAATTCTGGTGGATCTTGGAGATCGGCATCCATAACAATGATACATTGACCTTGGACAAAGTTCAAACCAGCAGTAACAGCGACTTGATGCCCAAAATTCCGGGCTAGACTGAGGTAATGGACTCGATTATCACGATGATGTAATTCGCGCATCATACTTAAAGAGCGATCGCGGCTACCATCATCTATTAAAATTAATTCCACATCACCGTCTAACTGTTCCATGACATCATGTAAACGGCGATACATCTCCATGATGTTTTCTTCTTCGTTATAAATGGGGATAACTAGGGAGTAGATGGGCTGATTCACGGTTATGATTGATTTGCTGTAAAGTTTATAATTAAGGTTTATTGAGTTGAAAAGTTAGGAATAATGATAGTTTACAGAAAATAAAGAAAATTAATTTAAAGTATCGTAAAATTAGAGTACAAGCTAAGGAATTGACATTGATTTTACCACTAATTAATGATAACAATGTATAATGCAGAACTTCCAGACAACTTAGGTGATTTTGGAGAATTACTCCGTCGAGTTTTGTCAGGAGAAGAAGTTATTCTTTCTCAAGCTGGTAATCCTGTTGCTCGTATCGTACCTTTTTCCCACCAGCCATTACCGCGAATACCGGGTTTAGATCGTGGTAAGGTGATCATTAGTCCTGACTTTAACTCACCTTTACCAGAAGATATTTTAAAAGATTTTCTTAATCCCCTAGACATTCAGAATGAAAGTATTACTTGATACCCACGCATTTATTTGGTGGGTTACAGATGATTCGCAACTTTCATCTATCGCTGACAAAATCATTACTGACCCTAGTAATGAGTTATTCTTAAGTTCTGCAAGTGCGTGGGAAATTGTGATTAAGGTACGTTTAGGAAAACTAAGTTTACCTGAACCTCCAGAAACATATATTCCCAGTCGATTAAAAATAAATCGTTTCCAGAGTTTACCAATTCAAATGGTTCATGCTTTACAAGTAGCAAATTTACCTGATTTACACCGTGATCCATTTGATAGTATTATTATTGCCCAGAGTCAGGTGGAAGAAATGGCAATTTTAACTGTAGATAGTCAAATTATTCAATATCCTGTTGATGTAATTTGGTAGTTATTGCATATTTGATCATTGAATTTAACCTAACCATTTATCCTGTCCATAATTAATCCATTGCTGTACTAACATCAACGCAGAAATAAAAGTCATAAATAATAAAGTTTGATATTTGATTTTACCAGGAATACAGCGATATAAATATCCTAAAGACACAAAAAAAAAAGAATGGAGTCGCAAATATATATCTACCCAAGCTAAGTAAACGATCATAGCTAAAAAACTGAATTAATGAATGAGAAGTCTCCACCTTTAGATTTAGTTTCCCAAATGTCACAATTAGCAGTAGACTTAAAACAGGGAAAATTAGATAATATCTTTGTGCAAATAGATAATTTTAATCAATATGATCCTACTCAATATTATTTAAAGCAAATTGAATTTGCCGCTAATTATTACCTAGAAAATGAACCAAATAATCTGAATTGGCGTTATACTTTGGTTTTATCACAACTTTTACAGCGCAAAGCACCGGAATTAATCCATAATTTAACAGAATTGACTAAATATGATCGTCAAAATCCCTATACTTGGCTTTATTTAGCATTTGTTTATTTGTACGACTTTCAACCCAAACAAGCCCAAAAGCAGTTGATAATAGCAGAAAAATTAAACCCAAACATACCAGAATTAAAGACTTTAAAAACAGTTACAAATATCATGAAATTTCTTCCATTAATTCATTTATAAAATATGAGTCATAAACAATGGTTTTTAGGTTTATTGGTAGCATCTTTGATTTTATGGTTGATAGGTTTGGGTAATTTACCTTTACGAGATTGGGATGAAGGTACTTATGCTATAGTCGCTAGAGAAATTTATCGTACTGGTAACTGGATTTATCCAACTATCCAAGGAGATCCTTTTTTATTAAAACCACCTTTGATGCAATGGTTAATTGCTGTTTGCTATCATATCTTCGGAGTGCAAGAATTTACTACCAGATTTCCGGGAGCATTTTTAACAGCTTTAGGAGTACCTTTACTTTATTTAATTGGACGTTTAGCTTTTAAAGAAAATTTACCAGCTTTATTTTCAGCTTTAGTTTATTTAACATTGTTGCCGGTAGTCCGTCATGGTAGATTGGCAATGTTAGATGGGATGACTATTTCCTTTTTTCTATTGTTGCTATTTTGTGTTCTTAAAGCCAGAGATAATAAAAAATATGCTTTGGGTATCGGTGTTTGTTTGGGTTTAATTACTTTAAGTAAGGGAATGTTAGTGGTAGTTTTAGGGGGAATAGTTTGTTTATTTATTATTGTTAATCAACAATTAGCTTTATTAAAAAATCCATTTCTCTGGATAGGAATGGTGTTAGGTAATTTCCCTGCTGTTGCTTGGTATTTTGCCCAATGGCAACATTATGGCAATATTTTCTTAGCAGTGCATTTTCAATCCCAAGCTTTTGATAGATTGGGAAAAGCTGTGGAAGGTAATACGGGTCCTGTTTGGTATTATTTACTGGAGATTCTCAAATATGGTTTTCCCTGGTTGTTGTTTTTGCCAGGTGGTTTATATTTAAGTTGGAAAAATCGTCATACTGATTGGGGTTGTTTAACTCTCATTGGTACAATTATTTATTTTGCAATAGTTTCTTTAATGAGTACCAAATTACCCTGGTATATTATGCCCATATATCCATTTTTAGCGTTAGCAATTGGGGCTAATTTAAGTGATATTTGGCAAAGTGGGAAGTTTAAAAGTAAATTCTTGACAGGATTTTTTGCATTTTTAGTAATTGTTGGTTTGGCAGGTTGTGTTTATTTCAGTATGTTTGATCAACAGCCATTGTTAATTGTGATGAGTGTGATTTTAGCCATAACTATGGGGATGACATCATGGTTAGTTAATCAGCATAATCGTCAATTTATTCCGGTTTTATTTACAGGAATGTATCTGGTTTTAGCCATGTTGATGAGTTCTCAATCATGGATTTGGGAGTTAAATGAAAAATACCCTGTTCTCCCAGTGGCAGCTTTAATTAAAGATAATGTGCCACCGGGAACACAAATATATACTTCTTTTCCTGATAGTCGTCCTAGTTTAGATTTTTATAGTGATTGTAAAGTTATTCCTAAATCTATGGCAGATTTACAAGATAAGTTTGCTGATAAATCTTATTTATTATTGGGTAAGGAGACTTTGCAGAAAATTAATTTAAATCAAAGTCAAGTTATGGGGGAGGCTAATGGTTTTAAACTGGTTGCCACAAATTAATGCTAATTGATATATAATATGGGCAACCACGGGGGGATTGCCCCTAGGAATTGATACCGGAAAATTTGATTCTGGAAAATGTAGTCTTCTAGAGGCTAAAATTGTTACGATAACTTCAGATTTGTTGTTGAAACCTTGATCCAATCTGAAACCTTAGAATTACTAGAGTGGCCCCGTCTGTGCCAGCACCTTTCCACCTTTGCGGCAACTAAGTTAGGGGCGATAGTTGCGCGTAACCTGCCGATTCCTGAAACTCAGGTAGAAAGTGAACAGTTATTAGCGCAAACCAAAGAAGTTTACGAACTGGAAAGTCGTTTACATCCAGGGTTGTCCTTTGAGGGAATACAGGATATTGGTGATTCTCTGGAACGGGCAATACTCCAAAGTATTTTACCTGGTGAGGAACTGTTAGCGATCGCTACTACCTTAGCAGGAACAAGAAATTTACGTCGTGTCATTGATAATCAAGAAAATGTCCCGGTTTTATCCGATTTAGTTTCCCAATTGCGGACTTACCCCGAATTAGAACAGGAAATCCACCGTTGTATTGATGAACGGGGACAAGTAACTGATCGTGCTAGTCAGAAAATGGGAGAAATTCGCATAGAATTACGGAAAATTCGCGGACAAATCACCCAAAAACTCCAAAATATTATTCAAGCTAAATCGGGGGCTGTTCAAGAACAGTTAATTACCCAAAGAAGCGATCGCTTTGTTATCCCCGTTAAAGCCCCCCAAAAGGACGCAATTCCCGGCATTGTACACGATACCTCTACCAGTGGCGCAACCCTCTATATAGAGCCTAATAGTGTCGTACCATTGGGTAATCAACTCCGGCAAGTGATCAGAAAAGAACAAACTGAAGCTGAAGTAATTCGCCGCACTTTAACGGAGAAAGTCGCCGCAGTTAGCCCAGACTTAGAAAGATTACTAGCTATTGTCACCACCTTAGATTTAGCAGTTGCCAAATCCCGTTACAGTCTGTGGATAGGTTCTAATCCCCCACATTTTGTGAATCGAGAAGACAATGAAATTATCACCTTGCGAAATCTGCGCCACCCCTTGTTAGTCTGGCAACAGCAGCATGAACAAGGAAATCCAGTCGTACCTGTAGATTTGTTGATTAGTCCCCAAATTCGCGTAGTTACAATTACCGGACCCAATACAGGGGGAAAAACTGTCACCTTAAAAACCTTGGGATTAGCCGCTATCATGTCCAAGGTGGGTTTATTTGTTCCCGCCCGTGAACCCGTAGAAATGCCTTGGTTTTCCCAAGTTTTAGCTGATATTGGTGATGAACAATCTTTACAACAGAGTTTATCCACATTTTCAGGGCATATTCGCCGCATTAGTCGAATATTAGAAGCATTAGAAGAAGGAGTCAGGAGTCAGGAGTCAGGAGTCAGGAGAAAGGAAGAAGAAGGAGAAGGAGAAGGAGAAGGAGAAGGAGGTAGGGGCGGGGTTTCCCCGCCCAAAATTCAGGAGAAAGACGAAGAAGAAGGAATAAAACTCCCAATCCCCAATCCCCAGTCCCCAGTCCCCAGTCCCCAGTCCCTCGTATTACTTGATGAAGTTGGTGCAGGTACAGATCCCGTTGAAGGAAGTGCATTAGCGATCGCTTTACTGAAATATCTCGCCAATCATACCCAGCTAACAATGGCTAGTACCCACTTTGGTGAACTCAAAGCCTTAAAATATGAAGATCCTCGGTTTGAAAATGCTTCCGTAGAATTTAACGAAACCACACTGTCACCCACTTACCGGCTATTGTGGGGGATTCCTGGACGTTCTAACGCCTTGAGTATCGCCTTGCGTTTAGGTTTAAAACCAGAGGTAGTCGCAGAAGCGAAAACTCAAGTAGGAGAAGCCACAGACGAAGTAAACCAAGTCATCGCCGGTTTAGAAGCCCAACGTCGCAACCAGGAAACCAAAGCCGCCGAAGCCCAAAAATTATTACGTCAAGCCGAACGATTATATAAAGAAGTTTCTGACAAAGCCGCGTCCTTAGAAGCCAGAGAAAAAGATTTGCGGGCTTCCCAAGAAATCGCCGTTCAACAAGCAATTACCCAAGCCAAAGGCGAAATTGCCCAAGTCATCCGCCGCTTGCAAAAAGGCACACCTAACGCCCAAGATGCCCAACAAGCCACCACCAACCTCAATCAAATTGCCCAAAAATACGAACCTGCACCCCCACCTAAACCTAAGCCTGGGTTTATGCCAAAAGTGGGCGATCGCGTACGAATTCCCAAATTAGGGCAAACTGCCGAAGTTTTAACAATTCCTGATGCTGACGGCAACTTTAACGTCCGGTTTGGCATCATGAAAATGACAGTCCAACTCCAAGATATAGAATCCTTAGATGGACAAAAACCCGAACCCATAGTTAAACCAAAACCAGCCCCAGCAGTAGTTACACCACCACCAGCCCCAGCCATTCGTACCTCCAAAAATACTGTGGATTTGCGCGGAAAACGAGTGGCCGATGCCGAATACATCTTAGACAAAGCTATTTCCGAAGCCGCTGGCCCCCTATGGATTATTCATGGACACGGTACTGGTAAACTTAAGCAAGGAGTCCACGCTTTCTTACAACAACACCCCAGAGTTACCCACTACGAACCAGCAGAACAAGCCGATGGTGGTACTGGTGTTACTATTGCCCATATCATATAGCAGGAGAGGCAGGGGAGGCAGGGGAGGTAGGGGAGGTAGGGGAAGTAGGGGAGGTAGGGGAGTTAGGGAGAAGATCAACAACTGACCAATGACCAATGACCAATGACTAACTCGTTTCCAAATAGGTAACAGTCACAGATTCTTTAAGCCTGATCATTTATGCTAAAAGTTATGCACTCAACCGCTAATCCGACTATACCAAAATCACCTTGGGAGGATTTAAATCAAATCCCAGTCCCAAACACAACTCAATGGGAAAATATTAAAACTCAGTTAGATTTAGTGCTATTAGCCCTAGAAACCTTAACTGGTATTGGTTCAGAAGCCATGCTGTCAGCAGCAGTTAGTCTGAACTTAGAATCCAAAGTACCAGATCGGGTGGCATTGTGGCGATTGCGGCAATCCAATCCCCTCCGCAAAAGTCAAGGGGGACGGAAAAAGTTAGATGTAGAAGAAGCGCGATCGCTAGTTCTCATTATCTGCCATCTCGCCAAACAACACCAAGAATTAATTCGGCGGGCTGTAGGTTTATTAGAACAATTGACAGCAAATAAGCAAAAACCTCATCAAGCCACCCTATTAGGAGACTACATAGACGCTTTTTGTAATACCTACCAAGAACGGATGGAAGAGGAAGAAGCAACTTCAACAGATTTGCTTACCAACCTCGCCCTCAAACTGTTAATAAATTTACTCTTTTATAGTGCATCTGGTGGACATCGGCGTTTGTGGTTAGCACTCATAGACCTTTCCACAAAATAATTAGCGATTTTTGATTTTCATTCCCTATCTAAAATCCAAAATACCTATTTTTTTTCTTGGCAATTGTTGTTATGTCTCCATCAAATTCTGTAATTCGTCGCTACACCCCCCCGACTTGTACATTAGAAATATCGGCGCAAAACTCCCCTTTGTCAAGGTGGACAGACAAAACTGTGATTAGTGATCTCAGTTTTAGCTTGCGATTTGATGATCCTCGACTACCAGAAGCAGATAAAATACTCGTTCAGGGCGATCGCCGACAACTAGAAATTTTATGTGATATCGTTACCACCTACGTTCAAACACTTCTGCAACAATCTGCGGAAGATTTTAGTATTACCTTATTAGGCAGTGATCATCCCCACGCAACATCAGAACCAGAAATAACAGACATTCCCCCATCTGTCCCTCCCACCCCAAATATCTCATCCTTTAAAACCCAAATTCCCCAAACAAAAATATATTTAGAACCCAGCCATAATTTAACTCATCAACTCTTTTTTGGTGATCTTGCCAACCAAACATCTGGACAAGTAATTGAACTGACTTTACTACAACTATTTGATTTAGCAACAGCTTTAGACGAATACTCATCTGATATGGTCGTCTTACCAACTACCAGCCATCAAATTATTAAACCGAGTCTACCTCAGTGGGCCCCCATTGCCGCAGTCTTAGTATTAGCAGCCGGTTTAACACCATTTACCTGGCAATATGCCAACAACATCCAGAAAAATCGTCAGAAAGTTGCCAACAACGTCCCCCATTCTCCCGAACCAGTCGCTATAGAACCTACTCAACAAGACCCTATCCCAACACCATCCCTGCCCTTAATTACCCCTCAACCCCAACTAACACCACCACTTCCTAACCTGAGTACCCCCGCACCCCCGCTTTCCTTTCCTAATGCAACCATCCCAGCTGCACCATCAAAAACATCTCAGCCGCCATTAACCATACCATCCGATACTTCCTCCTATCCTCTAACTTCACAAGTTCCCCTACCAGGGATCATTCCCAATGCCAACATCACACAAGTAACAAAAGCCATCCCCAATGCTTCAACTATTCCCAATAAAAAAGCAGTAAATCCCACGAAATCCAAGAATGTACCATCGGATATTACCCAACTATCTCCATCTATTGCCACCATCCCCAACAACAATTTAAGTAATATTTCCAACCTAATTCCTACCCCTGCCGCTGCGGAATTAGCACCAAGTGTTGCCAGTAATACTACCCCACAACAGCCATCTCCAATAGGAAATCAAGATAGTTTAGCAAGCAGATTAAGAACCGCAACCAAACCTACCTCAGATACCCAAACTACTGATAACAAAACCTTATTTGATACACCTCAAATAGCAGAAGCCAGAGAATACCTCAACAAGCGTTGGCAACCACCAACCGGACTTTCACAAACTCTAGAATATAGTTTAACATTGGGTATTGACGGCAAAATCGAAAGAATTTTACCATTAAATCAAGTCGCTAGAGAATACATTGATAGTAGTGGTATTCCCGAAATTGGCAAACCCTTTGTTTCTAGTAATAAAGCTGGGCAAAACTTGAGAATCCGAGTTATCCTCAGTCCTGATAGCAAAGTGCAAACATTTCCAGAAACACCATAATCATCCAAAATTTGATTTTGTCACTCTACAGTAGGGTGTGTTAGGGACAGCGTAACGCACCATTATCAATAATTTAAGCAGCGATCGCCTCTACAGTAGGGTGTGTTAGGGACAGCGTAACGCACCATTATCAATAATTTAAGCAGCGATCGCCGGACTTAGCATGCGTCGCCCTGGAGCGGATTACCTGCGAGATGGAATTTATGAATTGCGGGCAAAGCATATTCGTGTCCAGTACCGGATTTTGTACTTCTTTCATGGGCAAAACGTGGCGATTCTGGCACAAGCCATTACGAAAGAACAAGCAGCAGTACCAGCAATTGATATCGAACGAGCGATAGCGCGAAAGCGTTTATTTGAGGAAAGCCCAGAAGCGCACACTTACCACGAGGAGGAGGATGATGATGATGTCCAAGACTAAGGATGCGATTAAAATTATCGACAAGATGACTCGTACTGATCCTCAACTTGAGGCAATGGTAGCGGTATCTACCATTAATGCAGAAGTGGCACAGTTAATATATGAAGCCAGAACCAAAGCTGGGTTAACGCAGAAACAGTTGGCTGAACTGATTGGCACAAAACAACCAGTAATTGCACGGCTAGAAGATGCTGACTATGAAGGACATTCTCTTTCCATGCTGCAAAAAATCGCTCATGCTCTTAATCAGCGGTTAGTAATTCATCTGACTCCAATGGATGAGCAGCAAATTGCATACTGACTGGCACAGGGTAAGGTGAAGTAAAACTTTCAGCCTTTTTGGTATTGAGCCGAGATACGTGTAAGTGCGATTCGTTCTGGAGAAACCCATTTCTTGGGGGGATTCCAGGCTTTAGTCCTCTACTAATGAAAACTTGATATCCATGTATACTCAAAACGGTTGGGACATGGACTTTTGTAAAATCACGAAAAACCTAGATTTGTAGGGGTTTAGCAATGCTAAACCCCTACCCGCTTAAATCAAATAATTAAGCCGTGTTGAGTATAAGTGAGGTTCTCAAAGAACCCAAAGAACCAATTCTTACTGCCCTGGTGCGGGTTTGAAAGCACATAAACTACCAATAATGGTAGCCCCTAAGGAGAAGACTGACTATCAAATCTGTAAAGCGGGTTCTATTTGTGCATGAGGATTGAATTCAAGCAATATCAGCGATTACTTAATATTTGCAATACTTCATCGGCTGGAATTAACGCGACTTGACCTTTATCTATTACCTGTATGCGATTTGCAATTTCTTTTTCCCAAACAGTTTCAACTTCAGGATTAATTTCATCCAGACTTTTGAGAAGATGTTCAGCAAGCATCGCTCTGTAATTTGTTTAAATAGATTAAATTTTGTTTTTAAATCAATGCCACTATCAAAATAAGTTTTAATATCTTGACCATCTAAATACTCTAATACTAAATAAACCAGCTTATGACGGGTTTCATAACCTTGTTCAATAAATTTAACAATATTCGGATGATTAAAACGTTTTAAAGTCTCAGTTTCTCTTTCCAAAAGTTTAATTGCGTTATCTTCATCAGTAGAAAGAGTTTTAATAGCATAACGCTCATTAGTATCTAATTTTTTCGCTAAATAGACTACTCCACTACCACCTTGTCCCAGTTTGGTTTGGATATCGTACTTACCACCAATAATTTCACCGATTACATTAGACATACTGATTTTTTTATGATTTTAACAATGACGATGAGCCAATAAAGGATACGCTACAATATTATACTACAAGTATAATTTCGGGATACTGCCAACTCAACTAATTTCATTAAATCACAATTAGAAATAACCAATACGTTAAAATTACTTAAATTATTTTACATTTATATTGCAGTAAATTAAGAAAAATTACGCAAATATCACCCTGAAACCAAATTCCAGAGTGCATCAAATTTTATTAAAAATAAAATAGAAAATAGATCCCCGACTTCTCAAAGAAGTCGGGGATCTGAGTCTTACTTAATCACAAGTATTAAATTAAACAGCAGCCAATTCTGGAGTTGGACGCTTACTGTTACGGATATTGGTAATCGCCTCAGCATAATCAGGGGCATTGAATACAGCCGAACCCGCTACAATAGCATTAGCGCCAGCTTCCAAAACTTGCCAAGTATTATTAGCTTTTAGTCCCCCGTCAACTTCAATCCAAGGATCTAAACCGCGTTCATCGCACATTTGACGCAACTTGCGGATTTTAGGAACTACGCTAGGAATAAAGCTTTGACCACCGAAACCGGGGTTAACGCTCATAATTAGCACTAAATCGCACAATTCTAGAACATATTCAATTAACTCCAAAGGTGTACCCGGATTGAGTACAACTCCAGCTTTCTTACCGAGTTCTCTGATTTGTCCGAGAGTGCGGTGTAAGTGAGGTGAAGCGTTGTGTTCTGCGTGGACAGAAATAATATCAGCGCCAGCTTTAGCAAAACCTTCCACATACTTTTCTGGTTCCACAATCATCAAGTGGACATCCAGTGGTTTGGTGGTAACTGGACGAATCGCCTCCACAATCAGAGGACCTATTGTAATATTAGGGACAAAACGTCCATCCATTACATCAACGTGAATCCAATCTGCTCCGGCTTTGTCTACGGCGCGAATATCGTCACCCAGACGGCTAAAATCTGCTGATAGGATAGATGGAGCGATAACTATAGGCTTTTGAGATGAATTTTGGGTCATGGCTAGTGGGTTTTAAGCGTCTTCGTCTGTAGGCATTGTAACAAAATATGGAGAAATTATTAAAAATTAATTCAAAAATGAAAATTTTAAATAAAATTTCTCTCTCTTTTCTCCTTTCCCTCTGGAAGAATATGGATTAAATGAACCACGTTCGCGCAGCGTCCCGGAGGGATATAGGGACGAAGGACACGAAGAAAGGAAGGAAGGAAGAAGATAAATCTTGATTTGGGAAGGGAGTAACAAGCGGTTATGAATAAAAATTGGCTAATTTTTTGGAGTTTAGGTTTTTCTTGCTTGACTGTACCCGTCTTTGCTGGTGTCAAGTTTGCAAATTTTTTAGGCGCTAACGGTATTGATGCGCTGAAACTACATCAAGCCCCTTATAATTTGACTGGGCGGAAAATTGCCATTGGTCAAGTGGAAATTGGTCGTCCGGGGATGTTTGGCTGGGATAAAGCCGTATCTAAAAATCGGGCTGTATCTCCATTTGCAGTGTTTTCACGCAATGTTCCCGCTAAGTCGAATGTTGGTGTTGATCCTCATGCCTATAATGTTTCTGGTGTGATGGTGAGTCAAGATAAGGCTTTTCCCGGTGTTGCACCAAATGCGCGACTGTATTCTTCTGCTGTCGGATCTACAAAAAAAATTGGTCAACCGGAGGAGTGTTTATCAGCACAACATATTGCTTTACAAAATGGTGGTGATGTGCGGGCGATTAATTTTAGTTTTGGTGAACCTCTGGAACGTGATCCTCGACCAGAAGCTATGTTAGATGGTAATGCTTTACTAACATTATGTATTGACTGGTCTAGTCGGGTTCATGATGTTGTGTATACCATTGCTGGTAATCAAGGCAAAGGCGGGATTCCCATTCCTACAGACAATTTTAACGCAATTAATGTGGCTTTTTCTTCAGAACGCAAGGGAATTTTTAATAAAGTTCACGTTTCTAATTTGGCGAGTATTAATCAAGGTATAGAAAATCGTTTAGCCGGGAAGGAATTTAACGTTGGGGGGAGAATTGCAATTAGTTTGGTTGCTCCTGGGACGAATATTCCTTTACTTAATCCTGATGGTAAGTTAAATAAATCTACAGGTACGAGTTTTGCTGCACCGCAAGTTACGGCTACTGTGGCTTTATTACAGGAATTTGTGGATAGACAGTTACGAACTAAACAAGCAAATTGGACTATTGATGCTCGTCGTCATCAGATCATGAAAGCAATATTACTTAATTCTGCGGACAAGATTCAAGATGGTGGTGATGGTTTACGGTTGGGAATGACGAGGACTTTAATTGATAAACAAAATCAAGATTGGTTAGTTTCTAATGCTTACAAAAATTCCAAAATTCCCCTGGATGCTCAAATGGGAGCAGGTCATTTAAATGCTTTTCGAGCTTATCAACAGTTGAATGGTGGTGAATGGAAACCTACTGCACCAGTTCCGTCTATTGGTTGGGATTATGGCACTGTTAATGCTAATTCTTCTAGAGAATATACTTTGCAAAATGGTTTGAAACAAAATAGTTTTGTGGCTATTACTTTAATTTGGAATCGTTTGGTGGAGTTGAATGATAAAGATAATAATCAGGAATATGATATAGGGGAAACATTTATAGATAAAGGATTAAATAATCTTGATGTCTATTTAGTTAAGGAAAATGGGAAAAATAATGAAGTTGTGGTTTGTGATTCTGTGAGTGAAGTTGATAGTGTGGAACATATTTTTTGTCCAGTTCCTACTAATGGTAACTATAAGATTCGGGTGCAATTCAAGAAGCAGGTTAATGAAGCTACTCAACCTTATGCTTTAGCTTGGTGGACTGTAGGTGAAAGGTGATAGATACAACAAAGTTCAGCAGATTAGCGTTTAATTTGTTGAGGAAAGTCAGGAACTAACAAAGAGTTTTCTAATTCACCTTGTTGATTATAGAACCTGATTTCACCTTGTTCATTACATAACCATACTTCAATTGCTTGAGCTTCTAAATATAATTGTTTCTTAAATTCCATTTCATCAATAGTATTGCCCGTAGATTTAACTTCTATACAAATTTCTGGTGCTATGGAAGCTGATATTTCATCTTGAATTTGATCAAATCTTGTATCTGAACACCAAACGACATCAGCAACTTTAACGCCGTCTGATGTATTGATTGCACATTCTGGCATGACTTCGCCAGTTTTTAATAAAGATTCTAATAGTCGTTGGATTCTTCCTTGATGAAAAGAGTGTTTAATTTTTACAGGACTCATGACAATTTGTCCCCATTTATTTAATTCAATTTTGAAGGGTAAATCTTGTAATTGTTTATTTTCACAAACTTCTTCCCATCTCATAATCATTTACCTATAGGGACAATATCATTTTAGCTAATTGATTTTAAACTATGCAACTTTAAATGATCTTATTATACCATACAAGCGAGGAAATTACTATACAGTATTAATCCTGATTGCAAGTTTATTTATAACCTTTGTTCATTTACCAGTAGACTCTTGATATTCTTGAATTTTGGCATATAAACTATCAACTGTTTCTTCAGAAAATAGGCTTTCTTTAAGTTGTAAATAATCCCCTTCACCTATTTTACAAGCCGCCCAAAATTTCATTACTTTTGCTGGTTCTAGGTGAGCAAGCAAAACCTGCATCACTTCTTGTAAATTTTGTTGTTCGTTAATAACTTTAATAGTCATCTTCCATCTCCAAAATCAAATCTGTTGGGTTAATTACTTTGAGTAATAAATCTTGACAACGATTAATTAATCTTCTATCACAAGTGATAAAGTAATCACTTTGAGATGCTTCTGCACAAGCTACATGAAGTGCATCAATCGGTTTAATCCCTTGTTTTTCTAATTGCTTGGCTCATTATAAATACTGGTGTCTAGATAAGGGATCACCAAAAAATAAATTACCCAATTTTGTGGGATGGGCATCCTGCCTGTCCTTGGTAATTAGCGGGCAAGATGCCCGCACCACAAGAAACTTTTGGGGATTTTTTTAATTGGAAGTCCCTAAACCCTCAGGGGAAACGCATCTAAATTATCTTGACAGAATACTATATTAGTGCATCAATATGGGAAAATATCTAAAAAAATTAGATGCTTTTCATCCTCCTATAATTGCTCCTGTAGTGCTTCCTAACAAACCCACGCTGACTTGTCCTGTCAAAGAACCAGTTATACCAACCCCAAAAGTAAAAGCACCAACTATCATCCAGTCTGAGAACTGTCTCATCTCCACACCTTAACGATTTTTATACTAAGCTACTCGACTAATTTCATTAAATCACAATTAGAAACAATTAGAAATAAAAATATGTTAAAATTA
The DNA here is from genome assembly GCF_002368115.1 of Dolichospermum compactum NIES-806. Classification (NCBI taxonomy): domain Bacteria; kingdom Bacillati; phylum Cyanobacteriota; class Cyanophyceae; order Nostocales; family Aphanizomenonaceae; genus Dolichospermum; species Dolichospermum compactum. The sequence continues at coordinate 4,793,928 of NZ_AP018316.1, read as the reverse complement.
CTGAAATTACGTTACATTTATTTAGCAGTAAGCTGAAATTGAGCGCAGAAACCCGCCTATGGTGGGCAATGCCCCTACGTAAATTTCAAAATCAAATATGAGTTATATATATGACTATAATTATCACCAATGACGATGGTATTGATGCTCCGGGTATTGCAGCTTTAATGAAAGCAGTAAATGATAAGTCAATAATTATTGCTGCACCACAATCCCATCAATCAGGCTGTGGACATCAAGTTACTACTCATCAACCGATTAATCTGCAACGGCGTTCTGATTTTGAATATGCGATCGCCGGCACTCCTGCTGATTGTATCCGAGTTGCCGTTTCACATATTGCACCAAATGTAAAGTATGTGATTTCTGGTATTAATGCTGGTGGAAATTTAGGCGTTGATGCGTATATTTCTGGGACTGTGGCTGCTGTCAGAGAGGCTGCTATGCACGGGATTCCCGGAATTGCTGTTTCTCAATATCGTCAAGGTAAACGTGATTATGATTGGGATACGGCTGTTAAATGGACATCTGCATTATTAAAGGATTTGATGGAACTTCCTCTAGAACCTGGATGTTTTTGGAATGTTAATTTACCGCACCTGTTACCGCAACAAGCAGATCCAGAAGTGGTATTTTGTCAACCTTGTACGAAACCTTTACCTGTTAATTACCGAATGGAAGGTGATGATTTTTACTATACAGGAGAATATGGTAAACGAGAACGGACTCCTAATAGTGATGTTGATATATGTTTTTCTGGAAAAATCGCAGTGACAAAGTTAAGGGTTTAAGGTAATTAGGACTTACTAATTCAGGTGCTAAATTCTTCTTTCTTCTTCCTTCTTCCTTCTTCCTTCTTTCTTCCTGACCCCTGAACTCCTGAACTCCTTCCATCATTATTCATTTTGCAATAAGGATACAAGTCCATCCAATGTTTGTGACAATTGAGTGATTTGTTCCATAGAATCCTTCTGCGAGTCAGCCAAACTTTGCACAGCGTCACATAAAGCAAAAATCTGATAACCTTGCTGCTGTACTTGTTTTCCTTGGGCTTCTATTTGTAGACTCAGAGCATCAACTCTGTGAGCAAGACGTTCAATTGTCTCAGTTGTCGAGAGTACAGCGTCTCCAATCTGTTCAACAATAGATTCTAAGCGACTGATTCTTGTTTCTATTCCAGTTGCAATCATTTCTGGCCTGCTCCAATCTTGAGGAAAAATCATCACAGTAATATTCCTAAATATTCATTCAATAGTTTCATAATCAGCATTATTAATAAATAAAGTAACTTGTCATCGTTCCTCTTAGTTTTGACCCTTAACTTCCGCCAAGCGGTGCTAATCCCAATACCTATTCCCTAATTCCTAAGTTAAATTATTGAGTAGCCTAAAAATACGATACCAATTGCACAGAATACTAAACCAGCAAAACGGATGATTTTAGGTAAGATTTGATTAATTTCATTGATGCCAAAATTTACACCTATTTTTCTGGCACTCATGATAATTACTGTTTGAGTGAAGGCAACACTAATTACGAAGATAATCATAGTTAATGTTTCTGCACCGATGATGGATGTAGCATCGGAGTAACCTTGAAATATCCCAGCAGTAGCACTTAATAAAGCTATTGCTAACCAATGAATAGGAATTGGTGCAACTAACATTACTCCTAATGCAATGGTACAAATAGCAATAGCTATTGCTGGTGCAGGTAAGATCACTGGAGATAAATTAATCAATTGTCCACAGATAGCAGCAATAACAAAAGTGATATTTAGCCAATTACCACGGGTAAATTTAGCGGAAAATAAACCTAATGCTACAATCCCTGCAAAACGGTCTAAACTAATCACTGGATCGGCTATGCCCCAAATAAACCCTTCCCAGGTGGTGGAAACATTATGTTCAATGGGTGATCCACCGTCTGAAGTCAGTAAACTAATGATGACTAAAATGGCGATCGCGAAGCACTGCTGCAAGCAGTTCGCTCCTAAAAGACGCTGCTGTTTAGATGTTAATAAGTTACTGGACTCAGAAGCTACTAACTGTAAATTTTTAAACATCTTTAGATTATGCCGGTTGGTGATTAATACTACTGCTAACTATTACAAAAATTAATCCATTTTGGTTCAATGTAATAGTTCTTCTGCTTGATGTTGATTCCACAAATTTTGATAAAGTCCAGGCTGTTCTAGCAGTTCTGAGTGATTACCTGTTTGGACGATTTTCCCCTGTTCCATGACCAAAATTCGGTCAGATGTGGCAGCAGCAGAAAGTTGGTGGGTAATAAAAATTACGGTTTTTCTTTTTGTCCCTGTAGCCAGATTGGTGAGGATTTGTGTAGCGGTTTGATTGTCTACACTGGAAAGGGCATCATCTAATAGCAAGATGGGGGCATCAATTAACATTGCTCTTGCTAAAGCTGTGCGTTGTCTTTGTCCACCAGAAAGGGTAATTCCTCGCTCCCCCACTAGGGTTTCATACTGTTGGGGGAAATTCTGAATTTCTGCGTCAATTTGCGCCATTTTGGCGGCGTAAACTACGTCTGCTTCGGCGGAGACGGGATAACCATAACGGATATTATTTTTGACGGTGGTACTGAATAGAAAGCTATCTTGTGGTACGTAGGCGATCGCTCCCCGTAAATCACTCACAGCTAGTTTTGTAATATCCAACCCATCTAAAAACAACTGTCCTGGCTGAATATCCAATAATCTGGGGACAGCATTCGCTAAGGTGGATTTTCCTGAACCAATCGGACCAACAATAGCTACTAATTCCCCAGGTGCGATCTGAAAATTCAGGTGTTCTAGAACTGGGGTATTTACACCGGGGTAAGTGTAACTAAAGTTTACTGCTGTCAATTCTCCTTTAATTTGGCTGGGTTCTACATGAATAGCGTCTGGTGTGTCTTGAATTTTCGGAGTCACGCTGAGAATAGTTTCTAAGCGATTAATACTCACTTCACCCCGTTGGTAAGCAGTAATAGTGAATCCTAATAAAGCGGTAGGGAAAATTAATCGCTCTACATAAATTAGCAAAGCCAGAAAATCACCAATGGCAAGAGTTCCAGAGGATATTCTGGCTGTACCTAACCAAATAATAATCAAAGAACTCAGACTGGCTAATCCACCAATCAGCGGAAATAGGGTATTGCGAGTTTTAGCTAGTTTGAGGTTAGCGGTTAATAGCTGTTCATTTTTCCGGTTAAATGCTTGACGCTCATTGTCCTCTTGGGCGTAAATTTTAATCAGCGCCATACCGCTCATATCTTCCCGTACCAGTTCACTAATTTCTGCAAGTTCTTCCTGGACGGCGGTTTGTTCGTTACGCAGGCGATCGCTAAAAAAATGCACCATCAAAAACATGAACGGGTACACTGCTAATGATGCCAGTGTCAGTTCCACACTTAGGGATAACATGACGGGTAGTGTCAAAAGATAGGCAAAGAAAGTATTTGCCAAACTCAACACAGCAAACCCTACCAACCGTCTAATATTATCTACATCACTGGTAGCACGACTAATTAAATCCCCAGGAGTATTAACCGTAAAATAAGCAGGTTCTAATTTCAATAAGTGTTGAAAAATTCGCTGTTTCAAATCAAATTCTACCTGTCTTCCCACACCAAATATCCAAATGCGAGAAGCCATTCGCATCATCCACATGGCGGAACTAAGTAGGGCGATGAGAACTACATAATGGATGATTTGGGGAAAACTAAAACTCCGAGACAGAGTATCTACCCCTGAACGAATTAACAAAGGAATATATACACCCAGCCCATTGACAACTAATAAAGCAACAATACCGAAGACGGTTTCGCGCCAATAGGGGCGTAAATAAGCAGCGATTTTATCAAGTCTGTGAGATTTGGCCATGCCAACAATTATCTAACTTTTTTGTGTTGCGGGGGGAGGAGTCAAGGAGTCAGGAGTCAAGAAGAAGAAGAAAGAAGAAGAAAGAAGGAGGAATTTTCTCCCCTGCCCCCTGCCCCCTGCCTTTTCTACGTGCGACCACGCAAAAAAACATAAATCTGATTGAGATAACTTTCCCATACTTGGGTAGTAAGTTGCAGCGTTTCTGCATTAGGAACAAAGTCTTCTACCCGTAACCCACGGGTGCTGATTGCTTGAGGATTTTGTAGTAAATAGGAAGGGATATTCGCAGTCAGACTATTGAAGGCTATAGTTGGAGAATTTATCTCTACCATAGGTGGGATGATATTTTGCCCAATATCTGAGATTGTGAAATTAGGATTTGCCGGACTAAGGGCGACTAAAGTAGATGGGGCAGTTGGTCGATTGATATTCATCCCCTCAACTGTAGCAACTGGTGATCTGACTAGGAAGTAAGCGATCGCTGGTGTACTAGATAAAAGCAAAACCGTCAACGCCCATCCTAATAAAAAACCGCCCGGTTTATCAATGCCACCGCCTTTGATTTTTTGAGCAGCTAAAAACAACATTAAAACCGAAGCACCCAAAGGCTTGAGCGGGAAGGAGATAAACCGCCATAATGAAGCCACCGCTGGTTCACTAGGATTGAGAAATGCTAAAGCTAAAACAACAATGACCAATCCTAAAAGGAATTTACCGACAAAAGTTACTGATGGGTAGAATCTTTGAAACAAAGAGTAGGCTACAACACCAATTAAGAGCCATAGCAAAACCCGGCTTAACAACTGAAACATAAATTAACTCTCTAATTTTTTAGCGCAGTCAGCTTAAAGGCCGCAGGAAGTGGATTAATTTTATCGTCAAGCTGACTTAAAAATACCTCAAACCTCACACCCAAAGATTACCGCCGTAGTGATTTTAGTGCAATTTTTTGACACCGAGTGTATTATTTGCGATTTTCCCCAAGAGGAATTTTTAGATTATTCGGCTACAAACGAATTTATACACTTTTAAACCCACACAGATACTAACTTCTTCAAGAAGTTGGGGGTCTGAACTTTACCTACACAGTCACTCAATTAAGAATCTCTGTCTATTGACATACCAGCATAATCAACCCTTTGATGGACGGTCTTAATCATAAAAATAACTAATGTATACATATTAGAACTACAGAACAGAAAACCTAATAATCCAATTTTACCAGGTTCTAATGTTGAGAATAATTTGATATTTGATCACATCAACTGATGGTGGAACTGCAACAGGAGCAAAATTATCAACCTGTAATCTGTAACATCCGTAAAAAGTGGAGATGGAAATAGTATGCCTCTTTTAAAAATCAAAGAATTTGATCCAAATTATCGAGAAAGTTTTGAAGGCAAAGACATCAAAGGAATGGGTGTCTATGCAACCGCAGATGAAAAAATTGGCACAGTCAGCGATATTTTAGTAGATGAACAAGGACATTTTCGCTATTTTGTTGTTGATTTAGGTTTGTGGATTTTTGGGAAAAAAGTTTTGTTACCGGTTGGTCGTTCGCGCATTGATCATACCTCTGAACGGGTTTATACAGTAGGAATGACCAAACAACAAGCAGAGAATTTACCCGAATTTAACGAACACAAAGAAATTGATTATAACTATGAAGAACAAGTCAGGGGAGTATATCGTTCCGAAGCATTCTTAGAAAGTTCCGGTTCTGTAGATACAGCTAGTTCTCGACCTGCGGGAGCTACTATGGTAGCCCCTCCCATAGCTCCACCAAGAAAGTCCGGTAATGGCAATGCTGCCTATGACTATAAACAAGATCCGGCTCTATATGAGCTAAATGAGCAGGATCATCAAACTTTCAAACTATATCAAGAAAGATTAATTGCCAACAAAATTCGCGCTAAAACAGGAGAGGTGATTGTTGGCAAACATACAGAAACAGAGACGGCAAGGGTTTCAGTCCCACTAGATAAAGAACGGGTTGTTATTGAACGAATAACTCCGACAGAAGCTGGAGAAGCAGTTACACCAGATAGCGTTGACTTTGGCACATCTGAAGTGGCTCGGATAGATGTTTATGAAGAAACTGCCGACATTCATAAGGAAGCTTTCCTACGAGAAGAAGTCAGAGTTGATAAAGTTGTAGATCGCGAAACTATTGATGCTGAAGAAACTTTACGTCGAGAAGAACTGGATATTAACACCCAAGAGCATCCAAATGTGGAGAGAAGATAATTTATTTTGTTTTTTGGAGTTTCGTGAAGATCCACATTTCGCCTAAATTTTCTATCAGGAGCAGATTATGAGTACCAAAAATAGAGCCAAGGCAACTGCCAAAAACATTGAAGGTAAAGTTCAAGAAGCAGTAGGGGATGTAACCGGAGATCCAAAAACTCAAGCGGAAGGCAAAGACAAACAAGCGGAAGCCAAAGTTCGCCACGCCGTTGAAGATGTAAAAGATAGAGCCAAAGAAATTCTTGAGTAGATTAGACAGGCAGGGGCGGGGAAAATAAGGCTTTTTTGTCTTTTCTTGATTACCCTTGTTGCCTGCCATTTGTTCCCTTTGCAAGAGGATAAAAAAATGACTTTGATTAATAATAAACGAGCCGTAGGAGTGTTTTCTACTCGCCAGGAGTTAGAAAATGCTCTTAGTGAACTGCGACATAACAGATTCGATATGAATCATGTATCTGTGATTGCTAAAGACACGGAAGACTTGAATCAGCGATACAAAATTGGGGAAACACGAGTTGAAAACCCCACTGCCACAGCCCAGGAAACAAGGCATGACACAAAACATGACACAACCCGGGCTGAAGAAGGAGCAAAAACTGGAATAGGCGCAGGAGGAGCAGTTGGAGGGCTGACAGGCCTGCTGATCGGGCTAGGAACTCTAGCCATCCCTGGAGTAGGTCCAATTATGTTGGCAGGAGCAGCAGCTACAGCGATCGCCACAACTTTAGCCGGTGGGGCTATCGGAGCGGCAGTTGGCGGTTTGATTGGTGGACTGGTAGGTTTAGGAATTCCCGAACATCGGGCGCAAGTTTATCACGATTATGTAGTTGCCGGAGATTATCTGGTCATTGTAGATGGCACAGAGGCTGAAGTTCTTCGGGCTGAGAGGATACTCAAGAATAAAGGGATGCGTGAGTGGGAAGTTTACAATACCCCAGAAACTAGTCGTTATGAAAATCCTGCCGTTTCTCACTTGTGAGAAATTCGGGTAGACAGATATTTTTGTTGGTTAGGAAAAAACTAACTGACAAAACTATGATGCCAAAGGTCTATTGCCAAGGATTTAAACTATGAAAAAAATTACGCCTTTAGTCCTCAGCAGCATTTTATTGCTGGGAACAGTTGCCTGTGACAATAACGCTAAAACTAGCAGCAATGCACCCGATTCTACAGAACAGGCTGGTAAGGTTGTCACGGACAAAACAGTCCAAACTGATAAAAAAGATGCCACTAGCCAAGTTCGTCGAGATCAACTCAATGCAGATATTCGCGCCCGTGAACAACGCAATCTCACTCAGGGGGGAGGTACAGATCGTGCGAGTACGGATCTGGCTAGTGAAGTTCGCTCTAAACTGGAAGCCAATATTCCCACTGGTCAATTAACAGTTGCTGCCAAAGATGGGGCAATTGTCGTTGGTGGAACTGTACAAACTCAAGAGCAATTAAATAAAATTGATCCTCTTGCCAAACAAATTAAAGGTGTTAAGAGTGTGAAAGTTTTAGCCAAAGTTGCCCCAGCCGTACCAACTCAACAACGATAAACAATTGCATTTATCATTTATAAATTTATTACCCACCTATCGAGGAGCAAATTCTCATGATTTTACTGGAAAAATTTCGTAGGTTTTTTCTGACTATTGCTTTAATTTTATTACTAGGAAGTTTCACGGCTGTGACTGCTAAGGATAGTTTAGCTACAACTTTTTTGACCCAGCCAATTAATCAAGCCCCAACTCAAATTGCCACTATGAATAGAGTCGAGGCTATAGGCAAGGATATTGAAGGTAAAGCTCAAGAAACAATCGGTAAAATTACAGGCAATAAAGAAGATCAGATCATGGGAAAAGTCAAACAAGCGGAAAGCAAGGTTCAGAATACAATTGAAGATGTAAAAGGTGCTAGTCAGCAACAAAGATCAAAAATTGAAGCTCAAGCTCAAAAGTCTATGGATAATAGTATTTTCAAAGGTAAGGCTACAGAAAACCAATACCGTAAACTCTCAGATTGATGAGATCCATAAGACTTTTAAGTAGTGCTTAATTTAAGATGTGTAGGTTGGGTTAAGCGACAACCCAACCTATAGTTATTTTTAAATTAATTAATTGATGAATTCACAATTATCTAATTTTTGCAACTTACCTGGTACAACTTACTTGGTACAATCACTAAGTGGCACTGCTAAGGCTTTGGGGCAAGGGAACAGGGAACAGGAAGAGAGTTTTGAGTGATTTTACTTTTCTTCACATACCTTTAATTTTTTCTGTTCACCTACTTACCCGTCAATCTATTTTTCACAGTAAACCCAGTCCATACCTGTTTGGTGCGACAATGGGGATTCATGGGGATTCCAGACGCAAAGAGTAAGAGTTTGAGAAATGGAATTTTTGATTTTCATGCCTTAATATGGCTTCGCCACGCAGGCTATCAGCAACGCCCTAAATTAAATTCAAAGCCAGACAGCAAACCCTAATTATATAAAAGATTTAGATTTAATGTAGAGGTAGCGCCCCCGTGCCTACCCCGGTATTTGGAGCAATCACAGGGGGATTGCCCCTAGGCAACCACAGGGGGATTGCCCCTAGGCAACCACAGGGGGATTGCCCCTAGGCAACCACAGGGGGATTGCCCCTACTCCTCCTGAATTCTTTTAAAGTGCGCCCTGCTGGAATCGAACCAGCCTGAAGACGAATTATGAGTTCGTTGCCTCCCCAATCGGCCAAAGGCGCTTATTTACTTGGATTTCAACCTTGTAGTTTAAGTTTGGTCATTTATGTTATGACTTCACTTTAACCACAGTACACCATTATATCATAATTTGGCAACCTATAAACAATCATCAAGAACAATTCCTGATTTTTCTCCCTCTCAGGACTGTAGGGTGGTGAATTTTGCTAAGATCAAGAATGCCAAATTCAAAAATCCCCATTAGCATATATAGTAACTAAATCTAAATTTCTATTTCCTAATGAAAATAAATACTACTGTACTACTAACCTTAATTTTGTTAACTCTGATGTTGGGTGCCGGTTCTGCGAGTGGTTTTTTGGGCTTTACCTTGGGGAGTATGGCACTTAAAGGTGTGACTACGCCAGATGGTCGTCCTGTAACTAAACTTAACATCAACAAGGCTAATAATCCCCAGGAGGAAAGTGTAGCTTTTTTAAAAGAAGAAGATATTCTCAAAACCGTAAAATCACGAATTAACGACAAAAAAAAGGGTAATAAACCAGACAAATCCGAAGAAGAAGAAGAGATTAAAGTTACCAAGCCGCAACCAAAGGAAACACCTGTCGTTGAAGAGACTCCTCAACCAGGATTTCCTGTAACGGCTGAAAGTGAAGGTGTTACCATGTCTGTAAAATCTATTCGCTATTCCGGTGGTGATTTACTACTAAAAGTGAATATGCGGAATAAAGGTGGCGAGTCTGTGCGGTTTCTCTATAGCTTTTTAGATATTACTGATGATAAAGGCAGAACTTTGAGTGCAATTACTGAAGGTTTACCCGCAGAACTGCCCGCCAAAGGTGCAGAATTTAAAGGTACAATCAGCATTCCCACTGCTTTACTTGATGATGTCAAGCAGATATCTTTATCTTTAACTGATTATCCGGCTCAAAAACTCAAGTTACAATTGTCTGATATTCCTGTAGAGAAAGATAATTAGGGTTTGCTGAGAGCGTGGCGTATGATTCCTGCGTTGTTACGCAAGATATAGACATATAAGCCAAAAACTTAATAAATCAAGAGTTTTAGGGTTAAAAAGGTGAATTAGGTGCAAGGAATGAATAAGCGTTGAAACCGTTCATTTACTGGTTACTTTTCCAGATTTAATATTATTCTTGTCTTTCTCTCATTTTTCCTCCTGACTCCTGACTCCTGACTCCTCGCCCTAATTTAAGATTCGATTTAACCTGAGTTCGACATAAGATAATTTGTGGAAAACTGCCCCAACGAGGAGTCTCAAACCCTTATGATCTCGTTGAAAAAATTATAATTCCGTTCGCGTAGCGTCTCCGAACTCCTAACTCAGGTGATTTGGGATTTTTTTGCTCCAGTTGTCAAATTCTACACTATCTTAGACAGTGAGTGCTTTTTCTACCTTAAGTTGGACAGATACAGGACTGCGATTGTGTAGCGTGCTAGTGCTAATTGCTATCAATGCTTTTTTTGTGACGGCGGAGTTTTCAATGGTGACGGTGCGACGAACTCGGATTCAACAGTTGGTACAAGCTGGTGATATTCGAGCGATCGCAGTGGAAACATTACAACGTAGTATTGATAGACTACTATCTACAGCCCAATTAGGTATTACCCTTTCTAGTTTGGCGCTGGGTTGGATTGGCGAAAGTACAATTGCTGTATTGGTAGAAAAATGGCTCGATTCTTGGCCGTTAAGTGTGAGAATTAATTACTTACTCGCTCATTCTTTATCAGTCCCCATTGCCTTTTTTGCTATTGCTTACTTGCAAATTGTTTTAGGAGAATTGTGTCCAAAATCAGTAGCTATGTTATACTCAGAGCAACTAGCTAGATTTTTGGGACCATCAGTTAAATCTATAGTCCGGTTTTTCAGTCCCTTTATTTGGGTTCTTAATCAATCAACTCATTGGCTATTACGATTATTTGGGATTGAATACACGGGTCAAAGTTGGCGACCGCCTGTGACACCGGAAGAGTTACAATTAATTATCTCTACAGAACGAGAATCTACAGGTTTAGAGAATGCTGAACGAGAACTTTTAAATAACGTCTTTGAATTTGGGGATATTACCGCTGAAGACATCATGATTCCTCGCACTAGCATTATTGGTATCCCCATAACTGCCAGTTTTCAAACCTTACTTGAGGAAATAGCCGCCACTGGACACTCTCGCTATCCTATTATTGGCGAATCTTTGGACGATATTCGCGGTGTAGTTTACTTTCAAGATTTAGCACAACCTTTGGCGTTAGGGAAAATCACACCAGAAACACAAATCCAGCCTTGGATGCGCCCACCTAGATTTGTACCAGAACAAACTCTTTTAAGTGAACTTTTGCCAATGATGCAGCAAGAGAAGCCCGCTATGGTGATGGTAGTGAATGAATTTGGGGGAACTGTGGGACTGGTAACTATTCAAGATATTATTGCGGAAATTATTGGTCATGCTGGTGAACTTGACAGCACCAATGATTTACTGATTCAAATGGTAGACAAACAGACATTTTTGGTGCAAGCGCAAATTAATTTGGAAGAAGTTAATCAAATCTTACATCTTAATTTACCTTTAATTAGAGAATACCAAACTTTGGGCGGATTTTTGCTTTATCAATGCCAAAAAATCCCGCACAAAGGCGAAATTTTTCATTATGACAATCTTGAATTTACGGTTATCTCTGTGATTGGTCCCCGTCTTCACCAAATCCAAATTAGCATTTTAGATGGAAATGGATAGTAACTTTATCAAAATGGCGATTCCTGCGGAGCGCTTTGCGATCGCTCTACTTTGATATTATTGGATATTGGTTATAATATAGTATTAAGAATTATAAATATTCTTTGCTAATTAAAAACTACAGAGATGTTTATAATTGATACATTTGTCACAATTCAGAATGGTTGCCTCAACAAAAAACACAAGAGAAAAATATTTCTCCTGACTCCTGACTCCTGACTCCTTACTTTTAGCATTCCCTATGAATAATGATAAAGCAGTGATGAATTGGCAAGAACTCACCTCATCTAATGTAGTTGTGAATACAAACTCAAATTTCTTGGCAGAAATTGTTCAAGAAACTTTTGCTTTAACCCGTCGTCTATTTATTCAACTCCAACGTCGTCCCTCTAGCCTGATAGCCGGGATTATTCAGCCTGTTATGTGGTTGGTTTTGTTTGGGGCTTTATTCCAAAATGCGCCTACAGGCTTATTTGGTAGTACGACAAATTACGGACAATTTTTAGCAGCAGGTGTGATAGTATTTACTGCTTTTGCGGGGGCGTTAAATGCTGGCTTACCTGTGATGTTTGATAGAGAATTTGGCTTTTTAAACCGCTTGCTGGTTGCACCTCTAGCTTCGCGCTTTTCAATTGTTTTTGCTTCTGCTATTTTTATTATTAGCCAAAGTTTACTCCAAGCAGCGGTAATTGTGGCAGCAGCGGCATTTTTAGGGGCTGGTTTACCTGATATTACAGGATTATGTGCGATCGCTCTCATTGTCTTTCTCCTAGCTTTAGGTGTCACCGCTATTTCTTTAGGTTTAGCCTTTGCATTACCCGGACACATTGAACTTATCGCCGTGATTTTTGTCACTAACCTCCCGCTATTATTCGCCAGCACAGCCTTAGCACCTTTATCTTTCATGCCCGGTTGGTTGCAGGTTATCGCCACCCTCAACCCTCTCAGCTATGCAATTGAACCCATTCGCTATTTGTATTTACACAGCAGTTGGGGATTAAATGATATCGTTATGCACGCCTTTTGGGGTGATGTTACCTTTGGGGTAGCGTTGTTAGTATTACTCGGTTTTGCAATAGTGGCTTTATTGAGTATTCAACCTCAACTACGCCGCAGTCTTGCTTAAAAATATATAAGGGGCAATTTCATGAAAAGTCCATTTTTACCAGTTCGCAAAATTATTGTTGCCACTATCGCCGGCATGAGTTTCGCTTCTCTATTAGGAGTATCGCCCACCTTAGCTGATCCTAATCAACCTTTTGGGACTTTGGAAAGCGATCGCAATAGCAATACCTTATCTGGTAATGGCTCAGATTTCAACCCCCTCAGTCTCATGCACACATTGCAAATGAGCAAGACCCAATGGAATGCGGAACAACAAAATCAACAGTTAGATCCAGCCATAGCCGCATTTAAGGCAGAACAACAGAAACTACTTCAACCTCAACTACAACAAAATCCAGGCACCTCTGTCATTATCCCTGGACAAAATCTCTTTCCTTTACAGATTTCACCATCATCAGGTAAATAACACTTACAGCAAATTGTCATCAAACCTGGAACAAGAACCCCACCCCCAACCCCCTCATCGCTTGCGGGGAGGGGGCTAGGATGTACCTTAATATGATTGGAAATTGCTGTAAATGGGAAATAATGGGCGCAAAGTCTGCGCCCTCAAGAAGTTACTTGATGATTAAAGTCCCAGTTTTGCCAAAACATCACTGGCTTGGGTACTAGTGTTAACAGAAGCATCAACATCAATGATTTTGCCATCACCATCAATTATGTAGGTAACACGCTTGGCATAACCACCACCATCAACATCATAAGCAGCGATGATACTTTTGTTGGTATCAGCTAGTAAAGGGAAATTCAGATTATACTTCTGGGTAAATGCTTGGTGATCTGCCTCACCATCAGCACTCACACCTAACACAACAATACCTTTACTTGTATATTCTGACTGAGCATCGCGGAAACTGCAAGCTTGTTTAGTGCAGCCAGGTGTGTCATCTTTGGGATAAAAGTAGAGAACTACGGTTTTACCTTTAAAATCAGACAATGAAACTGTATTACCGTTAGTATCTGTAGTGGTAAATGCAGGTGCGTCTGTACCAACTGTTAGAGGCATAATTCACCTTATCCTGTTTAGAAAATATTCATGCAATCAAGATTTTACATTGACACTCTCCGGTCTAAAGACGCGGAGATTCTATAGAGAGTTTCAGTCTATATCCCTCAGTTATCCCAGTTTCAGGCACTGCCTTAAATATTTGGGTTCTTGCCCTGATTTCCTTGGACCTGGCGGGCGAAATCATATCTGACAAGCGTAACTTTCCGAGAGTCCCTCGGTAGCTTTTTACGTCTTTAGTGACAATATAGTTGTATCACGAATATGGATTAAAATCAATGCAGGATAAATCCTGCCTCTAGCCTTCATCCCTTGTCTAAAGCACAGATGTAGCTGACTTAGGAAGCTACATCTTCAAGGGTTTTCGGCATTTCCCTTATAACTTGCTTACCGAATATTCTGCCAAAGAGGTATTTATTTTCCAAGCATTGACAAAAAGCCTAACTTAGAGTAAGAAAAATGCCTACAGTGGATTCCTCCAACCTTAAACCCTTAGTTTATACTAGCAAAGCCCTAGAAAGAGCCGAGCGATCGCTAACCTGTTCACCCTTTAACCTGAATTTGTTTATAGCCATGACTAGCCAAAGTATCCAACTAGGTGCTATAGCAATGGAGAAAGGAACTCAGCAAAATTACACCAAGCAACCGTTATCAGAATTGACCTGTGAAAACGCTTTAGCCTGGTTGATTGATGTGGGAGTATTGCGGCGAGAAGTTGATGGACAAGGCATTACAGACAGTTTTCGCCTAACTCCCTTGGGTCATCAATTAATTGTCAAGTTAAAAGATCAGGAATTGCGTAATCCTTCCCTGAGCGATCGCTACAATGATTTTATAACTCGTTGGTTACGTTTACCCTTTTAACCGACATTAATTGCGCTGAAAACTTTGGTGGGGTGGGCATCTTGCCCGCCGTACTTATGCAAGTTTAAAAGAATATACTCAAAACGGTTAAAACTTGGACTTTCTCATAACACAAAGAACAAGTTCAAAGCCTCTCCAGTATTAAATGTTATTCCTTTTCCCTCTCCTAAGAGGAGAGGGTTAGGGAGAGGTGCAAAGGAGAGGTTTACCAGAGGGGTTCCATCTTTCTTTAAACTATGAACCGTTTGCAGTATAACAATTTATTCACCGATGCACTACTGAATCTCAACATACTAAATTATAGTTAAAAATGAAATCAATCATGGTAGTGGGAACAACATCCCACGCTGGGAAATCACTGATAACCACAGCTATTTGTCGGATTCTTTCCCGACGTGGCTGGCGAGTATCTCCCTTTAAAGGTCAAAATATGGCTTTAAACGCCTATGTTACCGCCAGTGGTGGTGAAATAGGCTATGCTCAAGCAGTGCAAGCTTGGGCGGCGGGAATAGCCCCCCTGGTAGAAATGAACCCAATTTTACTGAAACCTCAAGGGGATATGACATCGCAAATTATCCTCAAAGGTAAAGCCATAGGTAAAGTCAGCGCCACAGATTATTACGAACAATATTTTGAGATTGGTTGGCAGACCATCAAAGAATGTCTACAATACCTATCTACAGAGTTTGATGCCCTCGTTTGTGAAGGTGCTGGTAGTCCCGCCGAAATTAATCTCAAACACAAAGACCTAACGAATATGCGGGTGGCAAAACACTTAAATGCAACCACACTTTTAGTAGTTGATATTGATAGAGGTGGAGCATTTGCTCATGTTATTGGCACATTAGAACTATTAGATCCAGAGGAACGCGCCCTAATTAAAGGAGTCGTCATTAACAAATTTCGAGGACAGCGCTCAATTCTCGAACCCGGAATTAAATGGTTAGAAGAACGCACAGGGATACCAGTTGTCGGCGTGATTCCCTATTTAGAACAAGTTTTCCCAGCGGAAGACTCCCTAGATTTACTAGAACGCAAACCCACAAAAGCTAACTCTGAACTAAATATTGCTGTGATTCGTTTACCCAGAATTGCCAATTTCACAGATTTTGACCCCTTGGAATCAGAACCATCAGTCACAGTAAAATATTTACATCCTAAGCAAAGTTTAGGACATCCAGATGCAGTAATTATCCCAGGAACAAAAACCACCATTGCCGATTTAATTACCTTGCAAAAAAGCGGTATGGCGGAAGCAATTCAAAACTATGCGGCTTCTGGTGGCACGGTTTTAGGCATTTGTGGCGGGTTTCAAATGTTGGGACAATCTATAGCTGATCCAGAAGGCATGGAAGGACAAGTTGGTAAATATCCAGGGTTAAGTTTATTACCCATTAAAACAGTAATTACTGGTCAAAAAACTGCCCGTCAGCGTCAAGTTACCTCCAATTATCCCCAAGCGGGTTTACCTGTGACTGGGTTTGAAATTCACCAAGGAAGATCCAGGATAGAAAACCCAGCAGATCAAAAATCCTGTCAGCCTCTATTTGATGATGCTAATTTAGGGTTAGTAGATAGTTGTCAATCAGTTTGGGGAACTTATCTACATGGAATTTTTGATAATGGACCTTGGCGACGGGCTTGGGTAAATCGTCTCCGGCAACAACGGGGTTTGAAATCTTTACCCACAGGTGTAGCTAACTACAAAGAACAGCGAGAGCAAATGTTAGATTCTTTAGCTACTCAAATTGAAGAACATTTAGATTTAACACCATTTATATAGATTAAGATGCTTGTTAGTTCATCTGATTTGAGTTAGATAACTCCACAAAAAAGATGAACTGCTTGCCAATCTTGTGGGATGGGCATCCTGCCCGTCCTTGATGATTAGCAGGCAAGATGCCCGCACCACAAGAAATTTTTGGGTATTTTTTTAATGGGAAGTCTCTTAGGGAACAACAAAAAATAAATTATCCAATCTTGTGGGATGGGCATCCTGCCCGTCCTTGATGATTAGCAGGCAAGATGCCCGCACCACAAGAAATTTTTGGGTATTTTTTTAATGGGAAGTCTCTTAAATAAATAGGGTTTGGTGAATAAGTTGTCTGTGAAGGCAGAGATCTCTTAACTTCTCGGTTTAGCATAACAAGTACCGAAGAACCAAAACATCTTTTTCTTGACTGAACTTTAAACTCAGTAACTTTTGTTTCTTATCTGTTCCCTGTTCCCTATTCCCTTTTTTTGTAAACAAGTCCCTTCTCCTTCACAGTGAGAGTGGGGTAAAATGACAGGTGCTGCTGTTATTGTTCATAAAACAACTATCACGAAAATATATGACAACTAACCCACCAACTCTCACTTATACCCTGGAAGAAATATTATCTCGTTTAGATCAAAAGATAGAGAAGCAATTTACCGAAGTCAACCAAAAAATGGATCGGCAATTTGCTGAAGTCAATCAAAAAATGGAGAAGCAATTTGTTGAGGTCAATCAAAAACTAGAAACTATTGATAGTAGACTAAATAAACTGGAAATTGGTCAGGTAGAACTATCTGGGGAAATTAAAATTTTAGATAAAAAACTATCTGGGGAAATTAAAAGCCTAGATGAAAAACTATCAGGGGAAATTAAGACCCTAGAAGAAAAAGTTATTGGTATTGATAAAAGGCTAGATAACCAAGAATTTATTAATCGTGGAGTTCTAGTAGCAGTGATTATAGCCTTAATTAGTGGAGTAGTCAAACTATTCGGTTTCTTCCCCACCGGTAAAATCTGAAAACCTTAATTGATTCTATATAGGATCTTAGGGACTTCCAATTAAAAAAATACCCAAAAATTTCTTGTGGTGCAGTCCGAAAAGCCCGCTAATCATCAAAGACGGGCAGGATGCCCTGGATTTACCAGCGCCAATGCGAATATCAACCTCTTTGGTGGTAATTTCTTGTTCAATTAAAACGAACTTTAGCTAGAAGACAGGGAATCAATTCTCTGTCTTCCTGATTTACATCATCAGCCCATGATGTTTCGCTAAAAAACGCAAAAACGCCAACCGAAAAAAAGAGATTTATGGTATTGACAAACAAGTTTTAAAATGTTATCATAAAAGCGATAAGGAAGAACTATCTTGCAATAATAATAAAACGACAAGATCCCCGACTTCTTTAAGAAGTCGGGGATCTGATTGATTCAAAATCAACCCTTACAGCATGGGGGCAAACTGAGACTTATCAGGTACTTCCGCATACTCAGCCACAATTTGTCGAAGCTCGTCACCATTAATGGTTTCTTTCTCAATCAACAAATCAACCAAACGATCTGCGAGACTACGATGATCACGCATGATCTTCTTAGCGTTGCTATAGCATTCTTCCACAATCATTCTGACTTGACCATCAATACGACAAGCGATCGCTTCAGAATACTCAGAACGGGTTGTCCAGTCACGACCCAGGAACACTTCACCCTGTTGGCTTTCCAGAGATAAAGGACCTAAATCAGACATTCCAAACCGTGTTACCATTTGTCGTGCCATTCCTGACAACTGCTGCAAATCTCCACCCGCACCGGTGGTGACTTCCGCTGATCCAAAAACTACTTCTTCAGCAGCCCGACCACCCAAAGCCCCGGTAATTCTGGCTTTTAGCTGAGAACGGCTAATTAGACCTTGTTCCTCATTAGGTGTAAACCAAGTTAAACCCTGAGCTTGTCCTCTGGGAATCAGAGTCACTTTTTGCACGGGGTCATGGTCTTTGAGTAAAGTCCCGACCAAAGCATGGCCGATTTCATGGTAAGCAATCAACCGCTTACTCTTGCTGTCTATCAAGGGAGTACCTTCCATACCAGCAACTACCCGATCAACAGCATCATCAATTTCTAGTAAAGTGATCCCTTCTTTCCGTCTTCTCGCTGTGAGAATTGCCGCTTCGTTGAGCAGGTTAGCTAAATCTGCACCGGTAAATCCAGGAGTCCGGCGAGCGATCGCTTCCAAAGATACGCTAGGATCTAATTTCTTATTTCTAGCATGAACTTGTAATACTTCTAAACGACCTTTAATATCCGGTGCATCTACAGTTACTTGTCTATCGAAACGACCAGGACGCAACAAAGCCGCATCTAGGACATCAGGACGGTTAGTAGCAGCAATAATAATAATGCCCGTATTGCCTTCAAATCCATCCATTTCTGTTAATAGTTGGTTGAGGGTTTGTTCCCGTTCATCATTCCCACCACCGATACCAGCGCCCCGTTGACGACCAACAGCGTCAATTTCATCAATAAAGATGATACAAGGAGCATTATCTTTGGCTTTTTTAAACAAGTCACGGACACGGGAAGCACCCACACCCACAAACATTTCCACAAATTCCGAACCGGAGATAGAGAAGAAAGGTACACCAGCTTCACCAGCGATCGCTTTTGCCAGTAAAGTTTTACCAGTTCCGGGAGGTCCAACCAACAGCACACCCTTGGGAATGCGAGCGCCCACAGCAGTAAATTTCTCAGGTTGCTTGAGGAAAGTTACAACTTCTTGTAATTCTTCCTTCGCTTCTTCAATTCCCGCTACGTCATCAAACTTCACCCCAGTTTTTGCTTCCATTTGGAAACGAGCGCGGGATTTGCCGAAATTCATCGCTTGTCCAGGACCACCGGGAAGATTATTAGAACGACGGAACAAAAAGAACAAGCCAGTAATCAATAAAACAGGGAAAACTAAATTACCCAAAAGTCCCCAGATTGCCCCATCATTTCGCATCGGATGAGCGTCAAAACTGACTTGCTTCTCCCGCAGCTTTTGGATTAATTCAGGAGCATTCACAGGCAAATCTACCCGCCAGCGTTGAGTGCGGTTTTCGATGTCTTGGTCATTAGCTTCAATAATTGCTGTTCTACCACCATCGTATAGATCCACATTGGTAACACGATCTGCATCCAAGTATTCCAGAAAGCGCCCGTAGGTCATACGGGTGTTGGCAGCGTTTTTACTTGTATCCGCAGGAACGCCTGCAAAAGCACCTTGCCAGAAGAAAAAGCCGATTACCAAAGCCAACACTGACCAGAGTGCTACGACTCTCCAAGAGAATTTCATCTTTAATTTGCCTCTAAATGTCAATATGCTATACAACAGATATCCTAACTATGATTCACGTGATTAATCTGATTTAGATGATTAATTAATTTGTCACAGCAATTAATCATAAACATCATAAAAATTACAGTTTCAGCGGATGATGATTTGCGTGATTAATTTGATTTAGATGGTTAATTAATTTGCGAAAGCAATCAATTAATCACAAAAATCACAGAAATCATCAAAATCACAGTTCAGACAGTTTGAGAATGAGATGTTCTATGGCAGATCCACGATTTTTATCAAGAATCTTAATTAAACTTAACTTAATTCTAATACAAACTTAGCACACAAGCACAAGCTCAGGGTAAAAAGCTGATATAAAAACAGTCAGAACCCGCTCCTGATAAGATTTTGGATTGTTAAAGGCTTACTGTACAAGCTTTACATTATTAAAATTGGTATAGCGGCACTTGAATGAAGAGACAAAAGCCCATACACCACCCTTCTAACTCCGAACTCCGAACTCCTGCATTACTTACCTTCCGTGATTTTCAAGGTATAAGGTAGGGATTCATTGTCCTTATAAGAACCAATCCAAATTTGATAAGTACCTAGTAGCCATTCCCCAACAATACCAGGGTTTTTGCCGTCAAAGTCATCATTGCACCAAGTTCCACCAGGTCCTTTAATAATCATGGTTGTATCATTAGAACTAGGACTGTCAACAACTAATTTTAGGTATTCAAACTTACTCGTCAGTTTCAAAATATGGTCTGGAGTTTGATCCATAAATCCTTGACAGAGTCCAGTTGGTGGCGTTTCTGCTTTTCCTGCTATTTTACTTCCCGGTATTGCACCACCACTCATTCCCCTGACTGTCAAGGGATCTGGAGAAAATGGATGTTGAATAGTCACATCTCCAAAAATCGGCGCGGCTGTTTGAGCATGAGCCACTGGATTAAATCCGACTGTAACGCAGAGTACAACTATGATTCCTGTAGGAAAAGCTGTTTTTGACATTGCAATTATATAAAGAGTTCTAAATACCTTTGAAGACATGAATTTACGGTCTCAAGTTCCTTTAGAGAAAAGACTTGAGTACCGCAGGGAGAATTTAAAATTCCAGAAAATTCTGACCCAATACCCGGTAATTAATTATTGCTAATTGCTTGATTTAAGCGGGATTTATCTAAACCAATCTGATTAAGTAGTAACCAAGATTGAATTAAATCTGGTCCATGTACATCCCCTGTTAATGCTGCTCTGAGCGATCGCATGACTAAGCCTTTTTTCACCTTTTCTGATTTCACAACCTGCTTAATAATATCTTGGGCAATATCCGCTGATAACTCCGGCTGACTTTCTAAAGCTGTGATAATTGCTTGCAGTACAGTCTTCACCCCTGCTTGCTGTAATTGTTGGCTGCCTTCCTCAGTCAATTCTACCCCCTCAGTAAAAAATACTTTGGTCATCTCCACCGCATCCACCAACCGAGTCAAACTAGCAGCAATTAACCCCACTAGCTGCTCTAACCAAGGACGTTCTCTTCCTCCTGTAAATGCAAACCCAGTCTTTTCCCAGTAGGGGATAAGTAAATCTGTCAGCTTATCAACTGGCATACTGTGGAGATATTGGCTATTTAACCAATCCAACTTATCCCAGTCAAATTTAGCACCAGCTTTATTCACTCGCTCAAAGCCAAAATCCTTAGCTGCTGATTCTAAATTGAAAATTTCTTGGGTAGAATCCGCCGGCGACCAGCCCAGTAAAGTCATATAATTGACTAAACCTTCCGCCGTAAAGCCCATATTCTGAAAGTCGCAAATGGAAGTTACTCCATCCCGTTTCGATAATTTGCGCCCTTCTTGATTCAAAATTAAAGGTGTATGGGCAAATTCGGGAATCTTCGCCCCGAAAGCTTCATACAATAGGATTTGTTTAGCAGTATTGGCGATATGGTCTTCACCACGAATGACATGACTAATTTGCATATCAATGTCATCCACAACCACCACAAAATTATATAGTGGTTGACCAGTACCATCACTAGCAGCGCGAGCAATCACCATATCACCACCCAAATCGCTACCACGCCAACTCATTTTCCCCCGGACTAAATCATTCCAGACAATTTCTCGGCTATCGGCGATTTGGAAACGAATTACCGAAGAACGTCCTTGAGCTTCAAATTCTGCCCTTTGTTCTGGGGTGAGGTGACGGTGACGGTTATCATAGCGAGGTGCTTCCCCTCTAGCTTTTTGCCCTTCTCGCAGTGCATCTAATTCTTCAGATGTGGTGTAGCAGCGGTAAGCCAATCCTTGGTCTACTAATTTTTGAACGGCTTCTTTGTAAAGATGGAGGCGTTGAGATTGGAAAAATGGACCTTCATCCCAATTCAATCCTAACCAGCGTAGTCCATCCAGAATATTATCTGTGTATTCTGGACGCGATCGCTCCAAATCAGTATCTTCGATTCTTAAAATAAACTTGCCATCATGGTGACGAGCAAACAAATAGTTAAATACAGCGGTTCTCGCTGTACCAATATGTAGATTTCCGGTAGGACTCGGAGCTATGCGAACTCTGACAGTCACAGTTAATTCTCTCTTTTACAAATCATGATTACACATAACTGAAATTAAAACCTATGAGTTTCTTTGATGAACTCTTTATCTTATATTCAGTATTTTAGAACGGGACTGACGGGGCTCGAACCCGCAACTTCCGCCGTGACAGGGCGGTGCTCTAACCAATTGAACTACAGTCCCTTGCGTTTTTGCTTAACTTGCACTCTCACCATTATGCCCAGTCTTTTTATTTTTGTCAAGTAGTTTGAGAAAAATTTTTTTCAAAGGTAAGTTAGGGCTTACGCACCAACAAAATCTATTTCTTGTAGGGTGCCTCAGACCAGATAATTTGACCAAAAAGACGGGACACAAGCCCCGTCCTTCCAGGACGGCTTTATGCTAAAATTTGGTTATAGTCGCCATAGGGCATTGGGAGACTTTAAACGGACATGGAGGGACGATAAGACCACTTGTGGCGTGTTCTGGTGAAGTGTCAAGAATCACCGCACCTTCAGGTCGGTGAGTATGTCAATTTTAAAAGTTAGGTATTCTGAGGCGGCGTAATAATTTAGTTAGTGGAGATTCAATTTTCAGCTTAAAGGCTAAAATTTGGGTTTGTTGTAGTCCATTAAAATTATTATCGCTGATTAGAATTAGTGATGGTTGTCCGTCGGGGAGTTTTTCACCTAGAGTCAATCCCTCAATATTATCTAATGATACATCTAAAGTTCGTAGATCTAAGAGGAGTTTTTTTTCTGCTGGCTGGATTTTATCAGGGTCAATTTTGGTAATGCTGTCTAAGCTATGGATGTCTGTGGCGTTATTTAGGGAAACCTGAAACAGAAAAACTGTAAATCCCAAACCTGTGAAACTTCTTTCTATACCGAGAAAGTTTCCTGCATTATCTATCGCTACTAAATCAGGTAAGCCACCAGCAAATTTACCTATAGGATTAAACAACGGTGTCACTGGTTCTGTTTGGTAGAGAAATTCCTGTTCTAGCTGCTTGGTTAAGAGGTTATATTGCAAAATGCGGCAAGATGTACCAACACCTGATTGGGCTGCTGTACCATCTTGAATTAAGGCGTTTTCGGTGGCTGTAAATAGAAGTTTTTGATTAGGTGTAATGGTGAGACTTTCAAAGGCTAAGTTGTTGCGAATGCCTTTTTGCTTTTGAGAATCAGGCAAAAATTTATCCGGTATGGGTAGGGTATTCATTGTTTGTCCAGAAGCCAGTGCAAATTCTTTAATAAAGGGATTGATGAGTCTGTCTACATCACCTTCGGAGGAAACAAATATGGTATCTTGATTAGTTATGGCAATCCCTTCTGTATCAGTGGTATTGGGGAGAAATGGTTGATTATTCGTATTTAATAAGTTTGTGACACTTACGGGAATAACATTGTTATTGGTTAATTTACTTTTGCTGAGGTCAATTGTTAAAGTATAAAAACGAGGTGGTGCTTTTTGCCCACGATCATCTGATATTGCATAATATAGGTTATTTTTGGCATCGTAAGTTATTCCCGATAACCCGCCAATTTCGGTTTTTTGGAAAGTTAAACCTGTGGGTAAGGTGGCTTGACCAATAAATTCTATGCTGTTGATAATTAAAGAAGCGGAAGCGAAATTATTAAACAGAAAGCTAATAAAAATTAAGGAAATGGTAAAGATGAGAATCAGGAATGGTTTCCGAAATTTTGGAAGATGCAACATAGAATAATAAGAGTCAGAAGTCAGGAAAAAGAGGGAAGGAAGAAGTAAGAAGGAAAAAGAAAGAAGTTTTATGTAGTTGTGAAAAAACTGACTAGCCAATCTTTGACAGTACGGGTGGCGCGACAGTCATCTTCGTTGTAGTCTTGAATGAGTGCTAATAAAGTGCGATCGCCTGTTTCTAACCACTTATCATACCAGTAAATACATTTAGCACCATTGGCTTCTTGTTCACGCCATTCAAACCCCACCCAGCGGGCAATAGTTTTTAACGCATAACTATCTATTGGTAAAGCCACACTTTGAATTAATTGTTCATAAATATCAACAAACCGATTCAGGAGAGGATGAATTTGAGCATGAGGTGTGCGGTACAGTTTTCCCAGGCGTTTGACTGTATCCACTTCATAAGGACAAAAATGATAAATTGGTGCTTGGGGATATTGATTCACTAAATTTAAAAATTGTTGCCAAATTAGAGGTTCTTGTTCTGGTTGTTCCGCCAAAAAAGCATAAAACTGTTCAGTATTAGCAACTCTATCCACAACTAAAACACCTAAAAGATAATTTAAATTTAAATCTGGCTGGGCTTCAATATCAAAATAAAGTTCAATCGGGGCTGTAAAAGTCAGATATTCTAAAGAAAAGGAATCAGCAAGAATCAAGGGTTGTTTGGTGAATACAGATTGGGCTTGGACAACTAATTTAGCTGCCACATTACTATCAAATCCTGTTAAGTTTTCTAAGGTGCTAGGATGGGTATGTGCCAGTGCTTCTAAAGTAGTGATGTCCAAATTTTGCAGTTGAGCGTAGCGAATCGGTGTTACACCTGGCAACAGAGACAGATGTTCTTGACATCTCGCTTTCGCATAACAATAATTATACCAGGGACAAAGATTACATTTCTGCCGAGAAATAAAAATTTCCGGCGCTTCCACCGACTCAATAACTTGAATATATTCCTCTAAAATATCCAGCATTTGTGGTGTCCATTTGTCCAAATCCACCACATAAGTTTTATCTTTATCTCGCAATATCAGCCCAGCCTTACTCAGAATCACATCCTGAACCATAGCTAAAACTTGGGCGTGAAAAGCAATAACTACCTGATATTCTTGCTTAGGACGCTTACCCAATTCAATATTAACCGGGACATAGTTCCAATTTCCAAAACAGGATTTCCCCGGCTGTTTCACAAGCAAATCTGGGCGACTCAGCAAAGTATATTTTTCACAATAGGTAGTTAATATTACACCACTACGAATATAACTCACTCCTTGCTGCATCAGTGCTAGAGTTGATGCTGCTCCTGCTTGCCAATCACTCGCAACATAATCCGGTTCGGAATAACTTAACTTTCTGACTATCCGCTGATGATGAAGGCTTTTGTCCTTCTGCACCTTCAGCATTAACTCATTGGGAATCTCTCGCTGAAGATAATCACCATGAACATCTAAAAAAGGTCGTCGCTGACAGCGTTGAAATTGTAGTAAAAGTTGAGCATTGATTAACATCCTTTTAAGCTAACAATAATTCAGAAATTACAGGACAGTTAAGAATTGCATTGTTCAGCCAAATACTGTAGTTCTGGTTTTTCATGAGTGTCAACACAAACACATTATGTCCCACCGGAGTAACCAGCACAGAAGGTTCGACATTATAGTATAAAACATCACTGCTGGCGATATTTTTCAGCACCATATTACCAGCCCAATTAATAATGCCTTGTATTTTCCCAGCTTACATGATTTTCCTCGGTTTTGGCTAATTTAACCTTCCTGTCCTCAAAGGCGACATTAAACCCATCATTCCTATTGCCACCAGAATAAACTGTAAATCGTTTTTTGTGGATTTTTGCAACTCTTAATCATTTATCTGCTCATTTCTGGGCTAGATATTGCTACACTGAATTTCATACAAAATCATAATTGTTGTCCCTTGCACCTTGTGAGAGCATAAGGATCAGCTTTCTGGTGTAATCAAGAACAGAAAGATAAAAGAGCAAATCAAAACATGGTAGACTCCCTCAAAAAACCAGGCTTTGACGAAATCCGTTCTGGAATTAAGTCCCCTGCTAAAGAAACCCTTTTAACACCAAGGTTTTACACAACCGATTTCGATGAAATGGCGCAGATGGATCTTTCCGTCAATGAAGAGGAATTAGAAGCTATTATTGCAGAATTCCGCATTGACTACAACCGCCATCACTTTGTTCGGGATGCTCAGTTTGAAAAATCTTGGGACTCTATTGACGGAGAAACTCGCAAATTGTTCGTTGAATTTCTCGAACGTTCTTGTACAGCAGAATTTTCCGGCTTCTTGCTATACAAAGAACTCGGCCGTCGCTTGAAGGATAAAAGCCCTCTTTTAGCTGAAGGCTTTAACCTGATGTCACGGGATGAAGCCCGTCATGCTGGGTTCTTGAACAAAGCTATGTCAGACTTTAATCTTTCTTTAGATTTAGGATTTTTGACTAAGAGCCGTAGTTATACGTTCTTTAAGCCCAAATTCATCTTCTACGCTACCTATCTTTCTGAAAAGATTGGTTATTGGCGCTATATCACCATTTATCGTCATTTAGAAGCCCATCCTGAAGATCAAATTTATCCAATTTTCAACTTTTTTGAGAACTGGTGTCAGGATGAAAACCGTCACGGTGATTTCTTTGATGCGGTTATGAGAGCGCAGCCACAAATGTTGAATGACTGGAGAGCAAAACTATGGAGTCGCTTCTTCTTGTTGTCAGTGTTTGCAACTATGTATCTCAATGATATTCAACGCAAAGATTTCTATGCTTCCTTGGGCTTGGATGCGCGTGATTATGATATTCATGTAATCAAGAAGACTAATGAAACTGCTGGTAGAGTCTTCCCAGTTATTTTGGATGTTGAGAACCCAGCGTTTTATCAGCGTTTAGATGTTTGCGTCAAAAATAACGAAAAATTGGCAGCAATTTCTAGCTCTAATACTCCTAAATTCCTGCAATTCTTCCAAAAATTCCCAATCTATGTATCCCATGGTTGGCAGTTATTACAATTATATCTGATGAAGCCCATTGATGCGGCTTCTGCTCACGGACAAGCTCGTTAACTTGAGTTTACTTTTTGAGGAGGTGGTTTTGTCTTGAACAAAACTACCTTTTTTTATCATTGATTTTTGGAAGTAGGGGCAAACCCCCCGTGGTTGCCCAAGAATCAGGGTAGGGGCAAACCCCCCGTGGTTGCCCAAGAATCAGGGTAGGGGCAAACCCCCCGTGGTTGCCCAAGAATCAGGGTAGGGGTAAACCCCCCGTGGTTGCCCAAGAATCAAGGTAGGGGCAAACCCCCCGTGGTTGCCCAAGAATCAGGGTAGGGGCAACCCCCCGTGGTTGCCCAAGAATCAGGGTAGGGGCAAACCCCCCGTGGTTGCCCAACCCCCCGTGGTTGCCCAACCCCCCGTGGTTGCCCAACCCCCCGTGGTTGCCCAAGAATCAGGGTAGGGGCAAACCCCCCGTGGTTGCCCAAGAATCAGGGTAGGGGCAAAATCTTTGCTGGCGATTGGTTCTGTAATTGCTGATGAATATCGAGAGTTTGAACGGCGTTTGGACGGAAGTTTTAAATTAGTTCGTCCAGAAAAAAATGCTATTAACAATTTTGCTAATCAATCTGTTAAATTAACTTTAAATGATAATCAAGAAATAGATATTGCTTTTCCTGAAAATCTCTGGGTTGATGGTAATATAAACGTTAATCAGGTTCATATCCCCGACTTCTCAAAGAAGTCGGGTATCTTTCTGTGCATAATTATTTTCCCATGTTGCGTTTGAGTTTTTCTAATTCGTCTTCAGTTTCCCAACGGCGAAATGTGTCTTCTAAGTCGTCAAAATTACTGTTATAATTAGTAGCTGTATTCCAGCCATGAGTTTCGGTTTCTAATCTTTGTTGGGTTTGTGCTTTGGTTCTTGCTGTTTGTAATTCGGTTGCTTTGGTTTGGACTTCTTGACGACGTTGTTGAATTTTGCGAAGTAGTTCTTGGGATTGGTTAATGCGTTCTTTCAAACCTTGCATTTGTCCCCACATTTGATTTCCTTCCCGCAGTAGCGCTGCTTCTCGTTCTTGGGCTGGGGTGGCTAAGTCTTGTCTACCTGCGGCTTGGGCTTTTTGAATACGGATATGCCATTTTTGAATTTCTTGGGCTGTGGAGAGGATTTCATCTTGCGATCGCTTCTCTTGCAATTGTAACTCGGCAATTAATTTTAATGTATCTTCTTCTTGTTCCCGCAGTTGTTCTAATAGTGCTTCTAACTCTAAATGAGGATTATTTCGCAAGAATTCTTCTAAACGACTTTCTAAAAACCGACTTAAATCATCAAATAAACTCATTGTTAATACTCCAAATATTTAGATATATGTTTATTTATAACAGGGAACAGGGAACAAGGAGGAGGGAACAAGGAACAGGGGGCAGGGGCAGCTGACAAGGGTAGGTTTTTAATATTGTCTGTGAAGGCAAGACTGGGAAGACTTGGAGGGAAAGTAGACAAGGAAGATTTTATCCGCACAATAGTCTTTTAACGGTGTGTTATTGTTGCCAAAAAACATCATCCTGTAGGGTTTTCCTCCCTTGTCATCTTGTCCACCTTGTCGCCCAAGTCTTGCCCTCACCAGAATGTAAAAAACCTACACCTTGTAAGGGCAGGGGCAGGGGGATAAATTAATTAATTTACTTCTTCCTTCTTCTTCATACTGACTCCTGACTCCTGACTCCTGTTAAATGGGTGTTACCCAATATTTAATTCCTTGGACAATTTTTTGTTGTAATCCAAATTTGGGTAAATCATCTTCACTCCAGCCTAAATAAGTCCAATGGGGAAGATCACTAACTACAGTTTGAAACCAGCCATTTTCATTTAAAGCCTGTCTTTGGGCTGATGTTGATACTTGTAAATCAATTGCTAATCCCCAAAGATGTTGTGATGTGCCAGGGGGGGCAACTAAGCCGAGAATTTTTGTTTCTTTTCCGGCTTTTACTTGTGTTAATGTTTCGCTATTTGCGTATTTGTTCCAAAATCTTAAATTGGTGGCAAAATCGCGAAGACAATCTCCAGCGTAACCTGATTTTAAAGGAATGGTTGCTAAACTTTTGGCTTGATTTAAAGCGGTAGCGGCTGTTTTTTGTAAATAACATTCTTGTGTGTCATTTACTAAAGCTATACTAATTGCATCCTGAAAAGATTGGGTTGCTGATTCGTTATCTAAAATCACTTTTTCTGGTAGGTTAATTCCTGGCTTTTGATTAATAAATACTGTCCCATAAGTACGCAGTAAAGTATATTCAAAAGTATCAATTTGGGGAATTGTGGGGATTTTTTTGGCGATTACTGCTAAGAAACGCTCTTGATCATCTAATTGCTGATTGGGAATAAATTGTGTATTTACAGATGTTGTTGAGCTATGACAAGGTACGTTGGGGTTAGTTATACAGTCTGCCGTGATTTGAGGGGTTTGTGTTGGCTGACTTTGGGAAATTTTGTGAATAGAGACTAAGCTAACACTAACAAAAATAATTATGGTAACAAATGCCGCTATTTTCAGAACTAGTTTCATGAAAATATTACTTGTTTTGAAAATTTCGATTTCATCATATCGCAAAATTTAGTTATTTTTTTGTATTATTAGGTTAATTACTTTCGTGTTTAATCATTTTTATCAAGATAATGACTCTTAAAAACTCTCGCATTCAAACCTTAGCTATTTATGGCATACTAGGAGCGATCGCTCTGGTGATGCTATTTCCATTATTATGGTTGATCAGTACAGCCTTAAAATCACCAACGGAAAATATCTGGCAGTCACCACCCCAATTATTACCCAATCAACCAACATTAGAAAACTTCTCCAGAGTTTGGCAATCTCTACCTTTTGGAACTTATTTATACAATAGTATATTAGTATCAGTATTAACAGTTGGTTTAAATTTGTTATTTTGTTCCTTAGCGGCTTACCCCTTGGCTAGACTATCATTTGTGGGCAGAAATGGGATTTTTATTGCCATTGTGTCCACAATTATGATTCCCTTCCAAATTGTCATGATTCCTTTATATATTTTAACAGTGCAACTAGGATTGCGAAATAGTTACTTAGGTATAATTTTTCCGAGTTTAGCATCTGCTTTTGGTATATTTTTACTCCGACAAGCTTTGATAAGTGTGCCAAAAGAAATTGAGGAAGCGGCTCGCTTAGATGGCAGTTCTGAGTTAGGATTATGGTGGTGCGTAATGCTACCTGCCATTCGCCCAGCCTTAATTACTTTGGCTATCTTTGTCTTTATTGGTGCTTGGAGTGACTTCTTGTGGCCTTTAATTGTCATTCAGGATGAAAGTTTATATACTCTACCATTGGGGGTAGCTAAGTTAGCGGGAACATTTTCCTTAGATTGGCGGTTAGTGGCTGCTGGTTCAGTAATTTCTATTACTCCAGTGTTAGTATTATTTTTGTTTTTACAAAAATACATTGTCCCTACTGATACGGGGAGTGGAGTCAAGGGTTAAAAATGCAGATAAAAAAATCATCAAGCTTCTGAACCCCGGATATGGCAATCCGGGGAATATGCAAAAGCCATTCTCAACAATTCCACCCCTGACTCCTAGTATTTAGAAAAATGATCAATTCTCCATTACAGTTATTAGTTTTAAGCAATGGTCATGGGGAAGATATGATTGCTGTGCGGATTATCCAGGCTTTACAACAATTATCTTCTCCACCAGATATTTTTGCTTTACCAATAGTGGGTGAAGGACGTGCTTATCAAAAAATAGATATTCCTCTGATTGGTAAGGTGCGAACTATGCCTTCTGGTGGTTTTATTTATATGGATAGCCGTGAATTAATGCGTGATGTTGGCGGTGGTTTGGTGCAGTTGACTCTTAATCAAATTCAATCTATCCGCCGTTGGGTAAGTTCACAAACTAAGTTAGGTAATCAAAAGGCTGTTCTCGCTGTAGGGGATATTGTTCCTTTGCTGTTTGCAGTGATTAGTGGTGCTGATTATGCTTTTGTGGGGACGGCTAAATCAGAATATTATGTCCGCGACGAAATGGGATTGTTACCGAGGAAATCAAGGTCCGCATGGTGGGAAAATTTTTCTGGTTCGATTTACCATCCTTGGGAAAGGTGGTTGATGAGTCGTGGTCGTTGTCGGGCGGTGTTTCCTAGAGATTCTCTGACTACGGAAATTCTCAAAAAATGGTCAATTCCCGCTGTAGATGTGGGGAATCCCATGATGGATGGGTTACAGACGAGTTTAACTGCACAACAGTTATATCCTCCTGATGCTGAACTCGAAGAGGTGATTCGGCCTTTTGTTGTGACTCTGTTGCCCGGTTCTCGTGCGCCGGAAGCTTACAATAATTGGGAAATCATCATGATTGCTGTATCAGCACTGATGGCTGGTTTACGACGACCAGATTCTTTTTTTGGGGCTGCGGGGACGATGATTTTTTTAGGGGCGATCGCTCCTGGTTTAGATTGTAGTATTTTATCACAAAGTTTACATATCCAAGGTTGGCGACGGTGTGAGCAATCTCCTTTACCAATTTCTGACCCCGACAGTTTGACTTTTCAACAAAAAAATTCTTACTTCATCTTGACCCAACAAGCCTATAATGACTGCTTGTATTTAGGTGATGTGGCGATCGCTATGGCTGGAACAGCAACGGAACAATTCATCGGTTTGGGAAAACCTGCGATCGCTATCCCTGGTAATGGTCCTCAATATAACCCCGGTTTTGCAGAAGCCCAAAGTCGGCTTTTAGGCATATCCCTCACCCTTGTCAACCAACCATCACAAGTTCTCCCAGCCATCCAATCTCTCCTCAAAAATCCTGACATCCTCCATGCGATCGCTGAAAACGGCATTCAACGCATGGGACGTGCAGGTGCAGCACAACGGATTGCAGAATGTTTACAAGAAAGGGTCATTGGTCATTAGTCATTGGTCATTGGTCAATTGGTAATTTTTTTATTCATTCTCCCTTCTTTATCCTGACTCCTGACTCCTGACTCCTTCCCTAAACCACCAAACCGGAACGTAAAGCCCGAACTGCTGCTTGGGTACGATCATCAGCACAGAGTTTATTTAAAATATTGCGAACATGAGTTTTGACCGTACCTACAGTAATATATAACTTCTCGGCTATTTGTCCATTGCTGCAACCAGCCACAATCAATGCCAGAATTTCCAGTTCCCGTTGGGTGAGGGGGTAAGTTTCTAAAACTTGTTCATATTCTGTTTCTAGGGCTTCAATTTTGACAGTTTTCGGCTTATCAAATGATTGATGATCACCGGGGACACCTTGACGCATTTTCCGTAATACTATACTAGCGATCGCCGGATCAATCCAAGAGTTACCATGAAACGTTGCTTGTACAGCCTCAATGAATTTATTAACACTTGTATCCTTCATATAATAAGAATCTGCGCCGGCGGCAAAGGCTGCCAAAACCACATTTTCTGAATTATTCATCGTCAAAATCAATATTTTGGTCTGCGATTGTCCTGTTTCCGCCTGATAACGTCTAAACTTGCGCGTCAGTTCAATCCCATCCATATCGGGTAAACCGACATCTATCACAGCCACATCCGGTTTAGTTGTTTCTAGCAGTTTTAGTCCCAGATTCCCACTGGACGCCTCACCCACCACCTTAAAACCGCCATGCAACTGCAATTCAGTTTTGAGTCCCATGCGCGTTAAATCATGATCTTCAATTAATAGAATGCTAATGTCACTCATTATTTATTACACCCGTGATAATCAGATGACTTCTGAAGGAAGTATTACCAATAGCAAAAAGTAGGAGAAAAAGCTGATTTTTAAGAATTTAGGATTTACGCATTGACAAGATTCCCCAAATATGTGAGGTAAATTTTATCCCTTGTAGGGTGCGTCAGACACGATATTTTGACAAAAAAACAGATTCCCTCTATCTGACGCACCCTACTCAATAAGTTATTCCCAAAGCCGAAAACGACGCAATTTTGTTTATTCATATCATGGTAAATTAATGAGCGTGCGTAAGTCCTAGAATTGTATTTAATTTATCCATTCCTCAGCATATATGATCTGTGAAACAATAGACATCTACCAATAGGAATAATAAGTAATTGATTTTTGAATATCCATAGCTGTAAAATCTAGCTAAAGATATATAGATATTTCTCCCAAAACAAATGAAATTATTGAGACCAATCAGAAAAATTACAGTTATGGTACTATCATGAAATTTACTATGGATTCAACACAGCAGTTAGGGAATATGCGAGTATTACTATTATCACAGTATGCTATCAGACACCAAAAAAACTTCTAATCCTGATATCTAGGCTAAAAACCTATTTATATGTGTGACGCAAATAATTTTTTACATGACAATTATTACCAATATTTAAATAAAAACACTTAAGCCAATGGTAGATAATGTTTCCATGCAACTCTCACTAATGGGTGAGGACAGTTAATGAATTACTAATTTACAATGTTTTTAAGTGGATAAAGTATTTCTTTTACCTGGAAATAAATCTGCTCATTCACCAGAAAATTATGTTCATTATTTGTATAATCTAGAAACTGTAAAAATAGTAATGCTGAATATAAATCTGTATTTGACAGCCAGAAGAAAAACCGATGGAAGAGAATCTGAAGATCTTAGTTGTAGACGATGATCAGACTAATGGCTCAATAGTAAGTCTAGCTCTGACCCAAACAGCTATTAGCATGGAAATTGATGAAGTTAAAGATGGGAATCATGCCTTTTTTGCCCTCATCAATAATCACTATGATTGCGTATTTTTTAACTATCACTTACCAAATCAAGATAGTTTCACATTAATCCATAAATTACAATCTTCAGGGATTAAAGTTCCGCTAGTAATTCTCATAGATTCAGACAATGAACAAATAGCCAGAGAGTTGCTAAAATTAGGTGCTAGTGAGTATTTTGTTAAGTCTACATTATCACCAGAAACCATAGCTCAAATTTTACGCATTACCATCCGTATACATCATGCTGAAATGCGGCTAGATTTAGCAAACCAACAGCTTAAAGAAAGTCGTGAACAGCTAGTTTTACAGCAAAAAGAATTAACAGCACAACAGCAACATATTAAATACCAAAACTTTAAACTATTAGAAATATCTAGCTTCAAATCACTATTTTTAGCCACCATATCCCATGAACTAAGAACTCCCATGAATGCAATTATTGGGTTTTCACAGATTCTCTTACGTCCCAAATTTGGTCAGTTGACAAATCAACAACTAGACATGGTAGAGAAAATTCTCAATAATGGCAAAGATTTACTGCTAAAAATTAATGAAATTCTGGATTTTTCTCAACTAGAATCCGGGAAATTAGAACTAAAGCCAGAAATATTGGATTTATCAAAAGTTGTGAGTCATGCGGTTACAAAAATTCGTCCCTTAGCTGAGTCCAAAAATTTATCTTTGCTAGTTAAAATAGACCTAGAAAATACATTAGTATTTAATGATGCAGTACGGTTACAACAAATTGTCATCAATTTACTTTCCAATGCTGTAAAATTTACAGAGTCTGGGAGTATTTGGGTAGAAATCCAAGAAACAACTCAAAATCAAGTTATAATAACCGTGAAAGATACAGGAATTGGCATTGCTTCTCAAGATATTCAAAAAATTTTTGGAGCATTTCACCAAATTGATCAAGGTATTGGCCGTAAATATTCAGGTACAGGGTTGGGTTTAGCTATTATTGATTCACTGGTAGACATGATGGGAGGAAAAATAGATATCGAAAGTCAGTTAGGGGTAGGTTCAATATTTAAAATAAAATTACCACGAAAAATAAATTTAGCACCAGATTTAGAGAGTGTGGTTTTTAGTCCTCATCAAAATCCTTTTCATTCTGTATATTCTCCTCATAAAGCGTCAATCAATTATCCCCACTTAAAATTCTAGATTAATAGGATTTACGCATTGACAAGATTCCCCAAATATGTGAGGTAAATTTTATCCCTTGTAGGGTGCGTCGGACACGATATTTTGACAAAAAAACAGATTCCCTCTATCTGACGTGGTTGGTGAGCTTGCCGAACCACACCCTACTCAATAAGTTATTCCCAAAGCCGAAAACGACGCAATTTCCTTCATTCATATCATGGTAAATTAGTGAGCGTGCGTAAGTCCTAATTAAGTAGGTGAACCGAAAAATTTAAAGGTATGTGAAGAAAGGTAAAATCGCCCAAAACTCTCTTCCTGTCCCCAGTTAAGAGTTCCCTGTTCCCTTGCCCCAACAACAATTTTTAACGCCAATCTACTTACCAAGAACTTAAATATGTCTAACTTGAAAAAATTCCGAATTTTGTCCGTTGATGATGTGCCAGATAATCTGACTTTAATGCGGACAATCTTAGAAGGTGAAGGCTATGAAATTGATTCAGCAATGGATGGTAAAACAGCTTTAGAAAAAGTCAGAAAGTCACCACCAGATTTGATTATCTTAGATGTGATGATGCCAGGAATAAATGGTTATGAAGTTACACAACAGATTCGGAATAATCCTGAAATCAACTATATTCCGATTTTACTACTGACAGCCCGTATTGAAGCCAGCGTGGTTGACGGTTTAGATATCGGTGCTGATGATTTTCTTCGCAAACCCTTTGAAATCGAAGAATTATTAGCCAGAGTGCGATCGCTCTTAAGATTAAAGCACAGTATTGACGAACAACGCAAAATGACCCTCCAGCGAGAAGACTTTGTTTCTCGTCTTACCCATGATTTACGTACTCCCCTAGTAGCTGCTAATCGAGTGCTGAATTTATTTCTGCAAGAAGTCTTTGGACAAATTCCTTCAGAAATGAAACAACCCATTAGTATCATGATTCGCAGCAATCAAAATCTCCTGGAAATGGTAAATACATTACTAGAAGTTTACCGCTTTGAAGCTGGACAAAAAAATCTCTACTTTGAATCATGCAACTTAACCGCAATTGCTACTGAGGTCATAAGTGAATTAAATACCTTAGCACTGGAGAAAAACTTAACTTTGAAATTAGATACCCATGAATTAAGTCCAACAGGCAATAATGGCGGCATAGTTAAAGGCGATCGCTTAGAATTAAGACGAGTATTCCATAACTTAATTGGTAATGCCATCAAATTCACAGATACAGGCAGTATAGAAATCCGCATTTCTGAAACCTTATCCCCAGCTAATCATTGCAGTAGTACCATCATCATTGAAGTTCAAGACACAGGTTATGGCATTGCACCAGAAGATCAAGAAACTATTTTTGAGCGCTTTCGTCAAGGTAAAAACAAAAGATCAGGTAGTGGTTTAGGACTACATCTTTGCAGCCGCATTATTGAAGCACACGGAGGTAAAATAGAACTTTCCTCAGCAATCGGTAAAGGCAGCATATTCACAGTCAAACTCCCTAAAATTGCTGCATGATTATTAATGAATCCGTTGCACTTCTAAAACCGAGCATAGCTCAAATTTCGTCCCTAGAAATCGGTAGATAATTGCAGCTAACTCCTCAATCATATAAGGTTTAACAATGTAATCATCAAAACCAGCTTCAAGCATCTTTTTATTATATTCACCATCAGTTAAAACCGTCATAGCCACCACAGGAATATGACAAGTTAACGGTTCTTGCTTAAGATATCGAATAAAATCTAGTCCATTCACCCCGGGTAAAAAAATATTCAATAAAATTAAATCAGGTTGATGTTCTTTAGCCATAAATACTGTTGTTGAACTTTCTTTTTGACAAATAGACTGACAACCAAGTAACTCAAGTGTATAACTCATCAGCAGTAGACCATCATCATGATTTTCTACCACTAAAATCAAAGGCTGTTGATGTTGTTGATGTTGTTGCCGTTTCTCATCACTCATGAATGAATGCGCTAGATACATCTCGTCTCCAGAATCCTTAATGGGGAGTAGTCTTCTTTTTAGGCATAATCGGCTTACTCGTAAATCCTCATTGGTTGTTTACAGCGATTTCCAATCATATAAGGTACATCTTAGCCCCCTCATTGCACCCCCCTAAATCCCCCCGCAGCGGGGGGAAGAAAAGGATAAGCTTTTGATACTGGAGGGGGTTGGGGTTGGGGTTCTTGTTCCGGGTTTGATGACAATTTGCTGTATCTCAACCAATGTCAACAGGAAATAAAAATCCAGCTTTAATACCTTTAGCAGATATATTTTGATTATATGCAAAATCGTCAATAAAGTTATTTAGAAAAATCAATAAATTCATAACCTCTCACTTCTATCAAAACTAGAGATTATTGTTACCCTGATTATCAGTATTTTGACCAATAACTACCAAATAAACTTGAAACTTAGAGGATTAATTCGGCTACCAGAAAAAATAAGTAGAAAGACATGGTAAAGTAGAAGTCATGGAAAAAATTAGCCTCATCTGCCACACCTATAAAACGAATTTAAATAGATTACAAAAGAAGGGAACAGGGAACAGGGAACAGGTAACAGCTAACAAATAAAAACTTTAGTTCTGAGTTTAAAGCTCAGTCAAAAAAAGGATGTTTTTACAAGATGCGTAGTACGAAAAAAACAGTGTCACTATTTCAATTTCATGTTTAAAAACATGAGTTTTTTCTGTTCCCTGTTGCCCGTTCCCTGTTCCCTCTGAACAATTATCAATTCATAAACTCCCTAAAACGTCCAATTGCTCCCGCCAATTTTTATCATAGCGCAGAGTTAATATATGATACCCTGCGTTGTATCTCAGATTATCTCTCTCAATTTGGTCTTGCTTTTTCTGTTCAGGACTATCATGTACTGAACCATCACAGAAAATAGCAGTTTTTTCATCTTTATAAATAAAATCTGGTTTACAATTGGCTTCGGTAATTAATTCCTGGGCTGTATCAGGTAGTTTATAACCCCGTTGGTAAATCTCTTGTAAAACTTCTCGTTCAAAATCGGAATTTGGGTCTGTTTGTGCGAATAGTTTTTGATATTGTTCATCTCGGAATACACCGGATATCTCTACTGTACTTGCTTGCAGATCATCGAGTAAAGGTTTAATCAAATGACGATTAATTAACGGATGATCAAATTGATTCCTGTAGGAAAGTAAGCATTCATAGCAAGCTTGCACACAACTATCCTTTGGTGTTTGAAAATGACAAATATCTAAAGCAGAATTGGCGATTTTCTGAAAAGCATCTGTTTGTTGGAGTAGCTGAGATAAAACTCCTGCACCACCTTCTGATGCTTCCCAAAATAGCAAATATTTTCCTTCTCCTAATCTTTCTGAATCCAGTTCATCTGGTTCTAACTTATAAACTGCTTGAATTGCTGTTTCTAGGATATATTGGAGAGTAGCAATAAACGCTTCTTTGTTATCTTGGGGAACATTCAAGGGTTCGATGACAAGAATATTGCAAGTGTCATCTACCATTAAATTTACTTCCGTGTGTAAGGTTTCTGGAGGTAAATTTGTTGTTGGTGAGTTGGTTTGGAAATTATTTTTTGTATCTCCCCAATTACCTGTTTTAGTATCTAATTTAAACCCTCTTTCTTCGGTGTTTTTCTTCAGTCCTCTATTGATACGCCAGATGGTAGCTGTAGCCCCATAGGTTAATTTGAATAATGGTGTATTATCTGCTGCTAAAACAGTGGCAGATTCTTGTTTTTGAGGTGCATAACGGAAATGGGTAGTAATGTTATAACCATATTTCAATCTTTCTTCTTCATCGCAGGTAATACGTTCTCTTCTGCGAGTAAATACTGTGTCCATTGATAATACACGATTTAATTTAGCTAGGTTTTGAGAACTATCAGGTTTAATTTTTGCACCGCAGTTTTCGCAGGTATCACGCGCATCATCTGGATGGAAATAACCACAGTTAAAACAACAGCTTACTCGTTGATATTGACTTTCAATGCCACCTACAGGTACTTTGGTTTTTGACACCATAAATTTACTACCTTCATAGTAAATGATGTTGTTGGGTGCAAATTCCCTTAAAGCGACAACACGGGGACGAGAAATAAACTCACCTCCATCATTGGTGGGGATAAATGCTCTCACAGGTAAACGGGGGAAATTAAACCCTGGTAAAAATCCTTCAGCAGCAAAGTAGCGGTAGGGATAAAATTCAAATTCGCTATTACTTTTACCTTGGTTATGCCCTACCAATAAATCTATTTGTCGTTGCGCTTCTCTTGCTTGAGCTTCAGCGTTTTTTCGTTCTTCATCTGTAACATAACCAGCAGCAGAACGACTAATTATGATGTTAGCCTGATCTCTTTGTTTAACTGCACTATCATAAAGTTTACGCCAGCGATCGCATTTTCTATTGAATGTATTCAGTGCATTCTCTATGGTAAATTGTAGCCAATGTACAGAATACCAAGAGGCTTTTTGTAAATCACTTTGACAGAAGGTATCTGCAAGTATTGACTGAGTAGCTTGCAGACATTCAGCTAATTTCCCAGAACTAAGTATTAATTGTTCACGTACACTATCTTTCAGGGGATAATCAGTAATATGTAAATCCAGAATTTTGTTCATGGAGTCATCTAAATAAACTCCTGTATGTGCTAACCAAATTGAATACACATGAGATTGAACTAAATCTTG
This sequence comes from Dolichospermum compactum NIES-806, assembly GCF_002368115.1. Lineage (NCBI taxonomy): Bacteria > Bacillati > Cyanobacteriota > Cyanophyceae > Nostocales > Aphanizomenonaceae > Dolichospermum > Dolichospermum compactum. The sequence goes on along the minus strand of NZ_AP018316.1, from coordinate 4,754,377 downwards.
ATTGGCTAATTCTAGTTTGGGTGGTGCAACAGCCCCAGCTACCATCTGTTCTTGACGTTGAAAGAAATATTGATCATGACCGCTACCAATAGCTGCATAGGTAATAACTAATGCTTCCTGTCCACTGCGTCCAGCGCGTCCACTACGTTGGGCATAGTTAGCCGGACTGGGGGGAACGTTCCGCAAATGGACAACGCTGAGGTCAGAAATATCAATTCCTAATTCCATTGTCGGGGAACAGAACAAACTGGCTAATTCTCCCTTTCTAAACATCTCTTCTCTTTCTTGACGTTTTTTGGTTTTGACTTGTCCTGTATGTTCTCGCCCTTCCATTGTTTGAATTTTTTGGGCATTGCTTTGATAAAATTCTTGAAAGAAGCTGTTAACAGGTCTTTTTGCGTCTTCCTGCCCCTGTAACCGCTTAGATGAAAGAGGATCAGAGGGAATTTCAGTTAATGTTGTAAACTTCCATACCAAGGAATTGATTTTTAATTGAATGCCATTTTTCGTAGTTAAAAACCCAGCATCAGCTAAAGCCGCAACGAAGGTACTAATTAAACTATTGTACTCTGTTTCTGTTAACAATTCACTGCGTAATGACCAAGCTTTAGGAGAGCGTAAAAATCTGCCAATTTTACTTCTAATTGTTAATTTTACCTTAGCTTTTTTGTCCGTATTACTGTCAATAGTTGCGAACTCTGCAAAATTCAACTTTTCTTTTTCATCAAATACCCAAGGTTCTTTAATGGCTTGAAAAACATCTCGAAATAAAGAGTCTCTATTATCATATTGGAGTAATTTAGTATCAATAGCTAATTCCCGACGGAGATGATTTAATAAAGCTTGAGCAGCAATAAATTTTTCTTCAGGGATAGCTTGTAATAAAACCGGATGACGATGTTTATTCCAAATAGCCTTATCTGCACAGATATCTTTTAAACCATTATATTCAATTACCAAAAGTCCGCACTGTTCTAAATTAGGTTGAACAATGCGCCATCCTCTGCGTAAGTCTTCGTAAAGACGATATTCAATTAATTCTTGAAAAGCTTTTTCGTTGGATTGTTTACCTGGATTAAATTCTGCCACTTCTTTGGCGTAAGCTGCTTGTTTTAGTCCCATTTGTTTGATAACTTCGCTGACTAACTCGCTGTGGGTGAGTTGTCCTTTATTTTGTAATGCACCTAATAAAGCAGCACGTAAAAAACTGGTTTGCACAAAATCATTAAAATGCCCCGCTTGTAATGAGGCATCTTGGCGATTATCGGTAAAACTGAGAATTTTGGCGGCTTGGGCTTTTTCGCCTGTGAAAACTTGTTTGAGACGGCTGACAGTGGATAAACAGAGGAGGGTGGTAGCGGTACTGCGTCCTTCACTACTCAAGCGCGAAAGTTTGGTAAATTCGTTTTTATTTCCATCATGAAGCACACCACAATTTAAACACACGCGAAATGGTCTAGGAACAAACCAACAAGTTGTTCCCTGTAATGGGGAAGTTGTAACTTTTCCGTTGGGGAGAATTTGTAATTTTTGGGGAATGAATTTAGCATAATCTTTTTTAGGAACTCGTCCTTTCTTTTTGGTTTCGGTAAACCAGGAGTCAGGAAGTCTTTCTTCATCTTTATAAGCATCCCAAAGTCCGGGTTCATCTAAGGTAAGATAACCAGCTTGGATATCAGTATATTCGGGACTCATATCTAATGCTGTGGGAAGTTGGGGAAGGACTATTTGTTTGTCGTTATTGTAGTTGATGACATAATAATCATGTCCACATTCCCGACAAAAGACGAGGGGATAAAGTAAACGTTCTTCTGTGGTGGTATATTGTCCTTCTAGGGTGAGAAAACGTTTTTGGGAACTTTCAATGGTAGAGTAAACGCTACCACCTTGAGAGATAAATTGATGGAGTCGAAATGCTAAACCTTTAACTTTACTTCCCCATAAAAACATCTGTTTAAGGATATCTAAACATAGTTCATAAATACGATTTTCTCCAGGTTCGTAGTTGGGATTTATCGCATTTTCTGATATTGTAAGTTCGTAGTTGGGATTTATGGCATTTTCTGAATTATTAATTTGATTTATGGCATTTTCAGAATTTTGTGCTAAAGCACAACTACGAACATAAATTTCAGCTAATTTTTCTGCACCACTTTCTAAACTTATGGGTGTTCTTCTCACAAGATGACCTTGTTTATCTTCTAAACCAAAGGTCATTTCTATCCAATGACTTAAAGGATGGTTTTGGAAATTCTCTAATGTTTGTTCTGCTTCTGGTGGTAAACCTTGATCTATGCTTTCTCGCAGTTCTGTAATGGTAGGTTTAGGACTTTTGATAGAACGTTCTAAGGTTTCATCTATGACGTTATCAGGTTTAATTTCCACACCAAATAATTTACTCGCTACATTTGCAACTACTTGACGACGTTGTGCGCGTGTTCCTTCTGTGGACATGGTAGCACTTGTGCCAACACATAATAATTCGTAATTCGTAATTCGTAATTCGTAATTGTTGTTTCCTGCGGAAATGTTGCGTGGAGGTAATTCGTAATTGTTATTTCCTGCGGAAATATTATTTCCTGCGGAAATGTTATTTCCCAATTGGCTATTACCCTTTCCGCAACGTTGGCGGAGTTTTCTAATTAAGATGGCTACGTCTGCACCTTGTCTACCGCGATAGGTATGGAGTTCATCTAATACTAAAAATTTTAATTCTGGAGAAGCAACGAGTTTTTCTTCGTGGGTGCGGGAAAGCATTAATTCCAGCATCACGTAGTTAGTTAATAATATGTGAGGTGGGTTATTTTGAATTTCGGTTTTTGTGCTTAAACTTTCTTGTCCGGTGTATTTAGCAACGCGAATATGGGTGTTAGGAACGTTATTGAGAAATTTCTTTAATTCTTCTTCTTGGGAGTTAATTAGGGCGTTCATGGGATATACTAATATTGCCCTGACTCCTTGAATTTCTGGATGTCGCAGTAAGTCATCAAAAATGGGGACAACATAGGTCATGCTTTTTCCTGAACCTGTACCTGTTGTTAATACATAAGGTTCTTGTTTTTGGGCAGTTTCAAATGCTTGTTTTTGGTGATAATGGAAATTAAAAGGTTGACCATTTTTAGAGAAGTATTGTGTACAGTCAGGATGGAGAATACCGTTTTTAACTAATTCTGTGACTGTTGCACCAGGGCGATATTTGGGGTTAAGTTGGACGAGGGGATTTGTCCACAGTTGTCCTTTTTCAAGTTCTTGATTGACGAATTCTCTAACTTTAGTATCACGGATTTTTAAGAAGCTTTCTATATAGCGGCGATAGTCGCCGATAATTTGATTACGGAAGTTGAATATATCGAGATAATTCGTAATTGGTAATATTTCCTTCGGAAACGCTGCGCGAACGTAATTCGTAATTAAAGAGGGTTGGGGGGTGCGTCCTAAACGATGATCTATATATTCACAAAGTTGGATAGCAAAGGTTTCTGTGAGGGTGTCAGAATTAAAGATTTCTGTTAGTTCTTGATAATCCCATGTTGGGGGAATATGGGTGAAAATTAGGTTTAGTTGTTCGGGGGTGAGTTCAGCAATATTTGTACAGTCTACTAATGCTAATTTTTGTCCTATGAGGGTACTAATTGGTAGAATTGCTGCTTCTGGTTGTGGGATGAGTTCTTGGAGTTTGACTGGGATTTTCATAATTCGTAATTCGTAATTTGTAATTCGTAATTCGTAATTCGTAATTTGTAATTT
>NZ_AP018316.1:4744760-4745444 GCF_002368115.1 Dolichospermum compactum NIES-806 | reverse complement strand
AATTACGAATTACGAATTACGAATTACGAATTAATAATTACGAATTACGAATTACGAATTACGAATTACGAATTACGAATTACGAATTACGAATTATTCTATCCCACGCTTCTAAGACTAATCTTTGGGTTCTATATTCCCCAAATTGTTTGATTTCATTGTTCTTTAATACTCTAAATGTTTCACTGGGAAAATCTGCACCATACACATCCGCAGGATCTAATATATATCGTAGTTCATCGCGGGTGAGTTGGTAAAGTTTGGCGTAATATGCGTCTAATTCGGCTCGAATTAAGGCGCGTTTATTGGGATTCCAAATAAAAGGTTCTCCGTTGTATCCCATGTCTTGCGCGAAGGGTTGCATATCCCAGGATGTGTACACTAATTCGAGGACGCGAGGGGTGATATATTCTATGTCTTTTTGTGTGTATCTTTCTGGGGGAATAACTGGAAGTTGTTTGATTATGAAAAAACTTAATGATGTTCCTCCTACTTTTTGACGAGTAACAAAATCAAAAACTAAACTATTAACATTAGCTATAAATAAACAATAAAGTTGTGGTTTATTTTCATTTATAAACACTAATGGTATTTTATGATTAACTGCAACTTTAGGTAATAAGCCAGGACTTACGCAACTGGCACATTGGTAAGGTGCGTCAGATATCAAAAATCTGTTTATTT
>NZ_AP018316.1:4740585-4744735 GCF_002368115.1 Dolichospermum compactum NIES-806 | reverse complement strand
ATTTTTAGTGTGACACTTGCGTAAGTCCTATAAGCTAAAAATAGCAGTACGTTCATTAGTTGAATTAGTAATATCTCTAAAACCTAACAACCAATTTTTATCCCATTTTCCACTTAATTTATTTTCAACTTCCTTTCTATCAACCCAATAACGAGGTTGAACAGAAAAAGATAAATCGCTTTTTTCATCATCTGTTAAATCACGAGTATCACCATTATCTGTATAAGTCGCCCAACGGTGATCAAATTGATGAAACATTTTCGCTTCATATAATGGTAATAAATTATCACCTGCTTCGTTTTGAAATAACCCGCTATCATTAGCCATGTGAAACATAGCCATAAATGAAATACCCCAAGGGTTAATTCCGGTTTTCTCATTTTCTAAAACTGGCACATTTTGATATATTTTTTTAGTTAATTCCGCATCTTTGCTAGTTCTAAAAACTGGACAAGTGAGAGTATTAGGATTAATTAATGCAATATCTTGAGGTGAAAGTTGAAATAACCGCGTTTGATTTTCTAATTGTTTAGGTTGAGTGAGGAAAAATGCAAAATTACCGCGTTTAATTGGTTTACCACTCAAAGCAAGTAAAGAAAATTTCATTCTGCTATCTACAGCAGCAAATAATTTTTCTCTATTTTCAAAATCATACAAACTTGCTAAATTCTGCTTTTGAATTAAATCACCAAAAAACTTTTTACAAGTATCATCAGTTGCGATACCTGTAGGAACAATTACCCCAACTCTACCATTAACAGAAATCAAACTTCTGGTAGTTTCAGCAAACACAGCATAAGTATTAATATCACCCACAGCAGTTAACGGAAATCTCCCCCCTTCCCGAATAAACTTACTTTGTGCTTCCGCATCATGTTTAGCATCCTCAAACGCTTGTGCTAAAGCTGGATTTTTCTTAGGTAACTCCTTAATCAACTTTTCCCGCGCTGCTTTATTTTGGGCATTCGCAATATCCAAATTACGAGAAGCGAAAAACTCCTTTTCTTGTAACTTAATTCTCTCCCAAGGAGGATTACCTAAAACACAATCAAAACCTTTCGGTAATTCGTAATTCGTAATTCGTAATTCGTAATTACTTGAATTTTCGGGTTGAGGGTTAAAAACTTCGGGGAATTCTAAAGGCCAATGAAAGAAATTCTTTTCCTGTGCTAACTTATTCGCAGCATCAATTAACCCTTGTAATTCGTAATTCGTAATTCGTAATTCGTAATTAGAATCTGAATTAAGAACCTTTTGGACAGTTTCCCGTTTTAACCTATCTATAGTTGCTGTAGTTGGTAAAAGTTGTAAATTATGTTCAGTTAAATACATGAAAAATGCCGCAGTCCATAAATTACAAGCTGCTTTTTTTAACCACCAATGATTATCTAAAAGATTATCTTGATATTTTCTCTCTTTTTCTTTAACTTCCTGGGGTGTATTTTCCGAAAAGTCCGCTAATTCTTGCCATAACTTCGCAAAAATGTAACTATCATCAGCAGCAGTTTCAAAAATAGATAATTGTCCTTGGTTTTCCCGTTCCTTCTTATTCCGCTTCTTAAAATCAGTCGCTAACTTCTTATCATCACCTGTCACCGCTTTAAAAGCATCATCAGGAATACCTGCATCTAAACAATCTAAATCCAAAACACCAACGAGAGAATTACCGCATTTTATCCGATGATCTAAAAAGTTCAAAGGTTTACCAGTCGCAAAACCTTCAATCCATAAAGCCACCTTACACAAATCTACCGCTAAAGGGTTCAAATCTACCCCATAAATACAATTTTGAATCACATCACGCACCGCTTGACGTAAAGGTTCTGGTGCTGGTTGAGATTCCCCTGTTCTCACTTTCGCTAATTCCTTTCCTATGCGTCGTGCTGCTGCTAATAAAAAATGTCCAGAACCACAAGCGGGGTCTATGACTTTTATGCTTAATAGGGATAATTCGTAATTCGTAATTCGTAATTCGTAATTTGGAATTTGGAATTTGGAATTCGTAGTTTGTAATTCGTAATTATTAGAATTGCTAGTTTTTTGTTCAGCTTGGCGTAATTTCTCCTCAATAACTGGTTCTAATGCTGTCTTAATTAACTGTTGGACAAGTTGGGGAGGGGTGTAATAAGAACCTGTGGTTTTTCTATCACTTCCAAATACTAAATTAAACTCATATATGCCTTGATTTTGTTTAATTTGGGGGTGAAAATCTAATAAACTTTCATAGACACTTCCCAATTCTTCCACATCCAAAGCCGCATAATTTACCCGGCGTGTTTGACCTTTATCCTCATACAAGGATAAACAACGAATGGCAGTTAATAAATCATAATTATCAATACCACAATTATTTAAATCCGTCAAAGTTTGTGAACCAAATAAATCACCGTTTAAAGGCGATAAACCTAATATTTGTCCCCGCCAATTTTCATCAAATAACTTAAATGTCACCCGTAAACCTTGCCAAATATCTTGAAATCCTTCCCGACGATAGCGAGGACGTTCTGCTAATTCTCGCAAGCGTTCAATACTGTAATATTCAAGATAAATTCTCGCTTTTTCTGTATCTTCTCCAATTAATAATAAGTTGCGAGATTCAGCCACCATTAAGAATAATAGGCGATAAATTAACCGCAATAATTGACGGTAATAAATTAATTCGTAATTCGTAATTCGTAATTCGTAATTATCGGAGTATTTTTGGCAGAGATTTTCACTATCACGATGTTGAATAAAGCCGTTTCCTAGCTGTATCAAAGCTTTTTCTACCCCGTCGCGAAGTCTATCCCGGACTCTTCCCCCTTGCTGTAAACTCTCTTGATGGTAATATTCCAATAGGCATTTATCCGCATCATCCGCAGTTTCCGGTAAACGGGAACGGTGGAAAAGCCGATAAAATAAGCCAAATTCGGCAAAGTTCTCACCGTTGAGAATCTGCTCTAAGTCAAATTCGATATAAGTAAGGCGAGTCATTAGAGAAGAGTCGCGTAATAACCGCCAGCGAAAACCATTAGTTGCGATCGCCCAAAGATGCTCTGTCTTGTTAAGATATTCCTGTACTAAGCCATGTGCTGATAACCGAGGAGTCCCACTGGGAGGACGTTTATCAATATCCAACCGACAACCAATAATATGAATGGGGGGATAATTCGTAATTGGTAATTCGTAATTCGTAATTGAAGAGTCGGATGGTGATACAGCGCGGTGGGAAATGCCGTAGGTTTGCCCTTCTACCACTTCAGCTTTAGCAGTATATACGGGAGTATATCCCAGACTTTTTAACAGCAGTACAGCCATTTCACGGGTGATACTGGTGGCAGTATCTTCCGCATCCAGCCTATTTAATTGGCGTTGAAAAGATGCCCAATAGGCTTTTGCATCACCCCAAGCGATCGCAATTTCATCTTCTAATTTATCAGATTTAGGTAATCCAAAATCCGCCGGTGTTTGTCCTTTGATATTACCAGTTAATAGTTCAGTGGTAATATCTGCTGCGAGTAAGTTGCCTTCAAATTGTACGCCAATCATAGTTTTAATTCGTAATTCGTAATTCGTAATTCGTAATTATTTGTCTTTAAGTTTTTTGGTAGAAGCGACTAAGATTTTTCCAATTTCGTTAGCTTCTTGGAGAAGTAAGGTAAATTTTGGTTTATCTACTAATTCTGATTCTATCAAAATTTCTAACCAGTATTGAGTTTCTCTGGCTTCTTTCAGGGCTATTTCTAATTTATGAATGAAGTCTTTATCAGATTGAGCAGATTGAGCTTCTCTAACATTTGCGCCTACAGAAGTACCAGAACGCAATAACTGTTTAGAAAGTGTCCGATAAGTTCCTGGTTTTTCATCAAGAAAGCAACAAGCTTTGATTATCCTAATTGCAAATTGTTTTGTCCTATCTGTAATTGTGATATGATTGTTGCTTTTGACATTTACATTTGCATTTGTGTTTGTCACCTTTAACATCCTCCCTTGCTTCTTTCTTAAATTCCAAATTCCAAATTCCAAATTACGAATTACGAATTACGAATTACGAATTACGAATTACGAATTACGAATTACGAATTACGAATTACGAATTACGAATTACGAATTACGAATTACGAATTACGAATTACGAATTACGAATTACGAATTCCAAATTACGAATTCC
>NZ_AP018316.1:4699368-4739732 GCF_002368115.1 Dolichospermum compactum NIES-806 | reverse complement strand
GAATTCCAAATTACGAATTACGAATTACGAATTACGAATTACGAATTCCAAATTACGAATTACGAATTACGAATTACGAATTACGAATTACCCCCGGTTGCAAGATATACACTCCCAACAAATCCATTGGTAACTGTGGTATTACTTGAACTCTGCCCTCTTGGGTAATTGCCCGTACACGCTGATGGGATTGGGATAAGGAGTGCGATCGCTCTTTGGCAAATAGTTCTAAATCTGTTTGCAACTCATCTAAACGATTCAACAACTCTTCTACCTCCTGTTTTTTCAGTCCCGCGGGAGCATCAGCCACCGGGTTAGCTTGTTCTAACAATGCTTTTGCGTCTTCCGGTGTTAACCACATCGGATTTGAGGGCGGTCCGGTAAACCCCACTACAGCACATTCTTCTCCTAACAGTTCATGATTACGCTTGAGCGTATCCCCACCTTGAGCTAAAGCCCGACTACTAACTTTTTGTGTCAACAAATGTCGCAATCTTAACAACAATAAAGTCGTTCGTTTAGTTACAGTATCCGTAGTTGTAAACCCGCACCTAGCTACTAAATCATTTTCAGAATTAAGCAAAGCTACTTCTAAAATATGACGCGCTAAACCCTCCACCAAAGGATGATTCCGTCCCACATATTCCACCCCAAACGGTGCAGGTGTGGTAAAAGTAATTAACCGTTTTTCTGTCCCTAAAGTAGGTTTTAAAAAATCAGGAATTGACGGTAATAACCATCCTTGTTTTTTCTCAATCAAGGCACAATTTAACTTTGCACAAGCATTATTCACAAACCTGAATACATCCTCTTCACTACCGAGAATTTGATCAGATTCCATCAATTCCTGTTCTACTTCTGTGGGTTTAATTGCCTTTTGTGCAAAGCGAGTCCGGCTGATTTTTTCCCGTTCTACAGCCTTATCCCATTGTTTATGCACCTGTGCAACGGCTGATTCTCCCTCATCTAATAAATCCAATAATGACAACTGCTGCGCGTCTGTACTCTTATCAAATAAAGATTTAAACACCGCTTCAGAAACAGTCGTGCTATCCATTGGTACAGGAACAGTAATTCCCAAAGTTTTATGAATTTGTACCGCTTTACGAATTAAAACTTCTAAAACCGCCCCATCTACGGGATTATCCTGACCATAGAGTAAACAACTTTTTACCTGGGTTGCTACCTGTCCATAACGGTCAATGCGTCCTTCTCGTTGTTCTAATCTGTTAGGATTCCAAGGTAAATCATAGTGAATCACCGCACTAAAATGAGACTGTAAATTTACTCCTTCACTCAAACAGTCAGTAGCAACCAGCACTCTTTGAGGATAGGACTTTAATTCTTGCAGCCTAATTTCTCGTTCATCTTCCGACTGTTCCCCAGTAATGGCAATCACCCGAATTTGCCCACTTTTCTTTTCTAATTTCTGTTTCAAGGCATTTGCCACATAATTAGCTGTAGCAATGTAGCGACACCAGATAATCGGGTTGTAATTATTTGCCAGTAGGGATTGAATATAATTAATACAAGTTTGTAACTTTTGATCCTTATTCCCCTGTAACTCTGCCGCAGCTTGGATAAAAGTCCGCAGTTTACGTTTATCTGCATCCCCATAACTTTGCTTTCCCTGTTCTATTACCACAGTGGGAGCAGCATCTACAGCTTGTTCCTGGTCTGTGGGATCATAAACATAGGAACTCATCAAATCTTCATCTAATTCGTAATTCGTAATTCGTAATTCGTAATTCGTAATATTTCCTATGGCTACGCCACGCGAACGTAATTCGTAATTCGTAATTTCCAACTCCTCCTTATTCCCTGACTCCTTGCTTGTTAAGTTACGGTTTAAGGTGGCGATCGCCGCAGCCGGAGAAGACATGACACAACGAATTAATGCCAATGCTGACCAATAACGTCCCCGGCGTTGGGCATGACTCATTTCTGCGGTAGTAGTTTTGACTAAACCCCGTGCAAAGTTATAAACTTCTTCAAAAAGCTGTTTATATTCCTTGGATAACTTGTAGGGTTCTTCGTCTGACTTGCGTTCAGGAAACGGCGTTTCATTCCCTAACCATAGTTTCACATCTGCCCGTCGTCGTTGGATAAAATGACTGGCTAATCTATCTCGTTCTGGTTCTGTCAGTTTGTCCAACGTTAAATTTTCAAACTCTGGCTGGAGTAACCCTAACAATGACAGGAAAGATTCTTCAATTCCACTATGGGGAGTAGCCGAAAGTAATAATAAATGGCGGTTTTGTTTTTGGGCAATCTGCTGAATTAATTGATGTCGTTGCTGTTGGGATGTACCCTTACTGCTAGAACGGGTACAAGTATGTGCTTCATCCACAATGACCAAATCTGGACAGTGGGTAATAAAACTAGCTTTACGGCGTTCTGCCTTAGCATAGTCGAGGCTAACAATTATGTGGCGATAGTAACTAAATACATGAGAACCGTTAGGTATTGCCCGTTCTAACTTGGAAGCTGTACCCGAACGGATCACCACCGCATCAATATGGAATTTTTCTCTTAATTCTTGCTGCCATTGCTCACATAAGTGAGGAGGACATAAAACCGCTATCCGTCTCACTTCGCCTCTATCTAACAACTCACGGGCAATTAAACCAGCTTCAATGGTTTTACCAATACCCACATCATCAGCAATCAATAATCTCACTGTTTCTAATCGCAGTGCCATCAATAAGGGAACTAGCTGATAAGGACGAGGACGCAATGACAAGCGACCCAAGCAGCGAAAAGGACCCGCCCCACTGCGTAACAGATGTCGGGCTGCATCCATCAATAACACGGCTGCTGTGTGGTCTTTAATACTGTCAGCAGTAGGCAGGGGAAAGGTTGCAGGGGCTAGGTTTTCTAAATTTAACTGCCGATAAATCCCTACCATTTCCTCTTCGTGACCACTGAGAGGACGGAGACGAATCAGGTCTTGATTTTCATCTGGCAGCACTACCCATTGCCGACTGCGACAACTGACTATAGAGCCGGGGGTGGGGGTTAAGGTATCTGTCATCGTTTCGCTGTGTTGGCAAAGTTAGCAATGTAAACCAGGTAGAAAGGATACTTCTTAACTACCTGCCGATTTATGTTATATTAACGACTATTAATATTACTGTTTAGTATAAAGCCATTTAATCAAGCAAATGCAAATTTATTATAAAAAGTGACAATTTTTACTTCTATGATAAGAACTGTAGGCGTTGCTGATTAAGGGTATGAATTTTAGTCTCACGCAAAGGCGAGGCAGCGCGGTCTTGGGGGTTTCCCCCATGAGCGACTGCCGTAGCAAAGACGCACTGAGGTAAGAGTTTTAAAGATTCAATTTGGGAATTTCATACCTCAATATGGCTAATGCCTCCGGCACGCTACCGCGAACGCCACGCAGGCTATCAGCAACGCCAAAAATGCTAAACCTTGGATTGCATATCTTTAAGCATCCGACGAGCTAATTTAACATAGGTTTTCGCTGTGGTGTAAGGTACTTCCAAGTCTTCAGCTATTACCTGTAATGATTCCCCCATTTCCCGGCGTGCTAAAATCGTTGCCCAAGTTGTAGCAATTTTTTCGGTGCGTTCTCCTCCTATCCGTTTACGTTGTGCTGTGAATATTGCTGTCAATTCCTCAATGCGTTCTGGTAGCAGGTTATTGATAATTTCACTAGATGTATTTGATTCTGGGTTTACCCAGTCCAAGCAGGTTTGTCCGAGTCCAAAGGTAGTTTTGTGTCCTGTTCCACAGTAGGGAGCAAGTTGCACTAAAGCATAAAATAATTGGGTAAATTCAATGTTATCTAAGGCAGTTTTAGTTAATCCCAGGGAAATTGCCCCTGTAAAACCAGTGACAGAACCCAGTTTACCTGCTGCAACTTTGACTGATTCTAAGTGGTGTTTGTGAATGATGACGTTTTCATCTATCCATTCTAGAAAAGCTTCTTGTTCTATGGGCATTCCTGAAAAATCATTCCAGCGTCTGAGGTAACTATGGAAAAGATTGAAGGGAACTGGAAGGGGAAAATGATGCCCTTTACGGCGAAAACTGGTAGGGGACACAAAACTCAGATTAATGTTTCTATGGTTTATAGATGATTGCAGTAGTTTTTTGTAAGTAGTTGGTAAATTAACAATACTTATCTGTTTTATTTGTAAGCAAACATCTCTTAATTTTAAAGTAGTTGGCGGTTGTATTAACCACTCACTCAAGAATTGAACTACTGGTTGAGAAATGGCGTTAATCTGCCAACGATATATATGATTTGCTTGCAGTTGTAATTTTTTTCCTGTGGGAAGTAATTGACCTTCTAGTGCAGAAATACTAAAGGTTTTTTCTGACTCACCATCATGCAAATATGCTGAAAGCGCTGGGTTAATTTGGCGTACCTGATCCAGAAACCAAGCGTGAAGTCCAATGGTATATTGCGAGTATAGAGCAGTGGAATCTGTTACTTCTAGGTCAAAAACTAAGCTAACTAATTCGGTATCATCTGCCCATATTAAAGGGGTATTTTTTGATGGGTTTTTACGTTTGTTAGATGTAGCTGATTCCGGCATTTTTTTTGATGCTATATGGTTTTTATGATCTACATTTTACAACCTTTCAGTCCCCTTGCGGGGATTAGATATACGGAAACTTGATTTTAGTTCCACAGAAACAGGCTATAAGTTATTATTTGTTTCAGTCCCCTTGCGGGGATTAGATATACGGAAACTTGCAGGCAAGGTACAGCAGAATATTTGAAAACATTTACGTTTCAGTCCCCTTGCGGGGATTAGATATACGGAAACAAACGATACCTACGGTGCGGAAATGGAAGTCTTAAGTTTCAGTCCCCTTGCGGGGATTAGATATACGGAAACTTAATTAAAATGCCCAATTCGACTACAGTTATTCGAGTTTCAGTCCCCTTGCGGGGATTAGATATACGGAAACTTCAATCTCTTGTAACAGCTTTGACCTCTTCTTATGTTTCAGTCCCCTTGCGGGGATTAGATATACGGAAACGTTACAGCCGCAAGAGTTCGGCAAGGCATAACCAAGGTTTCAGTCCCCTTGCGGGGATTAGATATACGGAAACCTCTTGTGAGAGTGGTGTAAGTATTACAGAAAAAGTTTCAGTCCCCTTGCGGGGATTAGATATACGGAAACCACAGAACGAACTTGCAAGAATACTTGAGATGTGTTTCAGTCCCCTTGCGGGGATTAGATATACGGAAACTAAACCATTGCAGTTTGTAGGGGCTTCTGAGTCAGGTTTCAGTCCCCTTGCGGGGATTAGATATACGGAAACTCCTGTTATTATCAATCATCAAGCAAGTAGACAATCGTTTCAGTCCCCTTGCGGGGATTAGATATACGGAAACCGAGAGAGAGCGTAGAAATAGATTTTTTAAGAGAAGTTTCAGTCCCCTTGCGGGGATTAGATATACGGAAACTTTACTCCTAATTAATATTAGTAAATAGGGTGATTGTAACGTTTCAGTCCCCTTGCGGGGATTAGATATACGGAAACCTGTGGCTGTCTCAAGCTTTGATTTTGTTCTAGGCAGTTTCAGTCCCCTTGCGGGGATTAGATATACGGAAACTCAAAACGTAACAGCACGGGTGAGATTAGGTGCTGTTTCAGTCCCCTTGCGGGGATTAGATATACGGAAACCTAGGCTGGATGTCTTGCATGAACTGAATATTTTGGAAGTTTCAGTCCCCTTGCGGGGATTAGATATACGGAAACTTGAAAATAAACCAAAAACACCTAATAAAGCGATTAGTTTCAGTCCCCTTGCGGGGATTAGATATACGGAAACTTGTAAAATATCCAAAAACAAAAACAAACGATATTTGTTTCAGTCCCCTTGCGGGGATTAGATATACGGAAACCCTGATCATTTATTTGTCTCCTATTCAATAAACAAAAGTTTCAGTCCCCTTGCGGGGATTAGATATACGGAAACGTTGTAATGGATAGGCTCTTAATTGGTTAGGAGTATTGTTTCAGTCCCCTTGCGGGGATTAGATATACGGAAACAGCAGCCGTAGAATACTGCAAAAAGAAGAGTGATTGTTTCAGTCCCCTTGCGGGGATTAGATATACGGAAACCTAAAACTAAATATGGTGAAATTGGGTGGTGGTTAGTTTCAGTCCCCTTGCGGGGATTAGATATACGGAAACTTGATAATTTGGAGCAATCCCAAGAGCCGCAAAAAGCGTTTCAGTCCCCTTGCGGGGATTAGATATACGGAAACGCGATGATCATGAGGAGGATGACGATTGGGAAAAGTTTCAGTCCCCTTGCGGGGATTAGATATACGGAAACTTAGTTGCGAGAGTCACCCAGTCTGACAGAGTTTTCGTTTCAGTCCCCTTGCGGGGATTAGATATACGGAAACTTCCGAGTGTCACTAGTCCCCTCAGCAAAGGAGGAATGTTTCAGTCCCCTTGCGGGGATTAGATATACGGAAACGATAGATTAAAATTAATGTTAGAATCAAAACGGTTTATAGTTTCAGTCCCCTTGCGGGGATTAGATATACGGAAACTTAGGACTAATTCCATTTTATCATTATTTTTATGTTTCAGTCCCCTTGCGGGGATTAGATATACGGAAACTAGGGAGAAATTGGCGATCGCTTAGGGAGAAATTGGTGATGTTTCAGTCCCCTTGCGGGGATTAGATATACGGAAACAGTATAAGCATACATAGTAAGCTTCATAGAGAGGTTTCAGTCCCCTTGCGGGGATTAGATATACGGAAACTGTATTTTGCCCCGAATCATCGATGATTCGGGATAAGTTTCAGTCCCCTTGCGGGGATTAGATATACGGAAACGGTTTATTTTGATGATATCTTGAGACAATCTCACCAAGTTTCAGTCCCCTTGCGGGGATTAGATATACGGAAACGACAGAAGCAATGTTAAAAATAATTGCAGAAACTTGTTTCAGTCCCCTTGCGGGGATTAGATATACGGAAACCTCATGCCCGTCAAGAATTAGCGCAAGAATTTGTGTTTCAGTCCCCTTGCGGGGATTAGATATACGGAAACTTAAAGAGTCTGAAATTGAAAATATTAAAGATGAAGAATGTTTCAGTCCCCTTGCGGGGATTAGATATACGGAAACTTACGCAACGCATTGACTACCTAGTATTATAGTAAAGTTGTTTCAGTCCCCTTGCGGGGATTAGATATACGGAAACTAACAAGCGATGCTGTTGAGTTTCTCCATAGTTTTTGGTTTCAGTCCCCTTGCGGGGATTAGATATACGGAAACTTGGCGGGTTGCTTTTTTCTGTTTTTAATATAGTACAAGTGTTTCAGTCCCCTTGCGGGGATTAGATATACGGAAACACCGCTTCCTGAGTCACCCTTTAGATAAAGGAAAGTTTCAGTCCCCTTGCGGGGATTAGATATACGGAAACTACATTATTTCAGGAAAACCCCGTTTTAGTGAAGATGTTTCAGTCCCCTTGCGGGGATTAGATATACGGAAACACCGCCGTCTGAAACATAATCTGGGGGCGGAGTCCAGAGACGATTTTGGCGGACCTCTCAAAAAACCTTATTTCAGGCTTCAGGTCAAGCGCCAACTGAAACTGATGAAACGCTGAAAGTATTTAGTTGTCAAGGTTCTGGCTGTTTGGCGAATCTCCAGGGTTTTTGACCCCGCTCTAGGTCTGCCAAATTTGTCTTTATTTGACACTCTCCGGTCTAAAGACGCGGAGATTCTATAGAGAGTTTCAGTCTATATCCCTCAGTTATCCCAGTTTCAGGCACTGCCTTAAATATTTGGGTTCTTGCCCTGATTTCCTTGGACCTGGCGGGCGAAATCATATCTGACAAGCGTAACTTTCCGAGAGTCCCTCGGTAGCTTTTTACGTCTTTAGTGACAATATAGTTGTATCACGAATATGGATTAAAATCAATGCAGGATAAATCCTGCCTCTAGCCTTCATCCCTTGTCTAAGGAGTGTCAAAAAGAGTGTTTCCAAATTTCCTGATTCAATCCAGTTTTAGCATCAAACAACCAGTCAGCAGTAGTTTTTGCACAATGACAGTTAGGGTCATGGAAATCGGGAATTGCTTCACCTTTGGGGTGTGTAGAACCAAAGAAAGCGGTTTTCCAATCTGCCAAGGTAAAACCATCCTCTAAAAATACATGATCTTGACCTTCTCCATATAAAGAACGTAACCACACCCACAACCGAATAGCACGGAGGAGATTTTGCTTGAGAGAACCGCGTGCTAACCATTGCAACAGTTCTACTTGGGGGACATCAGAAAAAATTTGCTCAGACTTACTAGGACTTGGGGATAGTTCCAACATAGACTAATCTGGAATAGGCTGCTTCCAATGCCATGTATGATGTAATAGTAAGTGAATCAGTAAAGCTAATGACTACTTACAACATTGAGTTAAAAGACGATATTTTACGGTTGAGCTTTGGTGAACCTGCCCAAAATGACCAGATTGTGAAAGATGCTGCCACTAAGTTAGAGCAAATGGCACGGTCGGGGGAAATCTCTGGAGGACAACTGCTGAGGATTAATGGACCGGTTTCTATCCCTGTGGCTTTTGTGTTGGCACATAAATTAGCCCATATTTACGGAGCAATTGGTTTTTTTGATCCGAAACTGGGTAAATACGTGATTTGCATCACACACAATCCAGCATATAAGCTGGGAGACTTGATTGATTGAACTTTTGCTTGAAGAAATTACTTGAGTCATGTTTTAATTCTTTTACAGTGTGGAAGATGTGATTTCCCAGGAAATGCCGATTCTTAGAGGAAATGTGCATCGCTTAAAACGTGGGGAGGATGTATCTGTGCGTCCGATGATTCGGTCTTTGGCTGGGGTTTTGGTGGGGTTAGTTTTAGGAGAATTAAGAGAGATGAATTCTGTTAGTATTGCGATCGCTTGGTGTTTAGCTTGGGGTAATGAACGCAAACCGCAGTTTGATATTAAGGTTTTGCAGGAAATGTGTGATGGTTTAAGGAATGGGAGAGAAGTACCAGAAGCGGTATCTTCTTTAGTCAATGCAGTGAGAGAGTTAGAAAAATTAGATAAACCAGAAAAATTTCCCAAAACCTTAAATAATTTAAAGCAATTAACTGAAAAATACGCTATTTTGTGGGAATCTAAAATTGGTTTAGTTTATGGTGGAGTAACTAAAGTTAAAAGTTATGTATTTGAATCTGAGAAACTTCCTGATATTCGAGGTGCTTCTGGACTTTTAGATCAAATTAACGTAGTTGATTTACCAGCTTTTTTTAATAAAACAACAGAATCAAATCTATATAGATTTTATCATCAAGATGTTAGAAAATGGTTAGAAAGTAACACAGCAGATAGAAATTTATTAGAAGCACTAATACCAGAATTAATAATTTATTTCTGCGGTGGTAATATTTTAGCTTTTTGTCCTCCTGCTTTCATAGATGACATAGCAAATATCATCGAAAAACGTTACATATTTAGAACATTAACAGCTAACTCCTGTGCAGTTAGTGAAACATTTAGATTATTAGAAATTAAATTTGGCTTACTCAGAGATAACATAGAAGAAACATTTTGGTTAGAGAAATATCAGGAAAGTTATGATCATGAAATAGTAGAATCATACTTTGGTAAAATTGAAGAAAATTCAAACATAGAAGAGAACTTTAAAAACCGTAAAAGTTTTAATGAAATCACTACAAAACTAGCAATTTTATTTAATCAACGTCGTAGCGGTAATGATATAAGAAATCGTCCCACTCGTCGTTACCCACCAATGTTTGAAACCCATCCTTATTTGAGGAGAGACGAAACAGAAAAACGTTCTGCAATTACTCAAGCAAATGATCTTCCTGGAAAACCATATTATTCTGAATCCTCTGCAATTAAGCGTCAATTTAGTGATAGAATAAAAACAGGAGAATCTAAAGAAACCAATTGGTATGAAGAAGGAGAAAACCCTATAAATGATAGTTGGATACAAAGATTTGAGAACTTTTTAAAAAACGATGACAATAGGAAGCAAAAATACAATGATAATTCTAATTTAGAAAAGGTTAAAATAGCTGAATCTTTAACACATTTGGGTAAAGTAAGTAATGGATATATTGCTTATATTTATGCAGACGGTAATAATATGGGTGGTGCAATTCAAAAAATCCGCACTCCCCAAAAGTACCAAAATTTTAGTAAGGACGTAGATAATGCAACTAGATATGCAGTTTTTCTAGCATTAGCTGAGAATTTACAACCACGCAAATTACAAGGAATTGATGAATCAAAATCAAGATTAAAAAATGGAGATTTAATTCATCCCTTTGAAATTATTACCATTGGTGGGGATGATATTTTATTAATAGTCCCTGCTGACAAAGCTTTACAAATTGCTAAAATGATTGGTGAAAACTTTGAAAAAATACTTTTGGGTGAAATTGAAATACCGGAAGTAAAAATACAAGGTAATTACGAAGTAGAAGAAAAACCATCTAAACTTCAAAAGATTCATCGCTTTGCTGAACACATACCAGAACATAAACAATGTAGTTTGAGTATGTCTAGCGGTGTCTTGCTGACTGCTTATAATACACCAATTTATTATGCAGAAGACTTGACAGAACAATTAATGAAATCTGCTAAAAAATATGCAAAATCCTTAAAAGACAAGGGTTTTTATGGAGGTACAGTTGATTTCTTTACAATGAAATCAGTAACCATGATTTCCTCAAGCATAGAAGAATTCCGCAACAAAGCTTTAACTTTTCATAAACTTAAATTGAAATTGTATGCTGCACCTTACACATTGCCTGAGTTAGATAGATTTTTTCAATCCATTCAAGCATTGCAAAAAGCAGAATTTCCCAAATCACAACTATATCAAATTCGGAGTTTTTTAGCACAAGGAAGACGAACAGCAAGTTTAAATTATTATTATTTTCGTCATCGGTTAAATAAAGGACATTTACTTAAAGAAAACTTTGAAGATTTATGGTGTCCTGCAAAAACAAACAACGGTAATATTGCACCTTGGATGTGTGATATTAAAGAAGATTCAAAGGAAGAAAGTAAATATGAAACTATCTGGAGAGAACTTGTAGATTTATTTGGTTTAATCGAATTTGCAGATACTAAATATCCAGGGAAATTAGAACAGGAAACTACACTATGATACAACTTCAAGAATTAATAGAAAATAATAGGCAAATTAAAACTTACACAATTACTGCTATAATTGACTCAGCTTTATGTGTAGGTGCTGGAGGTTCATCTGGTTCTTTAGCAGATAAAACTATTGTCCGTAATTCAGAAAATAATTTATTAGTTCCTGGTTCACAAATTAAAGGAAAAGTGCGTCATGAATGTGAGAAAATACTAAGAAGTTTAAATTGGGAAATTTCTGAATCTCCCAACGCGGGAAGAATGGTAATTAGAAGAGATAACGCACCAGATAAATTTCAACGTTCTGAATATGAAGTACCAAGATATGACAACACATATCATTGCTTAATTAGTCAGATTTTTGGTGATCCAGTTTTACCTTCAAGAGTAATTTTTGACGATTTGATTTATACAGAAGATCCAGAAAATCTACCAGAAATTATTCGTCCTGGAGTAACTATCAACCGTCGTCGTCGGACTGGGGAAGAAAATAAACTTTATTTTTTAGAAACATCACCAGCAAATGCAAAACTTAAATTTCAGGGAAAAATACATATTCAACCAAGTTGGAAACCAGAAATACCAGATTATACAAAGGTTTTAATTTTGATAGGTTTAAAACAAATATATGCTTTAGGTGGTAGTAAGTCTGCTGGTTTAGGTTGGTTACATTGGGAATTAGAAGAGTTAGAGAATGAATTAAGAAATATGAATTTAACAGAAATTTGGGAATTTATGGGAAAAGGTGAGATAAAATGAAGAGAATAGAATTACAGATTAAAGCTTTATCTCCTTTAGCAATTTCTCGACAAAAACCAGGAGGTTCTATTAGTGAATGTGAAGATTATATTCCTGGTAGTGTAATTCGTGGTGCGGTTGCGGGTGAGATTTTAAAACAATCTGGTCAACAGTTTATTGATTTAAGTAAAAATGGGGGTGATTTTCAGGCTTTGTTTTTAGATGATGAACCTGCTATTTTTCAAAATGCTTATCCTGCGAATGTAGCTGAAAAGAGTAGTATTTTCAATCAAAAAAGCATCAAGAAAATACAATTATTACCTACAACCGCTTTAAGTTCCAAAAATAACCCAGGATTTTGTAGAAAGAGAAATGGTAAATATTCAACTGATAATAATGGTGTTTTTGATAGCTTGATAGACAGGTTTTGTTCAGATTATCATGGTTTAGCTTATGATCCTAATTGTCCAAAAGATGGAAAACGAGTTGAGCCATATAGTGGGTTTTATAGCACAATAAATGGAATGTATTATAATGCTTCATTAAGTAAACGTCTTTTAACAAAAGTTGGTATTAATCGCAGAAGAGCAACATCTGAAGAGGAAATACTATACAGTATTGAAGTCATCAATGAATCTGGTTCTAACAATAAGAATCATTCATTTTTTAGATCATATATTTTATTCCCAGACAATTTAGAAAATATAGGAGATAAGTTACATCAGTTCATAAATAATAATCATCAAACTTTCCGCCTTGGCGGTTCAACTTCACGAGGTTTAGGAAAAGTAGAAATTAATGCTAAAATAGGAGAGTTTACAAATAATATTCAAGAAAAAATAGAATTATTTAACTCTAAATTGGATAAACGTTGGGAACAATGGTCAATTTTTGGTAATTCAATTAAAGAGTTACCGCAAAAAACATATTTTACGTTAGATTTACAAGCAGATACAATTTTAACGGAAAATTGGCAACGCACAACGGTAATTTCTCCAGCCATGTTACAACAATTTACAGGAGTAGATGATTCATCTTTAGAAATTCATACTGCTTACAGTAGTTATGACTATCGTTCTGGTTGGAATGCTGCTTGGGGGTTAATGAAAGATGTAGAATTAATAACTAATAAAGGTGCTGTTTACTTATTTAGTACCTCACACCCGGAAAAATGGTATTCAGCTTTAGCTAACTTAGAATTAACAGGAGTCGGTGAAAGAACTTGCGAAGGTTTTGGACAGGTAGAAATTTGTAATGAGTTTCATTTAGTAATGAGAGAGGATGCTGTATGAGTGATTTTTCAGAACAACAAAAACAACTGAAGATTCAAAAAGGTATTCGTCAGAAGGAAGATGATCTAGTAATCTGGATTCAAAATGCTTTAAATCAAACAATTTATGAAGGCTTAGAAGAATCTCAATTTCGTAATTTAGTCCGTGTTGCTGATACTACCGATAGTGTAGAAGTAATTAAAAATTTTTTATTATATCAAGTAGGAAGAGGTAAAAAGTGGGGGAGGGGTGAAAATTCTTTGGCTAACAGAATTATTAATGATTTTAACGACAACATTAAGCCTCTCGCTAAAGAGATTCAAAATAAATTTGATGCTGATGAGTTAAATCCTATTTGGATAGAGTTAATTCGTCGTTACTTAGGATATGGCGCACGTTATTTAGTTTATAGAAACGAAGTCGAAAATTAAGTTATTCAGGAGTTATTTATGCCAAGACTTGTAGTATCTACAGTAGGAACAAGTTTATTAACTAATCAAATTGATGTTTTTACTGATTCAGAAGAATGCTTTGCAGAAATACAAGCATCTGCAAATCATACAGAGGAAGAAATTAGCAATAGAGCTAAAGAAATTATTCTGGAGTTAAAAGATAGAGCAGAAGATAAAATATACAATGCTAAAAATAGTAAGCAAATTAGAGATGCAAGTGCTGAACTGAATGGTATTTATGGTTTATATGATAGAAAACTTGAACAGGGTAAATCTGATATTCATTGGTTAATTGCTACAGATACTTATCAAGGTCAAATCACTGCACAAATTGTCCAAGAATTTTTGCAAAAGGAAGGAATCAACGCTCATATTCAACAACCAAAAAAACTTTCTACATACAACACTGACAGATTCTCATACGGAATTGATGAGCTTTTAGAATGGTGGGATACAATATTTTTAGCACATAAAAATACCCATGATATTTATTTTAATCTTGCTGGTGGTTTTAAAGCTATGCAAGGTTACGCAAACACCATAGGAATGTTATATGGTGCTGAAATTATCTATATATTTGAAGGGAATTTAGACTATATCACAATACCTAAATTACCAATAAAAATTGACTATTCTGTTATTAAACCTGCTCAATTTGCTCTGATGGCATCGAAATCTGTAGATATTTATATCAAATTGTCAGAACTTAAAGGTGTGCCAGATAGCTTAATATCTAAAATTGGAGATGAAGCAACTCTAAATAATTGGGGACGTTTGCTTTGGAATAGAGATAAGGATAATTTTTTTACACAGGAGTTAATAGAATTTCCTCGCTTGATTTATGAAAAATCCTTTCATAAAGATTATGAACGGCGTACTGTTGATGAAAAAATAAAATTTGAGTTACATTCCGCACTTTCAGAAATATCTGCAATTATGCTGAAATTTAATGGAGATACCAGCCGTATTGATCCGAAGTTTAAATACAGAAGATACGAAGGTAGCCAAAAGTGTGAAGGTGGATTAAGAAAAAATGAAATTGACCATTTTTATCTTAATAAAAATGAAGGTTGGCGAGTAAGTTGTGTAGTAGATACAATTCAGGATTCTACACAGAAAAAAGTAAAATTTTTACGTATGCGTCATGTTGGTGAACATGATTATGTCAACGATAACCCATAACTCCAACTTTAAATATTTTAGTCCAAAACTATGACTTATACTCCCGTCTCAACCCTAATCTCCTTAATAGACTTCCTGAAACTACCAGAAACAAAACCAGCTAGTGAATATATTGATGGTAACATCTACCAAAAACCCATGCCTAAAGGTAAACACAGCGCAGTACAAACATTTTTAGCACCTGCTATTAATCAAATAGCTACACCGAAAAAAATAGCTCGTGCATTTACAGAATTGCGTTGTACCTTTGGAGGTCGTTCTATTGTTCCAGATATCAGTGTTTTTAATTGGGAATTAATTCCTCTTGATGATAACGGTGAAATTCAGAATGAGTTTACAATTCCTCCAAATTGGACAATTGAAATTTTATCACCGGAACAAAGTTCAACCCGTGTAATTAATAATATTTTGTTCTGTTTAAAGCATGGCACAGAATTAGGCTGGCTTATTGATCCTCAAGAACGCTTAATCATGACTTTTTTACCTAATCAACTACCAGAAGTTAAGCAGAATCAAGATATTTTACCTGTATTAAATACTCTAACAGAATGGGAAATATCTGTTGAGGATATATTTAGGTGTCTCCGTCTTAATTAATTAATAATTAACTGGTAAATTTATATGTTTGACACATTCAAAAACCGCCTGGAAATCACAGGAATACTAACAACAATCACCGCATTAAGAATTAGTGCGGGACGTTCCACTGAACCTATTGGAACAGATTTACCCGTCATCAAGGACGCATTAGGACAACCATTAATCCCCGGTTCTAGCTTTAAAGGTGCATTAAGATCCCGTCTTGAAAGTTTCCTTAGAGGTATTGATGATAGCTTTGCAGCTAACCCAGCAATAGAAAGTGAATGGTCAATTACATCTCAGGATATGAAACAGTTAAAAGATACCTGTGATAACGACCAGATTTTAACTCAAGAAATCATCAAAAAAACAGATTTAATCTCTCGTCTTTTTGGTTCACCTTGGATAGCAAGTAAATTTCAAGTCCGCGATTTAACCGTAGTACCTGACACCTGGTTTGGACAATATCAAGAAAGAGACGGAGTATCAATAGATAGAGACACTGAAACAGCAGCAGACGGTAAACTTTATGACTTTCAAGTAGTACCAGCAGGAACACAATTTGAATTTCGTGCAGTAGTGGAAAATGCAGAAGATTGGGAACTGGGACTATTGATGATGGGATTACATCAATTTGAAACAGAACAAATTCCCCTTGGTGGTGGACGTTCTCGCGGTTTAGGAGTTGTTAAACTAGATATAGAAAAAATGGATTGGGTTAATGTTGAGAATGATCCTGGAAAATTATTAACCTATTTACAAGAATTAGTTAATAGTAAAATAGGTGATAAGTTACCTAGCTATCAAGACGGTAAACAATCCAAACAAAAATGGACTGAAGCACTTATTAATTATTTAAGAGATCATTTACCCAATCACCCACCCAGAACTGAAGTTCCGGGCTAATAGCTAAAGTCCGTTAAAACGGACTAAATTTGTCAAGAATAGTCGTCTTTAGACGACTTCTGTTATTAGCCTCAGAATTCATTCTGAGGTGGGCTATAAACCACAGCTAAATAATTTAGTTTTAGCTGCCGTTTAAATTTACCTGATTAAACTAACATTATGCACAAAAAATTTGTAAATCATTGCACCATAGATTTAACCATCATTCCCGATGGACCAATTCTGATTAAATCTGGAAAAGAAGGAGCAGATCCTACAAAGCCAGATATGGAATTTGTGGAAACCTATCACGCTGGAGGACATACTATATATTTACCAGGAAGCAGTTTAAAAGGTGCAATTCGCGCTCATACTGAACGGATTGTCAGAACAGTAGGAGATGAAAAGCCTAACACTAAAAACCTACCTTGGGCTAATGATCCATTAAATGATAAATACGACTATTTGAAAAATATCAAATCGTCTAGTGATATTTATAAGCTTTCTTCCTTTACAGATCAAATGTTTGGTAATACTTCTATTGCAAGTAGAATCAGAATAGAGGATGCTTATCCAGATAATTCTAAAGTAGTAAAAACTGAAGAAAGAAACGGCGTTGCAATAGATAGAGTATTTGGTTCTGTTGCTGTTGGACCATTTAATTATCAAGTTTGCACTGCGGGAGAATTTAAAACGAAATTACATTTAAAAAACTTCACTCTTGCACAGTTAGGTTTAATTGGTTTAGTATTACGTGATTTACATGATGGTTGGTTTGGCTTAGGTTTTGCTAAATCTCGCGGTTTGGGTACTGTAGAGATTAAGTTAAATCAAGCAGTTGTGCAATATCCTGGTTGTATTTTATCAGAAGATAAAAAAGAAATTTGTGCCTTTGGTACTAACAAAAAATGGCGAAATACCCATCTTTTAGGAGTTGGTGAATTTCTAACAAAGGATGAAGCAAATTTATATAGTTTTCTATCAGAAGATCGTCAAGATTCACCAGTTGCAGCCCAAGAAATGGAATTGGGTTTTGGTGTGCAACTAACTTGGAAGGAAGGAACAGTTAATGATTTATTTGAGCGCAGTGTAAGGTCTTGGAGTCAATTATTAGGAGTTACAAAATGAAGCCTTTTGTTGGTTATCAAGAAAAACCTTTATCAGTTCCCGATTTATTGAGATTAATTGATAAATTAAAAACAGAAAATACCTATTATTTTCTCCGTTGGACTAATAAGGTCAGTGGAATCATAGAAAACCTACCTGATAAATTTCCCATGTTAGAAGGGCAAATGTTTAATCATCAATTTGAATTAAGATGGAAACATAAAAGACAAAATACTTATGAAGTTCTATTACTAACTATTGATGATAATCATCATGGTTTTACCAAACTAGCTGAAACTTGGGAAATAGAACCGAATGATGAAAAAAAATTCCCATCTTATGCTTATCCTGTTCATGGATACCGTCCCGAAGAAACTCGCTTTCCCCAAAAATTCATTTATGCAGATAGTTTAGATATTCGTCTCATCACAGAAGAAAGTAATAAACCAAATAAACCCAAATTAGCCCAACGGTATTTTCTAGACAAGAAAACCGCAACTGTACATTTTGTAGCCCTCACAGTTGAGAAATAAACATGACTTATTCGCAACCAAACAGACCTACTCCAAAGAATTCATCTCCGTCGGAAAATCCCAAGCCTTATGATTTTGTTTCATTTCCTCAAGAAAGACCTAATTTACAACGTCCTTTTGGACATCATAAATATGATCAAAATCGTTTACATGGGACAATTTACCTGACTTTAAAAGTCCAAACATCATTGCATATTTCCACAGGTGCAGTAGTTTTAGGGAGTGATATAGGTAGTAAAATTTCTCTCCTTAAAACTATGATTCAGGGAGTTGATGCTAAATTATCAATTCAAGGAAGTTCTTTAAAAGGTTGTATTCGTTCCGTATATGAAGCAATTACTAATAGCACATTAGGTGCAGTTACTTCTAAATACAAAGAAAAAGTTCCTGCTGAACGTTTACCTTGTAAAAATAAAGAAAACCTTTGTCCAGCTAGTCGGGTATTTGGTGCATTAGATTGGCAAGGTTTGTTAGACTTTAATGATGCTAATTGTGAAAGAATTGGCTTTTCTACAGGATTTATGCCTTCTTTATATGCTCCTCGTCCCAACTGTGACGCATATTATCAGCGAGGTAAATTAGCTGGACGTAAGTTTTATTATAATATGTCCAAAGCTATTGAAAAAGGACAAAAAGACGGAATTTCTGTCCAACAAGCAGGAAAGGAATATACTTTTAAAACACAAGTAACTTTTAAGAATTTACTTCCCGAAGAATTAGGAACATTATTAATTGTTTTGGGACAAGATAAAAAATATCCCATTGCTTTAAAGGTTGGTGGTGGTAAACCAATTGGAATGGGAACAATGACAGTAAATGTTGATAAAATCAATCAACCGCAAAACTTAAAACAGCGTTATTCATCCTATCAAGTGAGTGAAAATGATGATTTAACAGGAGATAAATTACAGCAATTTATCCAAAAAAAAATTCAAGCTGCACATTCAACAAAGTTAATTCAAAAAGAACAATTAGAACAACTTGCAGCTATTTTACGTTATCCCAATGATAGACCAGCACCATCAGGAATGTACTAAATTATGAGCTTAACAGATCAACAGTGGGAAATTGCTCATGCGATGGCCCAAACTTTAGTCAAAGAAGATACAGATGCTAACGAGGTCAGTAAAGCTGTTGCATATTTACGGACAGTAATTGATAAAAATGATGCTACATCCAGATTTTTAACCTATCTCAAAACTTTAGTTAGAGATGGAAAAATGATTGGACATAGTGGTAAAACCGCTGGATATTATCGCAATATAGAGGCTACCTGTAGTCAATATTTCAAAAGTAACAGTGATGCGTCAACTATTTTGCAAATCTTAGGTTGGGTATCGCGGTTAATGAAATATTATAATAATTCTGGTGTCCCTATGGGGGAAATTACCGTTCCCACAGCAGTAGTTGTAGAGTCAGCACGTCAAGCGGAAATTGCTAAAGTTACAGAATCTCAAGAGTTTAAAGAAGGGGATATCATAGATGCGAAAGTTACCAAAATTAATGGTAACAGGGTAAGTTATGAAATATTAGGAATCATTAAGCTGACTGAAAGAGAACCGAAAAAGGCAAGTGTTCTTCAGGAAGGACAGACGGTAAAGGTGAAAATCGTATCTCTTAAAGATGATGGAAGTATTAAAAGTATCAAGTGTATTTGATTGGGAATTTTTTCCTAAAATCTTGTAAAATTTGATGAGATTAACTGAAAAATTGCTTATAATCAAAGTGTAGTTTTTCAGGTTAGATTATGACTAAATCAAGGTTAGGCTTTAAAATAGGATTTGACTCGTATTCTGCATGGACGCATTGTGAATCTTTTCAACAAAATTATAAAACTTTTACGCAATCCCAATTAACACTCAAGGTTATTACTGATTTCTCTGTTTCTCTGGCTTCAAATCCTACTTTACTAAAGTAGTTTAATAACAAGCCCGCTTGATAATGGTTTAGCTCTACAAAAAGTAGGGCTACCATAAAGTTGAAGAGAGAGCAAATCTAGTCTTAACTACAGTATTAGCTCTCTAGTTTTTAGATAAAGTAGAGGTTAAAAGTAAATTATGAGTAAGCAGGAAAACAATAAAGTGTTATTTGTTACTGGCGTTCGTGTAGCAATTGATGAAAAGCATCAAATATTGATAGCAGGGATGCTTTCGGACAGTCCATTTACAGAAAATGAACAAGAATCATCAACTGTACAGCCGATAAATTTTGCATTTACTCGACAGCAAGCAGAATTTTTGAGAGACAAATTAGATGAATTTTTAAGGGGAGAAGTATGAGTTATCCTTCGTCAGCCCAAACCACTTGGGTTAAACATGATTCGTCGCATTTACACTTGATTACTTCTGATAAACCAAAAAATTCGGACTTGATTCCTGCTGAAATACAAAGATTAGTTGAAGAACTGGTTGAAAAAATAGAAGAGACAGAAAGAGTTATCGGAATAGCTACAAGTTTCCCTGATATTCATTGGATTGATTTTAAGATTAAGCTGAGAGACAACAGCGAATTATCAGATGAAACCTGGGAGAAAATTCAGGATTTGGTTATTGACTATGAATGGAAATTAATAGATGATTCTACTGAAGAATGGTATTTTCGCCCTCAGATAGTAGATAGATTTTATTTACTTAGAGATGAAGTAATAGCCGATTCTGACAAAAAAGAACACACGGAGGTAAGTAAACCAAAAATGTGGTCAAGCAATTCTCCTAACTTTACTGTAGTTCCGTTTCGTCAATAAATCATGACTTGTGAACGCTACCTTCTGCAAGCTAAAAGCAACGAAAATGCAGCACGTGATATTGAAACTGTTTATCCTGATTGGACAGTAACTATGTGTTTTTATGCAGCATTGCACTGGGTAGAATATTATGCTTGTAAAAAAGGAGATGATATACCAAGTCAATGTCCAGCACCATCTCCTCATGATTCTCGCCGGGGATATGTTCGTCAAATTGCTAAGAAACTGGATAACAGAAGATTGGAGAAACTTTATCAAGATTTAGAAAGTGCAAGTCGAAAAGCTAGATATTTAGAGAGTGTAAAATATAGTAGTGCAATAGATTATTTCCAAGGACACAAATTAGAAGTAAGTAAGTCTTTTGATAAGTTACAGCAGATAAAAGATATCTTAGAGAATATCAAATAATCTGTATTTATAATTCCTCGCAAGGGGACGGAAACAAACCATCGTCTTATGCTGAATTGGAGTCCAATCTTTTTAAAAGATTGATTCCCTGTAAAGACGAAAGTCCGTGAGATGCTGGATAATTAATTACATTAATTCCTATCCCATCTCTCTTCCCCGCAAGGGGATTAAAATCGGGAAGTGCTGTAAATAGTTATGCACAAATAAAAGAGGAGGTGGGATGAATATAATTACTTGAAGTATCGCACTTCCAAACAGCTATTTGCTGGGTAAGACTGCATAAATACAATCAATTTAGAAGAGGTGAAAAATGGCATTCAGTAATTTTAAAACCATTGGTAAAGTCCTCAAAACATTTCAAATTACCTACACAGAAGACAATTTTATTAGCGAACTTGCTTTTAATATTTCCGACTATTTCCGTGAAGATTTAGAACTGATGATGCGGGATGCTGTAGTTGATAACTCAGAATTTGCTATTTGCGAAAACTTAATTTATCCCGTTCTTAAAGAAGTTTGGAAAACATATCGTAAAAACTTTATTTTATGGAGTCATCAATCTTTAAACTACGATGAAAAATTATCAGGATTTCCTGAATATATTTTAGCTAAACGTTCGCCATTAGGTAAAGTTGTTTTTGACCAACCATACTTTATTTTAGTAGAAGCCAAACAAGACAATTTTGAAGCAGGATGGGCGCAATGTTTAGCCGAAATGATTGCTGCTCAAAGATTAAATGGAGAACATCAAATTATTATTTATGGTATTGTTTCTAATGGTGCAACTTGGCAATTTGGTAAATTAGAAAATGGCACATTTACCAGAAATATGACTCCATTTACCATTTATGAACTAGATAAATTATTCAGTGCTGTTAATTTTGTATTTCAACAATCTGAATTACAACTAAATAATTTAGTTTTATCTGCTGCTTAGTTCACTTTCGTAAGTATTCAGCTATAGCACTTATTTCCAGATCCCCGACTTCTAAGATAGATTCATCCTTTCCGAATACAATTAATCAAAGAAGTCGGGGATCTTATAACCTCACCTGAATCCTTACTCACTTTCCTAGCAAAGTATAACTTCTCCATTCCACAACCATGACTCTAACTAAAACCCGACTTACCTTTGATCAATTCCTCAACTACGACTTTCCCGAAGAAGGTCGTTATGAACTTGTAAATGGAGAAATCATGCGGATACAAGCAACTAGAAAACATGATAACTTAGCAGAATTTATCGCTGATACTTTTAAATTAGAGGTTAAACGTCTGAATCTCAATTACAGAGTATCGGGAAGGATTTCCATTAGAACTTTAACAACCAGTGGTAAAGAACAAGGTCGTGTTCCTGATGTTAGCCTAGTAGATAGAAATTTGTGGGATGCTAACTTATCCGCTTACACTGCCTTTATTGAACCATTACAATTAGCAGTAGAAATAGTTTCCACAAATTGGGAAGATGACTATATAGATAAATTAGAAGAATATCAACGTTTAGGTATTTCTGAATATTGGATAGTTGATTATTTAGCTATTGGTAGTCGTAATTATTTAGGTAATCCCAAAGAACCAACAATTTTTGTATATATTCTCAATGAACAAGGCGTTTATCAATTAAATGCTTATAGAGGTACAGATATAATTATCTCCCCAACTTTTCCAGAATTAAATATTACAGTTGATCAAGTTTTTGCAGCATAGATATAATTTCATGATAGATGAACACTTCCAAACCCTAACCACATTCCCCCCACGCAACTTTCAACGAGAAGCCATTACTAAACTCCTCCACCGTCAAGACATCCTTCTCCGCGCCCCCACAGGGTCAGGGAAAACCGAAACAGCGATCGCCCCTTTCCTCTAACTGTTATACTTCCAGGTGATTGCTCCTCCAAAAAACCAGAATCATCCGCTCCCATCTTGAATGTACCTCCAGAAATCACTAGCATTCCTGGAGGACAGGGATTAACGGTGGCAGCTAATGCACAGAAACGGTTAATAAATATATTGAACAGCAACGCGATTAACGTCAATGCAGGATAAAGGAAAGCAACTAGCCTTCATCCCTTGTCTAAAGCACAGATGTAGCTGACTTAGGAAGCTACATCTTCAAGGGTTTTCGGCATTTCCCTTATAAAATTCTGTAGGATTAGCTACTGCTTTGATAAGCGATCGCATACATAACTAAGCTTCTGAGCGATCGCTTGTAGAATCACTGGGAGGTTACTCATTTAATCCTTTCCTTGATTGGGATTTGTTTGTGTTTGAAATTTTGGTTAATAACGTCTCTATGGCTACAACCTCACAAAGTCATTTACACACTCACCAATGTCTTATCCACCAATTGAGATTCAGTCTTAGGTAGTTTGGATTCTACTGCTGTTCCCTTGAAGAAATCAGGGTTAGCTTCAGTGTAGAATTTATGAGGATTGCCGAATACATAAGCTTTGAAGTCAGCTTCGGAAATCACACATTCTCTTACCAAATCCCAGCTTTCCGCTAAAGGTGCGGTGAGATCGGGTACATCCCAGTGACCAACATCTGAGGAGTAGATAGCATTGAGTTTGACTCCCAAGGGGTTGGCTTTATCGTTGAATGCTGCTGCAATGGTGCGATCATCAGATTCAGAACCAAAGAAGAAACTGTTCACCCAGCGATCGCGGATATCTTCAATTGATTGAATCCCTGCTGCACCAAAATCCTCTAATTCACTACCCACTGGTGAACGGCTATGACGGTTGAAGGAAGCTCCCAATACACTCTTAGTTAATTCCTCTTTGGTTAGGGAATGTCCTTGAGTAATTTCTCCACCATATTCTGCAAACAACTCGAACAACTCATGGGGGTTAGCTAAATCTGGGTTGTAGTTTTGCAGTCCTTCTAAACTACGTTTGGAGAAACGATCTACTAAATGAATGTAGACGTGAGCGCCCCAGTCTGCACCACCCTCTAGCATCCCCACACGCAATTGTGGGAAGCGTCTAGTTACACCACCGAAGAACAAGGCTTTCGCAAATGCTTGTGAACCATCGGCAAAGTGACCGATATGGTTATTCATATAGTTACTAATGGAGGAGCGTCCAGTCCATCCTTGACTACCGTAATGGGTAGTGAGAGGTACGCCTAATTCAACGGCTTTAGCCCAGAAGGGATCATAGTTGTATTCACTATCTAGACCGAAAAAGTCAATATAGGAGGCATATTTGCCAACTTCGGGGAATTGATCGGCTGGGTATTTATCTGCGATCGCTTTAATTGGTCGTCTGACACCACCGGGGATATTTGCCACTTTCAATCCCAGTGTTTTTACTGCAAACTCCAACTCTTCAATCGCTTCTTGGGGGGTAGTCATGGGAATACCAGCTACCACAGTGAGGCGATCGCTATATTGACGGTAAATATCGGCATGATAGTGATTAATCGCCCGTTGCAATAATTGACGATTCTCCTTACTTGCACCAGCCGCAGCTAAGGCATTATTAGGAAATAGTACAGAATAATCTGATCCTTGCTCCGCTTGACGTTCATAGAGGAGTGCAGGGAGGGTATAGGTTGCCAAATCTAAGGTATTACGGGTAACTCTAGCCCACCAAGGCGATCGAATTGTGCGGTTGTTCTGACGTTCTTCTGGAGTTTGTTGATACCAGTCCTTACCTTCACTCTTGGAATTGAGACGGGAAGATTCAGCCTTGCGTAATTCATCTACCAGCTTCACACCGCCGTAGTGAGCAATATAATCCTCAAGGGCAGGAGTAAAATCATTAGTGTGAACATCAGTATCAATGACAGGATAATCCAGATTGGCTCTAACTGCGGCGGAGGGGGAGCTTTTCAATTTGCTATATTTAGTCATATTTTCCTTAGAAAAGTTACAAGACAATTTACCCGGATTTCTCAAACAATTTCAGAATCTAAAAGTTATGAATTTTCAAAAAATCGGGGAGATGTTTTTGGTAACGGAGGATAAAGCCGAAAAAAGCGTCACAGGTTCAAAATGAGCAATTTTACCGTTACGAATCTGAGTTTCAGGAGAACCACCCCAAATTCCTGGACTATCTGCTAGAAATACTGCATCAAATAATCCACGTTCCGCAGTTTGAGTAATTTCTTTATAATGCTCAAAATTCAGACCTGCATCTATTTGTGTACTGGGATGTCGCCATGCAGAAATATGATGTCCAGTAGCTTGAATAAATGCACCTAACCGAAACTTACGTTTTGCGCTCATATATTTTTTCTTCCTTCGTGTCCTTCGTTCCTTCGTGGTTCAATCAATTCAGTCTTCTTCTGAAGAACCGAAAGTAATAAATTTAGGACTTACGCACAAGTCACTGAAAAACGTTCGCGGAGGGTGGCGTTAGCCATACCACAGAGGCACAGAGTTCACAGAGAAATGAGGTTTTGAGAGATATTTTGCGTAAGTCCTGAAATTTTTGTGTAGTGGCAATTACTTAGACTGCTGCTAATACCTTTTGATATTGATTAACCGGACGAGATAAACCCAGATTCTCACGCAGAGTTGTTCCTTCATACTCAGTGCGGAACAATCCGCGCCGTTGTAGTTCAGGAATTACCAAGTCAACAAAATCATCTAGTCCACCAGGAAGATAAGGTGGCATAATGTTGAAGCCATCAGCAGCATCATTGAGAAACCAGCTTTCTAGTTGATCTGCAATTTGTACTGGTGTACCGATAATTGTCCAATGACCACGCGCTCCCGCAATCCATTGATAAAGTTCCCGAATGGTAAAATTGTGTTTGCGAGCAATATAAATTAATAATGCTTGGCGGCTTTTGTTATCATTGGTTTCTGGTAAATCTGGTAGTGGTGCATCCAGAGGATAAGAGGAAAGATCCGTGCCTATAAGTCCTTGTAATAAAGCTAAACCAACTTGAGGATGAATTAAATCCTGTAGTTCCTGATACTTAGCTTTTGCTTCTGCTTCTGTAATCCCAACTACGGGAAAGACACCGGGCATAACTTTGAGTTGGTCTGGTGTGCGTCCATATTTTGCTAATCTACCTTTAACATCTGCATAGAAGGCTTGAGCATCTTCTAGGGTTTGTTGAGCAGTAAATATAACTTCGGCAGTCCTACCCGCAAGTTCTTTTCCATCTTCAGAAGAACCTGCTTGCACAATTACAGGATAACCTTGGGGCGGACGGGCAATATTCAAAGGTCCGCGCACGGAAAAGAATCTGCCTTTATGGTTAAGTTCATGTATTTTATTGGGGTCGTAGTAAAAAGCTGTTTCCTTATCACGAACAAAAGCGTCGTCTTCCCAACTATCCCACAAACCTTTGACTACATCAATAAATTCATGGGCGCGAATATAGCGATCTGCGTGAATAGGATGGTTTTCCAAACCGAAATTACCGGCTGTTTCACTACTACCAGTTGTGACGACGTTCCAGCCGGCTCTTCCCCCAGAAATATGATCTAAGGAAGCAAATTTGCGTGCGAGAATATACGGATCTTCATAAGTGGTAGAGGCAGTGGCGATAAAACCAATCTTTTCTGTCACCGCAGACAAGGCTGAAAAGAGGGTGACAGGTTCAAAGTCTCCACCGAAGGCTGTGCGTCCTTCCGCACCACGGCGTTGTTGTAAGGCTAAACCGTCAGCGAGAAAAAATGCGTCAAATTTACCGCGCTCGGCTGTCTGGGCTATCTGTTTATAATGCTCAAGGTTAAGAGCGCCATTACTCTGTGCTTGAGGATGTCGCCAAGCTGCTACGTGCTGACCTGCTCCGGGTAAAAATGCACCTAGTCTTAGTTGTTTTTGTTGTTTGCCCATATCAGACTCCAAGTAATATTTTTTACTAAATGAATATAGAATGATAAAAATTTTCTGGGATAGCGGTTGTCAGCTATGCCACTGTAACTGCTGCATATTTAGTTGTTAGCAAAGCTTTTTCAACTCCTTAGCCATAGCTGTAGGCATTAGCGTTAGTGGTGGGTTGTCAATAAACTACTGTATCTCGACTGAGTTATCGTAGATTAATAGTAGAATCTCATAACTCTCATGAAAAAGCAAGTACCTTTTAAGAAAAAATTGATTAACTAAATTTGTTAGCACCTAATTGTTAGATATTCTAAGTATTTGATGGCTCTAAAGTGTGCAGGGTGTGCGATCGCCTCCGGCACTGGCGTAGCCAATCGTCTCTGGCGGGTGAAACGCGATCGCTCAATTTGAAAAAAGAAAAAATGTATAGTACAAATATACTTGTATTTGACTACTGAGTAAAATCAAAGTAGCTTAAAATATAAGTTGCCAGAATCGTTGTGTTGTGTAGTGCATCAGATTTCGCGGCAATTCCCTGCTTTAAATTCTGCAAATTCCCCAAAAGCGATACATACTACGAACGAAGTGAGAAGTGATCGCACTTTCTATACAGTTATCGAACGCTTACCATATTCGTTACACGATCACAGCAAAGATATCACTATAATAGAAACATCAATCTTCACGGTTAACTGTAATGACTATCAAAGAATTACTCTTACAAGAAATTGACAACACCCCCAACGAACTCCTAGAGGATCTGCTGAGTTTTTTACAATCACTGAAAACAACCCCAAAACAGCCTCTAAGTACATATCAAGAACTCTTAGAACGAATTGATTACTTAGAAACAATAGTAGGTATTCGTAAAGGACTAGATGAATTTAAGCAAGGTGAAGGAATACCAGCAGATCAAGCATTAGCAACCCTAAAAAACAAATTTAATATTCCTCCTCGCTCATGAATTACCAAGTTATTATTCAACCTACAGCTTTTTTTAGAAATCGAAACTGCTTATCGTTGGATGTGCGATAATCTGAGTCCTGAAGTAGCAAACAATTGGTACTACGAACTTGAAGATGCTATAGCATCATTAAAAAAATTTCCTAGTCGCTGTATGATAGCACCAGAAGCAAAAGTAATTGGTGGTGAAGTTCGTCAACTCTGGATTGGAAAACAAAGAAAATATCGAGTTTTGTTTGTAGTCGAAGAAGATGTTATCGCCATTATTCATGTTCGTAATAGTCGCCAATCTTATTTAAGTGAAGAGTCATAATGATGTTTATTAGCCATAGCATAATTTTCTGTAAGTATCGCTTTTAATAGTGATCAGAGTTGAGCGATCAAATCAAAGGCAGCAATGTAGGAATCTCATCTGGACAATCAGCAATTAAATCAGCTTTGTGAGTTTCCAATTCCTCCCTACTTCCATAGCCATAAGTCACACCAATTGCAGCAATATTATTTTTCTTAGCCCCAATTATATCATGTAAGCGATCGCCTACCATAACCACAGTGGAAGCTAAAAGACTTTCCCTTTCTAAAATGTAGGAAATTAAATCACCTTTCACACTTCTATTCCCATCTAATTCGCTACCATAAACACCATCAAAAAAAGGTGCTAAATCAAAATATTCAATAATGCGTGTAGCATAAATTTTAGGTTTAGAAGTCGCTACAAAAGTCTGATAACCAGCAGCACGAATAATTTTTAGGGTTTCGGGAATTTGCGGATAAAGGGAGTTTTCAAATAACCCAATCGTAGAAAAGCGACTACGATATAGTAAAATTGCCTTCTCCAGTAATGTGTCATCAGAGGTTTGCAATAACTGGGAAAAACTGCTTTTCAGTGGTGGTCCAATACACCAAAGCAATTCATTAGCATCTGGTGGTTTATAACCAAGTTCTGATAAAGCATACTGAATACAGCGAGTAATCCCCGGTTTAGGATCAGTGAGAGTTCCATCTAGGTCGAAAAGGACTGTGTGAGAACGCATTTTTTTAAGTTTAAATAGTTTTTAACCTTTGTAGAAACTCAATATTTAAGGGTAGCTTCTCCCCTAACCACAGAGAATTATCGGTATGATCTTTGACATCATCTCCCGTTTCTGGGTGAACTAAAATATCTAAACCTTCACGGTTAACCATTAACCAAGGTACAACTTCACCAAACTGATGTGGTAAAAAAGCCACTTGATACATTGATTTTGGGTGTGGTCCTACACGCTGTTCATGCCAACGTCCTAATCTTACATCAAATTTAGCACCTAAACCTTCTCTTATACGAGCAGCAGCTTCACGACTGACGGTATCAAAATAAATATGTGCATGAAACCCAGTAATATCAGTTTTTTTATTCATGGTTCTTGATTTCACTCTTACTCATAAGTATAACTCAATAATTATTTAGATATACTAATCATTAGTCAGCCATAAATTTAGTTAAACCACTTGAATTTTCTTTCTGGTCATGTAATACTACTAAAACAAACACCCATAAATCGGTCAACAAACTGTAGTTTTTATTTTGTCCCAACCCGTCACGGGTGATGCACAGATAACTGGCAATAGTCATATCTGCGCTAGTTTTGGTATTAGACATCTGGTGGAAAAGAATGTAGAGACGAGAATCCCTACCCAGGTCACGTCTCTACATCTAAATTATTTAAGATTTGGGTTTTTGATGTCAACAAATTCCCCATACCCCAACACAAATCCTAATTTACAAAGGAACTCCAACATGGCTGACATTAAGATTTATAGTGCGGTTGTTTGTCCTTATGCTCACCGTACCCGCTTGGTACTTCAAGAAAAGGGTATTGATTTTGATTTGATTGAAATTGATTTGCAGAATAAACCAGAAGGTTTTACAAAAGTTTCTCCTTATGGAAAAGTACCTGCAATTACTCATGGAGAAAATCGGATTTGGGAATCAGCAGTTATTAATGAATATCTGGATGAAGTATTTCCCAACCCCCCGCTTTTACCTAATAAACCCATTGCTAAAGCTCAAGCTCGGATTTGGATAGATTTTGCTAATACTAGATTAGTTCCCGCTTTTTCTACTCTGTTACGCAGTTCAGATTTCCAAAAACAAGAGGAAGCCAAACAAAAACTCTATAAACATCTAGAATTTATTGAAAATGAAGGTTTAGGGAAACTTTCTGAAGATGGTCTTTACTGGTTTGGTGAATCTGTCAGTTTGGTTGATTTTACCTTTTTTCCCTGGTTTGAAAGATGGGCTGCTCTTAAACATTATCGTGGCTTTGGTATCCCTGCTGAATTTACTCGTTTAAAACAGTGGAAACACGCGCTCAAAGAACGTGAATCAGTGAAAGCGATCGCACACTCCAAAGAGTTTTATATTGAGCGATATGCTAAATTTGCCGCTCCTGTGCCTGTCGCTGCTTAGTCAAACGCTGCATTGAAATATTCCTAAATTGAGAACACAGATTTATGAGTTATCAAAACATAGAAGTTAAACCAATTGCTGGACGCATCGGTGCAAAAATTAAAGGTGTTAATTTGGCTGATCACCTCAGTGATGAAATCATCAGCGAAATCAGAAAAGCCTTAGTTGAATATAAAGTCATCTTCTTTCGTGG
Source organism: Dolichospermum compactum NIES-806 (assembly GCF_002368115.1). NCBI lineage: Bacteria > Bacillati > Cyanobacteriota > Cyanophyceae > Nostocales > Aphanizomenonaceae > Dolichospermum > Dolichospermum compactum. The sequence goes on along the minus strand of NZ_AP018316.1, from coordinate 4,709,274 downwards.
ACAGGAACTTGATGCTAATGGACAAGTAGATTTTGCCCGTCGGTTTGGTGAAATCACTACTGCACATCCCACAGTTCCATCACTTCCTGGACATCCAGAAGTATTGGATTTAGATTATAGCCGCACTGTTGCCCGTGCGAATAACTGGCACACCGATGTCACATTTGTAGATCGTCCGCCCCTTGGCTCGGTCTTGAGGGCATTGGTAATTCCGCCGGCGGGAGGGGATACTATTTGGGCAAATTCGGTGACTGCATACCAAGATTTACCGGAGCATTTGCGTAATTTAGCGGATAAACTTTGGGCTGTACATAGCAATGCTTATGATTATGCCACAGCCTTTGATATACCGGAAGAAGTCAAATCTTACCGGGATGTGTTTACTTCAACGGTGTATGAAACCTTACATCCAGTGGTGAGAATTCACCCTGAATCTGGGGAAAAGGGTTTGTTTATTGGTGGTTTTGTGCGGCAAATTCGCGGTTTATCTCCCACTGAATCAGCCGATATTATTCGCTTGTTGCAATCTTATATTACACGACCTGAGAATACAGTACGTTGGCGGTGGAAAGTTGGTGATGTGGCATTTTGGGATAACCGCGCTACTCAACATTATGCGATCGCCGACTATGGAGATCAACCCCGTCGTGTGCAGCGTGTAACCATTGCTGGTGATCTTCCTTTAGGTATTGACGGTAAGTATAGTCAAGCCATTAAAGGAGATTCTGCGGCATATATTCCCAATCTTGTAGCAGCTTAACCTAACCCCCTAACCCCCTTCCCTTTAAGGGAAGGGGGGAAATCAAAACCTCTCTCCTACAAGGAGAGAGGTTTTAGATTTACAAGCATTAAATAATTGTAATTTGATAATTTAAGGAATTGGATTTTATGGCTTTAACACCTTCGACAATGTTACCTTTGGGAACTTTAGCACCTAAATTTAATCTCCCAGATGTGGTTTCAGGTAAAACGATTTCATTGGCAAACTTTGCTGATAAAAAAGTATTAGTAGTTATATTTGTTAGTCGTCATTGTCCTTTTGTGCAACATATCAAATTTGAATTAGCAAAATTAGGACAAGATTACAAAAATAGAAATGTAGGTATTTTAGCAATTAGTTCTAATGATATTAATACTCATCCTAATGATGCACCAGAACTACTTAAAGATTTTGCCCAAGAAATAGATTTATCTTATTCTTTACTTTATGATGAAAGTCAAAAAGCGGCTAAAGATTTTTTTGCAGCTTGTACTCCTGACTTTTTTATATTTAATGCTCATAGAAAGCTGGCTTATCGGGGACAATTAGATGATAGTCGTCCGAAAAATGATTTACCTGTGACTGGACAAGATTTGCGAAAAGCGATTAATTATGTTTTAGCAGATGAGGAAATTATTTGGCAGCAAAAGCCGAGTATTGGTTGTAATATTAAATGGAAAGCAGGGAATGAGCCAGTTTATTATAAAGTTCCGGTAGCGGTGGGGTAGTTAGGGATTTTTCAGAGAAAACTGTTAATTAATGTAGAGATGTTTTATGGAACGTCTCTACAGAATAATCCTATTCATGAAATATATTGGCTTCCACATGAAAAAAGTCTGCTAATTTTTGGGTTAATTCTGGAGTTATCTTTTGATTGCCATTTAAAATATCATCAACCAAAGCTTGTTCGTTTTCTGCTTCAGTCCTGATATCTTTGGGAAGATAGGCTGTTAATAGTTCTTTGTATTTGTCGGAATTAAAAGTAAGGGTCATTTTTTCAATTTTTCTTATTGTATTCGGCGTGAGTTTGATATTGATTCACTTTAATATTGCCAACCTCAAAATGAGAAATAGTTTCAGCCTTTAGAAAACATAAGAGAACTTTATACACATATAATATAGAATAGAGTTGATTAATTTTTAAGTTTGTGATATACTGTTCCGGTAAACATTAGTAAAATCAGTTTATGCTAGAACCAACTACATTAGCTATTGAAGCTACAAAAATTGTATTCAAAGTTTTAGACAACGTAACAGAGGGTGGTTTACAGGAAGTAGGCAAGCAGATACTTAATTATTTGCAAGAAAAATTACGGTTAAATTTTCAGTTGGAGCAAGGTAAACAAGATACCGCACTTCTCCAAACTATTATTTTAGATAAAGTATTAGAAGATAACCAATTCAAAAATGACTTAGAACAACTTGTATTAAGATTTGAAAAATTAGAAAATACAAATAATAGTGCTAAAGTTCTTCAAAATAACCAATACGGTTCTAACATAAGTGCAGATAATATTATAAATCCACAATTTATCAATAATCCACAGATATTTCGTAAATAAACATTATTACGAACTTCGAGATACTGACATAGAACCTTTGAGCTTATTAGGAAAGTTTTTAAGCTACTTTAAGGTTTCATTTTTCCTAGTCTCAGCACTTGTATTCTGGATTATTTTTGGTTGGTTTGCTGACTACTCATTCCCTTATGGTCAAGTTATTGAATTAATTATATGTTGCTTTAGAGGTACGATTACAGCTAAAGTTAATCAATTACAAAAGCAGTTACAAAAGACTGATTTTATTTCTCAAATAGATAATCAACAACAAATACAGAGATTAAATAACCTTGATTCTCAAGCTTGGTTGTATTTGGGTATTTTAGATAGACTAGGAAACAATAGTTCCGAAAGTAATGAAAAACTTGCTAAGACAATAGAAGCTTTAAGGAATAAGAAATATGAGATTTTAGATGAATTAAATCCTCGTAGATATGGAAAGTATCGTACACTCTCTAAAATTCAGGATTTTGTTAAATCTATTACTTCAAGTAAAACTCAAAAGGATTTTCTTCAAATTGAGAAAATCATAGATGAATTAATCAAAGCTGTTAGAAACAGTCATCCATCTGAAACAATAATTAAAGAATCATTAGATGTATTAACTCAAAAAACTGCTAAAAATGCTCATAAAATAAGTCCTAATAGATTGAGAATTATTTATAAAATTGCAGAACTAATTAATGACCTTTTTCTCAAGGAATTATCTAATTTTGAACCATCTGATATAGATAAACTGAACGAAACTATAATTCAAGAACTTAAAGAGCAAATAAACATTTTTTCTCAACAATTTAAAAACTTACTTGAACAAAAATATACTATGCAACAAGAGTTGCAAAACTACAATGATAAATTAAATAGTCTTAACAAGCTTATATTTGAGCGTGAGAATGAAGAATTTAAACTGCGTGAGGAATTAAAAAAATATATTTCCTTAAATCAAGATAGGCAAAATAGCATTAATAATCTTCAGGCGGAATTAAATAGGACAAATAAAAAGTTAATTGAACTAAAAACTCAGAGGGATGATCTAGATAATAGAGTAAATCAGCTAATCCAAAATATTAAGTATAAACAGAATGAAGTAGAACAGCTAACTAAAAAGCTAAATAAATACTCGGAAATCAGATTTTTAGAAGGAGATTATATTGGTAATTTAAGTAATAAAAATAGTAAATATCATTTCAATAGAAAATGTAATCATTGGAAGATGTTAGTAGGAGAATATGTGTTGAAGTTAGATGGTTCACGAGAAATCAGGAGTAGTAGTAGCCCTAGTTTATTCATTAAAGAAGGACTTGAGGAATGTGATATATGTTCGGAGAGAAAGAGTTAGTAAAAAGTGTTCAGCATTAAGTAGGGTGTGTTACGGCTATGCAAATACTTGTGCATATAAGAAAGCACTAACTAGCCTTAACGCGCCCTATGATTTAAGGTTTACTTTATAAATCATCTCTAAAAAAATACTTTAACCCACAGCATATTCTGTAAACTTCCTCATAAAAGGAGATTGAAACCCCAATACAATATCGTCCTTTGGAACTCCCACAGCAACTAAATTTTCTGCAATATCATCTTCAGTACCATTCCATTGCAGCCAAATTTTTTCACCTTTAATATCAATATGAATAATACAACTATGTATCCATTCTTGACCTTCCCAACCTACATGAACTATTTGATAGTGGTCACGTTGTGTATCAAAAATTGTCTCAACTTCTATATTCCCGTTAGCAGGTTTTTGTTCGCTATATTCTTGTAAAATCTGCTGTACAAGCTGGCGATATCTAGTTAGTTTATCCATTCTGCAATAACCTCATGCTCTACATCATAAATAATCATTTTGACTTGATTCTCTTCAATCATATCTCTAGGAAAATCAAGATTAAAAAATGTCTTATAGGTTGTTAAAGGTACTGCTAAATACAAAACACGATCTGGCTGTCGTCTTCTTAATGCACCTCGATAATTAATAAACTGTCCTAACGCTGTATGAAATTCCGAAATTGCAGATGATCTCTCCAAAAAACTTTTAATTTCAACAGCAATTTTTTCTCCTTCTTTTTCCGCCGTAATCAGCTTTTCAGCGGCTAAATCAATAGATAGATTTACCCCGCCTACACTAATTGATAGGGGATCATGAGTAATCTGCCAACCGTCCTTCTGTAGAGCTTTTTTGACAACTTCATGAAAGACATCTTTAGCCGACATACTGATCCCTAATTATATTTCCTACATATATCTTACAATATTAACGCATTTCTTCCTTTGCGCCTTTGCGCCTTTGCGTGAGATACTTTCCCCTATAAATCCTCATGCAAAGCCCCCAACTTCCTAATCTCCGGCCAAATTGCGGCTGTTGCCACCACCACCAAAATCGTCCCAATACCCCCACCAACCACAGAAAACACCGGACCAAATAAAGCCGCAGTCAACCCAGACTCAAAACCCCCCAACTCGTTAGAAGCACTGATAAACACACTATTGATAGCCGCCACTCGACCCCGTAAATGGTCAGGAGTGCGAATTTGCACCAAAGTATGACGAATCACCACGCTAATGCTGTCTAACGCCCCACTTAATGCCAACATCAACAACGACAACCACACCCAACGAGATAACCCAAAAATAATTGTCACAATCCCAAAGCCGACAACCGACCAAAGTAAGGCCGGCCCAGCTTTGCGGATAGGTGGCAAATATACCAACAATGCTGCCATAATTAATGCACCTATTGATGGGGCGGCTTGTAAATAACCTAATTCCACCGGACCAACGTGCAGAATATCTTTAGCAAAAACGGGTAATAATGCGACTGCACCACCCAGCAAAACAGCAAATAAATCTAGGGTGATAGCTGCGAGAATTAGTTGATTATTCCACACAAATTCAGCCCCAGCAGCTAGGGTTTTTAGGGATATTGGTTCTTTCTTAAAGTTAGTTTTTTGGGGTTTAATGGCTGCGGTGAGGAAAAAACACGATAGTGCAGCGATCGCAGATAATATATATACTCCTGTGGCACTTCCGAACAGAGCAATACTCAATCCCCCCAAAGCTGGCCCAATTACCGACGCTAATTGAAAACTACTACTATTCCAAGTCGCTGCATTAGTAAAAGCACTCATCGGTATTAACTGCCACATCAGCGCATCACCCGCAGGTTTGAGAAATGCCCTAGCTACACCTGTTAATAATAAGCAAGCATAAATTAGAAAAACTGCACTTTGATAATAGGAAATAGCCGCTAAAGTTAGAGAACAAAACATTAATAGCAGCATTGAGAATAAAGTAATCTTTTTCCGGTCATTTTTATCAGCAATATGTCCCGTAATCAAAGTCAGCGCAATCATGGGTAAAACTTGCGCCAGCCCGATTCCACCTAAGGCCATCGGTGAATTTGTCCGCTCATATAGCTCCCAGCCCAGCGCGACGGTCTGCATTTGTCCCCCTGTGAAGAGGACTACACGCCCAATGGTAAATAGCCGATAATCTCGAAATCTCATAGCTGCCAAAGGATCGTGTTGTGCAGCCTTATTGTTATGGTGAGTTGGTTTCTGTTTGCTCGAAGACATTTTTTAGTAGAGTCAAGCCTGATTCAATATGTGATACTTGCTCTGGTGTCAAACCCTCCAGAATTTCCGCAATTTCCCCGCGAGTTTTTTCCTGGGATTGCTCTAAAAGCAGTTTTCCCTCTCTCGTCAAATTCAGGACTACTCGTCGTCGTTCTTGAGGATTATCTGTCCGTTGCACCAGATTGCGTTGGACTAATTTTTCTATAGTTGTTGATGCTGTAGCACAGGTGACTCCAAGATGATCTGCTACCTCAGACAAGGAAGCACCGGGATTGCGATTCAGAAAAGCGAGCGATCGCAATTGTGGTATAGATAAAGAGTCAGAACTGTGCGATCGCATTTCGGCTCGGATAAACCGCATCAATAAGGGGACTGTTTCCATCACCCTAGCGGCACATTCTTCAGAGGGTTTATCCAAACTCATAAGACCGTTTTTCTCCAGATTACATTGCCACCCGTGGATAAAGTCGTCCACAGATGTAGGTTAAACCTATTAATGTTAGCAAGAGAATTGTACAATCTAACCCGAACCCATAAATACTTGAGCCATTGGCCAGCATTGCACCCCGTAAAGCATCCACCTCATAAGTCAAAGGATTCAAGTGAGAAATGACCTTTAACCAACTTGGCATTAAGGAAATAGGATAGATGGCATTACTAGCAAAAAACAACGGCATGGTGATTAATTGCCCAATTCCTGTAAATCTTTCTCGTGATTTCACCAAACAACCGATGATGAGTGAAAAAGTGCAAAAACAACCAGCACCTAAAAATATGACTAGGACAACTTGTAAAAAAGCCAAAGGATTGAGATTGAGGTGTACACCCAACAAAATCGCTAAAAAGTAAATAAACACCACTTGAAAAAAGCAACGAACACCAGCTGCAAAAGCTTTACCTAAAACAATCGCTGCGCGGGGTATAGGCGCTGCTAAAAATTTATGCAAAATCCCTAAATCACGTTCCCAAATTAATGTCATTCCCCCAGCAAAAATAGCAACAAACAGCGCACTCTGAGCCAAAATACCGGGAGTCATAAAATCCAAGTAAGGTAAATTACCTGTAGGGATAGCACGAGTCCGAGTAAATACTTGCCCAAATATCAGCAACCATAAAGCCGGTTGCACAGCCCGAATCACTAAATCACTGGGATCATGGCGGAGTTTCCGCACTTCTAATTCAGTAATTACCAGGGTTTTGGTAAATAGTTCTTTGATGCCAGAAAAAATCCCTTTGGGGCGATTATATCTAGGTTCAACCCAACCGTTGAGAGGTACGTCTGGTTCTTGCAGTTTCACTGTAACTCACTCCTGATACTAATTGATTTCCTGCGTAGTGGATGAAGACATCATCTAAAGTTGCGTCTGGGTTGCCGATAGCGGCTTTTAAGTCTGCGGGTGAACCAGTGATAATTTCTTTACCTTGGTTCATAATCACGACTCGATTGCAAAGATGATCCGCTTCTTCTAAAAAGTGGGTAGTTAAAAAGATGGTTGTACCGTACTCAATCCGCAGTTGCTGTACAAGTTGCCATACTTGTGTTCTTGCAACTGGATCTAATCCGACTGTTGGCTCATCTAGAAATAAGATTTGGGGTTGATGTAAAATAGCTTGAGCAATTTCCAGTTTCCGAATCATCCCCCCAGAAAAGGTTCTCACTAAACGATGTGCTACATTCTCCAAACCCATAAATTCCAGCACCTCCGCGATTTGCTGTTTTCTGCGTCGAGGGGGAATATCATACAATTTAGAGAATATTAACAGATTTTCATAACCAGTCAAACTACCATCTGCTGATAAAGCCTGGGGTACATAACCTATTACTCTTCTGACTGCATCAGGTTGACGAGTCACATCATAACCTGCTAAGTATGCTTTCCCGCTACTGACTGGTAGCAAGGTAGTTAACATTTTAATTACCGTACTTTTACCCGCACCGTTGGGACCGAGTAAACCAAAAACTTCTCCAGATGCAACGGAGATATTCAAAGTATCAACGGCTGTAGATTTTTCAAAGCGGCGCGTCAGTTCCAAGGTTTGCAATATTACTGACTTTGGAACTTGTGCAGGTATTTCCGCAGATTCTATTCTTCCCGTAAGTTTCGTCACGAGCAGGACTTACTTCCTTTCTCAAATAATTAGAGTATCTAAATATTAGTTTGACATATTTCTTCTAAAAGTCAAGACCAAGAATTAACGATGACAACCCCAGTACCAGCAAAATCTTTTTCGTTACGAGTAACAAGTGATAGAGAGTGTTGAAGTGCGATAGCTACGCTCGCCGAAGGCATCGCTGCAATGAGAGAATCCATAGCGGGTAGAGGTCGGCCATTCTGTTCTAGTTGCCCGATTAAATTTCCCCATAACACCATTGTGGAGACATCTATAGTTAAGATTCTGTATTCAAAGCGATTGGGCAGGGTTTCATTTAGCCAAGTTGTGAGAGATTCTTTTCTCTTAGATGCAGTAAGTTTGCAGATGCCTTTAGCGATTTCGCCAATAGTAATTACACTGAGGTAAAGTGTTTCTGGAATTTGGGCATCTACCCAATCTAAAACTTTTTGATTTGGTTGTTTGGCAACAAGTTCAGAAATTAGACAAGTATCAAGAAGGTAGGTCATGGGTTGAAGGTATCGCGGGGTAGGCTGTTGTGATCTCGGTTCAAGTCGAGTTCTTCACTGAGTTCAGCCAAGGGGGATTGACGGAAAAATTCTGAGATTTTAGTAGGTTGTTCCGGGTGGATGTTGCCTGTAGTTAGGCTTTGGGCAAGGAGTTGAATAATATATAGTTTATCGTCATGCGAAAGCTGAAGGAGTTGTTGTTCAAGTTCTGGGATAACCATGATGGGGTTTAAATGAAGGATAATTTTATTTTACTTTCAGCATCTACTCATTTAAATAGAGCGACGCTATACTATTCTTATGGATAGATGTTAGCCCTTACAAAATTACCCTACTTGAGCAATTACCTGTCCAATCTCTTGAGGTGTTAAGCTTAAATTTTCCTATTCACATTCTATTTAAAAATATCGCTAGAGTAAATTTAAACCAATATGGACTGGACAACACCACTCAAGGCACAACAGACTGATTTTATTCAAAGACTTAAATCTGCTAAATTACTCCACTGTGACGAAAAAGTCCAGCATAGTGAATTAACTATCATTTCTGGTAAAAGGTTAGACCAATTCCGGGATTTTTGCTGGGAAATGGCGGAAAAATATAGACGAACTTCTCGCGTCGCTATTCGTGATGTTTTTATCAACAATATGAAGGGGAAGTTAGCTGAGGAAGTTGTTAAATCCCGTTTAGCTGATTTTGTCACAGAAGTTGACTATGAAAAGCGCGTTGGTGGTGATGGAAAAGTTGATTTTACCTTAACTTCTGACTCATCAATTGGTATTCAGGTTAAAGCCCGTAATGGCAATTTTGATAATATTCAATGGTCAATTAGTCGAGAAGAAATTGAAAAAAATGCTGTTCTACTTTGTATTTTAATTCAAGAGGAAGTTAGCGAAGCTCAGGCTGAATACAATCTGATTTTGGCGGGATTTTTACCAACTAATATGATTAAATCGAATACTGGTAAAGTCTTGGTGGGAATAGATGAATTGCTTTATTCTGGCGGTTTACGCAGCTATTTAGAAAGTTTGACATCTTCTGAAGCTGACGAATATATGCGCTTGGGTAAAGAGTGTTATGAGAAAAAAGATTATCAAGGTGCTATTGCTTATTATACTCAAGTATTGGAACTGAAACAAAATAATGAAGATGCTTATTTTTATAATGAAGATAATGAAGATGCTTATTTTTACATAGCAAAAGCCCGTTATAAATTAAGAGATCACCATGGTGCAATTGATGATTACAGTCAGGCTATCAGAATTCCATTAACTGTTCCAAAATCTTTTGTAAAATATATGAGCTTGGGTAAAGAGTGTCTTGAGCAAGAAGATTATCAAGGTGCTTTTGATTATTATACTCAAGCATTGCAAGATCCTGACTTTGCAAAT
>NZ_AP018316.1:4648874-4698843 GCF_002368115.1 Dolichospermum compactum NIES-806 | reverse complement strand
AGGAGATAAGCAAGGAGCAATAGATGATTACACTCAGGCTATCAATATTGATCCTAACTATGTCAATGCTTACTACAACCGAGGAGTTATCCGTTCTGAATTAGGAGATAAACAGGGTGCAATTGATGATTACACTCAGGCTATCAAGATTAATCCCAATTATGTAGATGCCTACTACGACCGGGGATTGATCCGTTATCAATTAGGAGATAAGCAGCGTGCAATTAAAGATTTCCAAACAGCCGCAAATATATATAAAAAAGAAGGTAAAGAAACAGACTATCAAGATACTATGGAGATAATCAAAGAAATTAACAAATAATAAATATAAGTTAAGCCAGGTAAGAAAGATCCCCGACTTCTGAATTAAATTTTTTGTAAATAATGAAGATCATTCAAAGAAGTCGGGGATCTAAAAGTGTTGAATACAACACCAAAAATTTTCAAACATCCTCTTACAGAAAATTCATAACTGCTATATAATAGAAGTCTAAATTATTTCCCAGATTTTACTCAAAATTAAAATTTAATGACTAGGTTTATACATGATAAATTCGCCAAAGACTATCTAGAAGAATTATTAAAAGATTACGGAGAAGTCAAAGCATCAGAAAAAGTCTCAGGAGAAATTAAAGAAATTGATGTTTTATTCACACCTGCTAAACAACAAACTTCTAAATTACAAATACTGGGGTTACTAGGAAGACTTGCCGAAAATCCTGCAATAATAGAACCATACCGCAATCCAGCTTCTAGCGATGAAATCTGCGACTGTATTCTCAAGTTATTAGAAGTCAAGGCTTCATTGCGACGAGAAGCCAAAGCCAATAAAATCAAACTTCAGGAGTCAGAAATTCCTAAATTGTGGATTTTAACCCCCACTATATCTGAAACTCGTTTATCTAGCTTTGGAACTATCCAAAAAGAAGATTGGTTATCGGGAGTACATTTTTTAGCAGATGCCATGCGTTCAGCAATTGTGGCAATACACCAACTACCACAAACACCGGAGACTTTATGGTTGAGGCTTTTGGGTAGGGGAAGCGTACAATCACAAGCAATTATCGAGTTGCAAGCGTTACCATTAGATCACCCTTACCAAAAAGCTACCCTGGAATTAGTTTACAACTTGCGCGAAAATTTGAGAGTAAATCAAGAACTAGAAACAGATGATAGGGAGTTAATTATGCGACTAGAACCACTTTATCAAAGAGATAGAGAACAAGCTAAAGAAGAAGGAAGACAAGAAGGAAGACAAGAAGGAAAGCAAGAAGGAAAGCAAGAAGGAAAGCAAGAAGGAGAAAAAAACTTAATACTGCGTCTACTACATCGTCGGATTGGGGAAATTGATGCGTTATTAATCGAGCGAATTACAGGATTATCAATTGAACAGTTAGAAAATTTAGGAGAGGCGTTATTAGACTTTTCTAGTGTTGCTGATTTAGAAGGTTGGTTAACCCAACACTCAATTTAATTCATTTTGATTATTAGGGAGTTAATCATGCAATTATAACCATTTTTCAAACAACCTATACTTGTCATAATCTAAAAACATTAAATCAGGTAGGTTGGGGAGCCATCGCCTTGGACGGGTTTCCCGGCTTGTGGCGAATGGCGTTTGACGTTCTTGTTACCCAATATTTACGGACGTTTGTTGGGTTGCGCTGTCGCTTAACCCAACCTACAAAAACTCTTAACCAAACACTATTGTAATTATTAATAAGTTCCACTTACTAAACTAAAAGGGTGTAATGCAATAGAAAAACCTATTTAAAATATCAAATCCTAAAAACATGAACAACTTTAAAACTCTGTGTAAAACCCTAGCTATTAGTACAGGAATCTTTTTGCTATCTGTTCCTGCTACTTATGGAATACCAGTAACAAAATTATTGACTGCGAAAACAACTTACAATCAAACAGGTTCTTGGGACGCAACTTATTATTTTACAATCAAATTACCAGAATCTCTGGCTAATTGGCAACTGCAACAGGTTGTTTTAACACAAATAGAAGGTGTAGAAAATATTAAATTAAATCAGAAAGACAGTTTTGCTTTCATAGAAGCAAGTGGACAAAAAGAAAAGCTAGGTATTACTCTAACTAAGAGTTTAACTCAACCACAAACTGTCATTGCTACTTTTGATAAACCAGTTTCTGCAAATCAAACAATTACTATCGGTTTAAAACCTTTTTATAATCCTACGAGTGAAGGTATTTATCTATTTCGAGTTCATGTTATTTCTTCTGGTGAAAAAACAAATAATTTAGTTGTGGGAACTGCTCGTTTGCAATTTTACAATGATTTTGATGATCACCTATTTTATCAATGGTAAAGTGTTTATAAATTGCTGATTTTTCAGACAAATTCAGCAATATTCATCAATTATTTAAGAATGCTAGACGACAATTATTCAGCAGCATATTCAATTCTCCTGCAACTTGTAACGGATTTTTACTTAACATTACAGCTTCATGAGGATTCCTCCCTGTTCTTATAACGGCAGAAATTGCATCTTGATTAGAAAATCCCCGCACACTAACTAACCACGCTGCTAATATATGTCCAGTCCGGCCAATTCCACCAGCACAATGCACAACTACTTTTTCATTTTGTTGATTTGCTGTGATTAAAAAAGGCAGTATTTTTTGTGTGAGTGTTTCTAAATCACATAAATGAAAATCTTCAATTGGTGTCCAACAAATTTTCTCATTACCAAATTCTTGCCGATATGTATCTAAAAGATGGGCATAATTAGCTAGTTGTTTTTCACTAAGTAAACAGCAAATTCGCTGAATGTTTTGGGATTTCATAAACTCAATCCAATCATATACCTGATTATCAGTATATCTAGGTTGAGAAGCACCAAAAACTATTGTTTCTTGTTCCCAAGCAGGGGCAAATTTGTACATCTTCAACTTATCCAAATCCCGGACTTATCAAAGAAGTCGGGGATCTATCTCCTTATCTTTTTAATTGCTCTTTCTGCGTAAATAGAAACATCTCGATCAGGATCATCTAGTGCTTGCTGGAGTGCATTTAAAGCCTGAGTATTATCTAAATTACCAAGTGCTATAGCTGCCTCTTTTCTGACATCAGAATATTCGTCTGTTAATGCTTTAATCAAATCAGGTAATAAATTTTGATCTGACATTTTTTGTAATACCTGAAGAACAAACTTTCTCACTTGCCAATGTTCATCTTCTAGCGCAATTTTTAAAGCGGGAATTGCTGCTGAATTAGCATGAATTCCTAAAGATTTAGCTGCATTGCGTCGTACTTGCCAATCAGGATCGGAAGTGAGTGATTGAGTTAATAATTCTACAACTTCTTTATCTGCTAAATGTCCTAAAGTTAATGCTACTGCACGACGGACATTATCATCAGGATCATCCATCAAATATAAAGCTGGTGGACATATTTGCACCTGGTTTAAATAGCGTAGAGTTGTAATAGCAGTTTCTCGTAGTTGTGGATATTTGGAATCAAAGAAAGATAACACCACAGGTAGAGATTGAACATCATGTATCTTCCGCAATAAGATTAAGATGTTAACTTGAAGATTGATATTTTCTTGATGTAGTGCATCCAATAAAAGCAATAAATGATCTGTGGTGACTAATTCACCTAATGCTGATAATCCTTCGGTGCGAACGTCTTCATCTGGGGAAGCAAGAGTTTTTAATAAAGCAGGTACAGCAACAGGATTAGCAAGTTCCCAAAGTGCAGATACGGCAATTTTTTGCACTGCGGTGCTTTCGTCTTCCAGTGCGATAATTAAAGCGTCAACTGCTGTGTCTTCTCCAAGATGCTGTAGAGATTTTACCGCAACTAGGCGATCGCCCTCGCTAACTGAACGCAACATTTCCAACCATTGATTTAACTCTGAATCAGTATCTATAAACATTTCTGTACCTCTACCGCAACAAGAAAGGGATTTGTACTGTAATGGCGTTTGTTGGACATTCCTTCTCACAGGGTAGACAGAACCAACATTCATCATATTTCATATAGGCTTTTCCCGTCTCTGGATTTTTTGCTAATACATCCAGAGGACAAACTTCAATACAAGCAACACATTTTTCTAAACATTTAGATTCATCCACAATTACAGGAATATCTACTCTTTGATTAATTAAAGCCATAATTTTGTAACTCCCTAATTTCATTAAAAATTAACCAAAAAATTTCCATTCTTCCCTAAAAGAAACTACCATTTTATTCAATGCTTCCATATCAATTAAAAACGCATCATGTCCGTGAGTTGACTTGAGCAACCCCAATTGAGCATGAGGGATTAAATCTACTAATTCTTGTTGTTCTACTGGAGGATAAAGAACATCAGAATCAATAGATACAACTAAAGTTGGTTGTTTGATACTTTGCAAAACTGATTGATAATCTTTTCTGTTCCAACTAACATCATGACTATCCATTGCATGAGTTAATGTAATATAAGTATTAGCATCAAAACGTTCTATTAGTTTTTGACCTTGATATTGTAAATAACTGGCGATCGCAAACTTATTAGATTCATCGTACTGTCTTCCAAAACGATTTGTAAAACTCTCCCAATAACGATAAGTAATCATTGCCATCATCCGCGCTACTGCTAATCCTTGGACTGGTGGTGCATCAATTGTATAGTTTCCCCCTTGCCAATTTGGATCTATATAAATTGCCTGTCTTTGGGCTTCACTCAAGCCAATAGACCATGCTGAATGTCTTCCAGGTGCAGCCATTGGTGCGATCGCTCTCACCTTTTCTGGATATAATAAAGCCCATTCTAAAACTTGCATTCCACCCAATGAACCGCCAATTACTAACTGTAGAGATTGAATATCTAAATATTCTAATAGTGTAGCTTGGAGATGAACCATATCCCGAATTTTAATTCTGGGAAAAGATACACCATAAATATTTCCTGTATTTGGGTTAATGGAAGTTGCTCCAGTTGTCCCGTAACAACTTCCTAAAATGTTGCTGCACACAATAAAATCCTGGTCAGGATCAAAGACTTTTCCTGAACCAAACAAATCTCCCCACCAATCATCAGCATCAGCAGAACCAGTTAAAGCATGACAAATTAAGACCCCATTATCGCGGTTTGCGTTTAATTTTCCCCAGATACGATAAGCAACCTGAACACCAACTAATAGTTCACCAGATTCTAATTGAAATGGTGCTGACAATTGATACAACTGGGTTTTTGATGAAATGAAGTCTAAATATTTCATAGAGTAGGGAATAGGGAATAGGGAACAGGGAACAGGCAATTTTCCCTCTGCACTCATACTTTCTTTTACTGTCACCTGTCACCTGTCACCTTCTTAAATGCTTGCTCAAAATCCTCCTTAATATCGTCAATATGTTCAATTCCCACAGATACCCGCACCAAATCTGATGTGACACCAGCCGAAATTTGTTCACTATCACTTAGCTGTTGATGAGTTGTAGAAGCAGGATGAATGACAAGGGTTTTTGCATCACCAACATTTGCTAAATGACTGGCTAATTTCACATTACTAATAAAGGCTTTACCTGCTTCTAATCCCCCCTTAATACCAAAATTAAGAACGCCACCAAAGCCATGTCTGAGATATTTTTTAGCGCGTTCATGATAGGGATGATTGGGAAGTCCTGGATAATTAACCCATGCTACTTGCTCTTGTTGTTCTAACCACTGAGCTAATTCTAAAGCATTGTTGATATGACGTTCTACACGCAGGGAAAGAGTTTCTAATCCTTGCAATAAAAGAAAAGCGTTAAATGGACTTAATGCTGCGCCAAAGTCTCTTAATCCTTCTACTCTGGCACGAATAATAAAGGCAATATTGCCAAATTGACTACCTTTGCCAAACACTTCTTGAAAATTCAATCCATGATAAGCGGGGGAAGGCTCGGTAAAGAGAGGAAATTTGCCGTTACCCCAATCAAAATTACCAGAATCAACTATTACGCCGCCAATAGATGTACCATGCCCACCTATCCATTTAGTAGCAGATTCTACAACAATATCTGCACCATGTTCAATTGGTCGTGCTAGATATCCACCTGCACCAAAGGTATTATCTACAATTAAAGGAATACCATTTTCGTGGGCAATGTGGGCTAAAGCTGCAAAATCGGGAATGTTAAATTGGGGATTACCAATGGTTTCAACGTACAAGGCTTTGGTGTTTTCATCAATTGCCTGACGGAAATTTTCTGGATCATCTCCTTCTACAAATTTGACATTTATCCCTAATCGTGGTAAAGAAACTTTGAACTGGTTATAAGTTCCCCCATAGAGGAAACTGGTAGAAACAATATTATCTCCTGCTTGAGCGATCGTACTTATTGCCAAAAATTGTGCCGCTTGACCGCTCGCAGTGGCTAAAGCTGCCACACCTCGTTCTAAAGCCGCAATTCGCTTTTCAAATACATCCGTTGTCGGATTCATGATCCGGGTATAAATGTTACCAAATTCCTGGAGAGCAAATAACCGCGCTCCATGTTCAGCATCATCAAAAACGTAGGAAGTGGTTTGATAAATTGGTACAGCGCGGGCATTAGTACCAGGTGCAGGTTCTTGTCCAGCATGGACTTGTAGTGTTTCAAAACGATAATTTTCTGACATGGGTATTACTTCAGTAGGTTGATTATCAGTATAAATTTAGATGTAGAGACGTTCCATGGCACGTCTCTACAAAAACAAAAAACGCATCTACAAAGACAAAAAACGTCTCTACAAAGATTTTCACTCACACTCCATATTGTTGAAACCATTCCTGGAGACGTTGCCAACCATCCTGGGCTTCTTTTTCGCGGTAAGAAGGGTAAGAAGGGCGATAATCGGCAAAAAAGGCGTGAGGTGGATCAGGATAAACAATTATCTCTGATTTACTGCTGCTAGATTTGAGTTTTTCTCGTATTTGTTCTACTGTGTCCACAGGAATACCTGTATCTTGACCTCCATAGAGTCCCAGCACGGGGACTTTGGACACAATTGCACGAATTTCGTCAATGTTGCTTAATTTTGAGACATCATCAAATTCACGGCGTGTTATCTCTTGAATCATCTTTAAATTACCTTAAAAGAAACCTAACATTATCAATCTTTTTGTTGGGTGGTGCTGTTGCTTAACCCAACCTACTTTTTCTTGACTTAACCGTATTAACTTAATCATTCCATTTATCTAACAGCAACGTTATAAACTTCTTGCTGTAAATCAACCTCCACAACATAAGGCTCAACTGGACGCTTAAATAAGATCATTTCTGCTGCTTCATCTTTTTTCAAATTGACGTGACAGAACCACTCTTCATTATTCTTATTTGGATAATCCAACCGATAATGATATAAACCCCAACGACTTTCCCGACGATATAAAGATGCTCGTGCTGCCATTTCTGCACAATCACGAATAAAATGTACTTCCATACATCGCATTAATTCATGAGGATCACGCGCTCCCATTTGGGCTAATACTTCATGATATTGCACAAAATTATTTAGTCCAATTTCTATTTTATTACCGGATTTTGGCGGTTGTAAATAATCATTCACCAGTCGGCGTAATTTATATTCAACTTGGGTATGGGGAATCCCATTAGGTTGATTTAATGGTGCGTAAATTCTTGCTTTTTCTGCCTCCAAAAAGTCAGTATCAGGTTCTAAATGTTCTAAATTTTCAATATAATCAATGGCATTTTCTCCTGCTAACCGACCAAAGACAAATGCACCAATCATATAATTATGAGGAACACTGGCCATATCTCCGGCTGCATAGAGTCCAGGTACTGTAGTTTCTGCTTTTTCATTCACCCACACACCAGAGGCACTATGTCCACTACATAATCCTATTTCTGAGATGTTCATTTCTACCCCATGAGTGCGGTAATTTTCACCTCTACCCTCATGAAAACGTTCTCTACTCGGTCGTTCATTTGCCCATAAAACAGACTCAATTTCAGAAATTGTATCCTCATCCAAATGAGTCATTTTCATTTGAATGGGTCCTTTACCAGAGTTTAATTCTTTCCAGATTTCTAACATCATTTGTCCACTCCAATAATCGCAATTAATGAAGCGGTTTCCTTCAGAATTGGCGGTATATGCTCCATATGGTCCTGCAACATAGGCACAGGCTGGACCATTATAATCTTTGATTAATGGGTTGATCTGGAAACATTCAATATTGCTTAATTCTGCTCCTGCATGATAGGCCATTGAATAACCATCTCCGGCATTTGTAGGATTTTCATAAGTTCCATAAAGATAGCCGGATGCAGGCAAACCCAAACGTCCACAAGCACCTGTAGAAAGTATAACAGCTTTAGCTTTAATAAGTACAAAATCTCCACCGCGCACATCAAACCCAACTGCACCAATGGCTCTACCATTTTTTACTAATATTCTAGTTGCCATAACGCGGTTTGTAACCTTAACTTTATGGCGTTTAACTTGGCGGGTAAGAATGGTTTTTAAGTCTTTACCTTCTGGCATGGGTAAGACATATTTTCCTACCCGATGCACTTGTTTAACGTCGTAATTTCCTTGAGGGTCTTTTTGGAATTTAACACCCCAATTCTCTAATTCTTGAATGGTTTCAAAACCTAATTTACCCGTTGCGTAAACTGCTTTTTGGTGAAGAATGCCATCGTTAGCAATGGTGACTTCACGGACGTATTGTTCTGGGGTAGAATTGCCAGGAATGACGGCTGTATTGACTCCATCCATTCCCATTGAAATCGCCCCACTACGGCGTATATTTGCTTTTTCTAAAATTAACACCTCAGCATCAGGATTTGCCTGTTTGGCTTTAATCCCTGCCATTGTTCCCGCAGTCCCACCCCCAATTACTAAAACGTCGGTTTTTAGCCACTGTGTATTGATGTTTTTTACCATATACCACTCTTTTCAGAATTCAAAATTTTTTTCTCACGCAGAGGCGCAGAGGGCGCAGAGAAAGTCAGGGAAGATTTTTAGAAATAATTTATAGTTAGTAATTTTTCTATTACGAATTACCAACTATAAATTATTTATGTTCTTGCCAAACTACTTCTTTAACCTTGATTTCTTTAGGAATCAATTTGATTTTATAAAAAGTATCAGCAATTTCTTGTTGTTTGCTAATTACTTCCTCTGTTAGAGGTAGTACACCATAATCGCGCCGCCTTTCTGCTGTTTCTAAAACAGCCGCATCTATACCCAATACAGGAGAAAGTAACTGAGCTACTTCAGTAGGATTATTTTTTGCCCAATCGCTGACTTTATTTACCCCATCCAAAACTGTTTTTAAACCTTCTGGATTTTTATCTACAAAAGATTTAGCAGCCAAATAATAACCAAGATTGGGAGCTAATCCAGTTGCATCTGTGAGAGTGCGTGCGCTAGTTGCTTTTTCGGCTGCGGCTAAAAATGGGTCCCAAATTGCCCAAGCATCAACATTTTTACCTTCAAAGGCTACACGAGCATCAGCCGGTGGAAGGAAAGTTGGTTTGATATCGGTGTATTTTAATCCAGCTTTTTCTAAGGCTTTGATTACTAAATAGTTAGTATTTGATCCTTTCGCAAAAGCTACTTTTTTACCTTGAAGATCAGCCACACTTTTAATAGGTGAATCCTTGTGGACAATAATCGCTTCTGCTTTGGGAGTCCACGGATCATAAGCAACATAAACAAAAGGAGTACCTGCGGCTTGAGCAAAAATTGGTGGTGCTTCTCCGGTGTAACCAAAGTCAATACTGCCAGCGTTTAATGCTTCTAACATCGGTGGTCCTGCGGGAAATTCAACCCAAGTGACAGAACCACCAGAAGGTTTTAAGGCTGTTTCTAATTCCCCTTTTGCTTTTAGTGAGTAGAGGATAGTTGCTGCTTTTTGGTAGCCAATACGAATTACGGTATTGCTATTTGTTGCATTAGAAGTTGGACTCGGACTAATTTTTTCAGTGGTTCCCGTATTTTCGCTTGTGTTAGGGGAACAAGCAGAAATAGCTAAAGTCAAACTTAGCCCAACTGCAAATAGTAAGGAAAAATTGCGAATGTTCGGCTGTTGATATTTTTTCAGGAAGGTGATTCCAGCTTTCAATAGTCGAAATAGTGAGAACTTAGTCAACATTACTCTACTTGTAAAGGTCAATAAAATATTCAAACTTTAAGTCAATTCATGATAAAATACAGTATATCAGTCGAGTTACCGTACTTTATTCTTAAAATATCACATAGAGGAAATTGAAATGCAAGTTTTTCTTTAAAAAAAGTAATTATCCTGTCAGTTAGTTATTAATTTTGTGATTTTATATACCAGGTGACTGTAAAATGCTGAAAAAATCAAATTTGAACAATAGCCTTTTGCAAGCGGAAGTACAAACAGATTCTCCCAATTTCCGACAAGAAGAAGTTATCCAACTTCTGAAACAAGTAATCGAACCTACCCTAAAAAACGATATAGTTAGTTTAGGAATGGTGCGAAATCTGCGGATAGTTGATCAATATATTTATTTACGCTTGTATATAGGTTCTCGTCAGCAGCACTTAGAAGCAGAGATTAAAGCAGTATTATCATCATTAACTTGGTGTAAAAAAAACTACATTCAAGTTTGTACAATTCCAGGGGTAAAAACGACATTAGCCATATCTAGCGGTAAAGGGGGTGTGGGTAAATCCACAACCGCAGTTAATTTAGCCGCAGCGTTGAAATTAACGGGAGCAAAGGTGGGTTTATTAGATGCTGATGTTTATGGTCCCAACGTTCCTCAGATGCTTGGATTAGGACAATCTGAAGTTAGGGTTATTAATACTGCTAATGGGCAGAAATTTTTACCATTAGAAGCTCATGGTATCAAAGTCATGTCTGTAGGATTGTTAGCAGAACCGGATCATCCTTTAGCCTGGCGTGGACCTGTATTACATAAAATCATTACTCAATTTATACATGATGTTGAATGGGGAGAATTGGACTATCTGTTAATAGACTTGCCTCCTGGTACTGGTGATGCTCAAATTACGATTGTGCAAGAAAGCCCGATTTGTGGGGTGATATTGGTAACAACACCTCAAAAGGTCGCTGTTGCTGATGTGCGTCGCAGTATCTATATGTTTCGCCAAGTGGGTGTTCCTGTTCTCGGTATTATCGAGAATATGAGCTATTTTATCGGCGTAAATGGGAAAGAAATTCCGATTTTTGGTAGTGGTGGCGGTGAAACTTTGTCAAATGAACTCCAAGCACCGCTTTTAGGCAAAATTCCCCTCGATCCTCGGATCTGTAATGGTGGTGATACTGGGCAACCGCTTACCCTTTTTGATTCTAGTTTAGCTATAAGTCAGGTATTTATACACATTGCTACGGCATTGGAGGCTACTTTTCTTGCTTTTTCTAGTGATTTGTGAGATGCTTGATTTTAACTATACGGTAATTTGATAAAGTTACCGTATTTTAAATATATTAATCAATGGGTTCACTATGGTAAGTAAATTAGAAGGGAAAGTGGCTATTATTACCGGGGCTTCTTCGGGAATTGGTAAAGCTACAGCGATCGCTCTAGCAGCAGAGGGAGCAAAAGTGGGGACTGATGTGTTATCCATACAGACCCTTGGGCTTCATTAGGACAAGAAATATTACCGTCAGATATTTTAGCTACTACTGCTACTTCCAGCCGAATTATTTACAGTTTAAAACCAGCAGCAAAAGTAGCTTTTAAAGATGGTAATGAACAAGAAATTGAAATTCTAGAATTGTCAAATTATGTTACAAAATTGACTTCAGAATCAGAAGCCACAGCCGCAAAAATTAAAGAAGCAATTGTTTAATTGTTGTAGGGTGTCTCACTTTGTACATATTTTAGACACCCTAAAATTCCCTACTCAAAACAGACTCTACTGTTTTCCCAAACTGCCATTTTATACTATTGATAAGGCTTGCACTGTTTTTGTTAACAACATTTAGAGGCGATCGCAATCGCACAATCTTTAAACCACAACATATACATAAAGCTTGGCAGCGATTAGAACAGCAGAATTGGTTGGCTGCAAAATAAAAATATATTGGTGATTTACACCCAGGAAATGAGCGAAGAAATAGATGATTTAGTAGCAGATGTAGAAATTGAAGAATAGACAGTGGGAGATAGGGGATATGCATTTACTTGTAATGATTGGCATTGACACTGTTCCCTGTTTCCTCTTATCAACTTGTCAATTTAGTATAACAAGTACGGTAAAACCTGAATAATTACCCTTCTAAAATCTCTATAAATGAACCCAGCAATTACAGTCACCCAAAAACAACTCTCACAATTTCTGCTGAATGTAGCAGTAGTACGACCCATATTTATTTGGGTGTAATTCAGATTGTTAAAACATAAAATTAACAGCCGCGAATAATTTATCTAGTTCATAAATTGTAAAAGGAGTCATATTTTTGGTAAACTTATTATCTTCTAGTTTACCAAATTGCCATGTTGCGCCATTAGAAACAATCCCCCAAATAATGATTTGATAATCTCTAACCAAAAATTTATGGGACAATTAGAATTAATAGTTCGAGTGTCAGATCAAGACAAAGCAGAAATGTTGACAAAGATTCTTACGTTCTTAGATTTTGTCAACTCTGTAGAAATAATGGAAGATAAACCAACTACAGAAATAATTTTTCTGCCAAAAATAAAACGAAAACGTCATAATTATCTCTACTCACTGAACAATGAGCAATTTCAAATTACCACCATCAATTCAGATTTGCAACAATATCATTTTGATTGTTATGATACCCAGTCTTTGATCTAAATTACATATTTGTCTAGACTTATATTCCACTATATTTAAGGGTTTTCGTCATATATTACGCCAATTTCCTCACAACTATATAGTGTATTTTCCTATACTAATAACAATTATTTTAAAAATATTTTTATATATAAATTCATTCACCCGAACTCCGATGATCTTTTGAGGATTTAACAATTAAAAATAAATCCTCAAAAAAATAATCCGAAATACTTGCATAATACAAATACATCAGGTACTATTTGAGTTGTCAAAGAAAACACAAACAACAATGGTAACTGCAAGTAATAGATATGGGGGGTTTGGGTAACGCCCACGCAGCTAATAGAACTCAGAAGTGTTGCCGTCACAATATGTTCGCTTTTGACATTTTTTATCCCGGCAATGATGTCTTTTTTTTATATCAAATTATTCGTTTGTATGGGCTATTTGGGGGCTATTTGTAGTTATGGATTTTTAACTGTTTATATTCTTATTTCTGTTGCTGCTCCAGTCTATCTCTACAAAATCAAAAAACTCCGTCCCATAGATGTGGTGTTTGCTGTGTTAGCTGTGGTATTCATGATGATCCCAGTTATTGGTAGTGTGGGGATTCCTGGTAGTAGCCTATTTCCCACGCCGGAAGCTCCTTATAATAGCTTTCCTTATTTGTTCTTGTTGTATCTTTCTGCCACTTGTGGCTGGTTTTTTTGGCGGTTTAATCTTACCCCGTTCTTGGATTGGCTTATTTGGTTTAGTCCCAATCATCATGGGGATCAAAAGTTTAATGAATCAAGAAGAGGATGAATCAGAGGATGTGGAGACAGATACAGAAGTTGCAGAGCGATCGCTATGGGCGAAGTTCTTCAATTTGCAAACTTATAGTGTTGCGGCTGTGACATTTGCCAATGGAACAGATAATATTAGTATTTATGTGCCGATATTTGCCAGCAGTAATTGGCAAAGTCTATTAGTAATTTTGGGTATTTTCTTTTCATTAGTGGGGGTGTTGTGTTACGTAGCATATAAGTCAACTCATAATCAAGCTTTGGCTAACCTTTTTACCAAATATGGTAATTATGGTAATCGTTTTATGCCCTTTGTCTTAATCGGATTAGGTACTTTTATCTTCCTCGATAGTCCTAGTTTTAGTCTTCTCAATCTTATCCATAAATAAATTCTTTTCTTGTGTTTACGTCCTGCTGACAAAAATTATCAAGGTTCATAAATATAGATTAAACAAAAGGGGAATTCAAATTGAGCATATTAGCATTTTCTTTACTGGTTTGGTTGGGATCATTTAGTGCCGGCTTAGTCGGAGCATTAACTGGTTTAGGTGGTGGAGTCGTCATAGTTCCGTTATTAACTTCCGTCTTTGCTGTTGATATTCGCTACGCCGTTGGAGCATCATTAGTATCAGTTATTGCGACATCATTAGGTTCAGCATCTACATATATTAAAAAAGGCTACGCTAATCTGCGCTTGGGAATGTTCCTGGAAGTAGCCACCACCATTGGCGCTCTGATTGGGGCTTTAATTGCCACTCATGTAACCGTAAAAATACTTTCCCTGATTTTGGCAATTGTGCTAATTTATTCAGCATACCTGTCTCAACGCCCCAGACCAGAACAAACAGAAATTGCTCCACCAGATCCTTTGGCAGAATATCTCCAACTTAATGGTACTTACCCCACTCCTGATGGTGTAATTCCTTACCAGGTTCATGCTTTACCTGCTGGGTTCAGTATTATGTTAGTAGCCGGAGTGCTTTCTGGTTTATTAGGGATTGGTTCGGGAGCATTCAAGGTATTGGCGATGGACCAAGCCATGCGTCTCCCTTTTAAAGTTTCGACTACTACCAGCAATTTTATGATTGGTGTCACAGCCGCAGCGTCAGCAGGTGTTTATTTAACGCAGGGATATATAGATCCAGGTTTATCTATGCCGGTGATGTTGGGAGTGCTACCAGGTGCTTTTTTGGGAGCCAGAATTTTAATCGGTGCTAAAACTCAAATTCTCAGAATTATCTTCAGTTTTGTATTGGTAGTAATGGCATTAAAAATGGTCTATAACAGTCTAATAGGAGGGCTGTAATTATGTATAAATTAAATTCTGGTTTTCGCTGGACCTGCACAACACAGGTAGAAAGAAAAGTTGGAACTTTCACTTTTCAATTAGAGGAGCAAGATTCTGATATTCAACAGTTAGAAGAACAGCGGCTTAAAAATCATGATGATGAAAATTTAAGTAATCAAAAACTTACAAAATCAGCAAGTGAAAAACAATTAGAATATCTACTCAGTAACCTGCTAATGTATGGAGTTTTAATCGCTAGTTCTATAGTATTATTTGGGGGTATACTATATTTAATTCATCATGGCTCTGAGCCTGCGGAATATCAAATATTTATAGGCACACCATCTGAGTTTCACTCCCCCATAGGTGTAGTAAATGCTGTTTTCGCAGGTAGCCGCCGGGGAATTATTCAATTAGGGCTGTTAATACTCATTGCCATCCCCATTTTGCGCGTAATCATTTCTTTCTGCACTTTTCTTTTACAGCGAAATTTTATCTATGTCGTCATTACATCATTAGTGCTTGCTAGTCTAACTTATAGCCTGGTTGGCGCATATTACTAATATAGGACTCCTATTTGATTTTTGAACAAGACTCAGTAGGTATCAATTCTGTCTTTCCTGTTCCCTGTTCCCTGACCACACAAGTAAATATGGCTTCCGCCACGCTGCGCTATCAGGAATCAAACCGGATTCTTATATTTTCCACAGTCGTGACTATTTCTCAATGTTGGACATTTTCTCGTTTCCTAAGTTAAACTACACTAAGACGATAGAATTAGTGTAGTTTTATGGACAACATCCAAGTAGAAAGTCCAAAAGTCACCATGAATAGCGAAAACACACAAATCTCTTTAGCGCAGCCAAGCATGAATATTGGGAAGAAACTCAGAGGTGGATTCTTGTTAATGTTGGGATACTTGCTTTCTCCCCTATGTTGGTGGAATGACTTATTATTTAATCTACCCATTGCCTACTTTTTTGGGTATTTATGTAGTTTATTATCGCCAAAATTACTTTTTCCTTGTACTATTCTTGGCTACTGGCTATCAAATATTATAGGCATCCTGTTGATGCAATATGGTTCAGTAGATATGTTTCAACAAAAAAGCAAGGAACGTAATTTGAAAAAAAGAATTATTTAACCCACTTTCCGCACTTCATTTTGTAATACGCAAATATTTCCATAATTTTATTTTTTATCGTTTAATAAAACACATATTTTATCCATCATTTTAGGTATTAATATTGAACAATTTAACCCTTGTTAGGAATAATTCTTGAAAAGATGGATACTACATTGTGAAGTGCGGAATATGGGATTTAACAGTCTCATTTCTTCAACTGCATATACATTAGTTATTGTACTTTTAATTCAATTGAAGATTATTGATACTCCTGTTTTATTTACTAATGGGTAATTGAGAAGTGGTGGAATTACTCCACCATTTCCCTATTGTTAATTTCCACTGGCTGTAATTAACTCCTGAATATTCCCAAGCTTCAAATTATCTTTACCCATAATTAGTGGTAGCTTTCCATTCTGGGCAATGACTTCTTTTAATACCTCTTCAATTGCTGGATTTATAATAGATTCGATAACCTGATTTTCATCACCAATTTGTTGAAATATTCTATTAACTTTATTTGGTAAAAAATGCCAATTAAGAGCTACATCTGTAAAAACATTTTGTAGATCTTTAGAAGCTGCTTCAGTGGATATTTCCTACTTATGAATTCTGATACTTAATTTTTTGACTGTATTGACAACAGGTATGATTAAGTGGATACCTTCTCCTAATATTTGTTCTTGAATTTGACCAAATTTCATTAATACACCACGTTCACCAGCATTAACTATCACACAAGGTGTGAGCAAAATGGTAAGCAAACATAATAAAGCAGTCAATTTGCCAGGATTATTTAGCCTATTATATTTTTTCATCCCTAATTTCCATAACTAAGAGAATTTTGATTAGTGAGATAGAATTTTATCCAGTTAGAATGAACTTACCTGAATCTTTGGCTGATTGGCAATTACAATAGGTTGTTTTCACACAAATAGACGCTGTGGAAAATATTGAATTTGATCAAAAAAACAGTATTGGTTTTGGAGAAACAAATGGACAAAAAAAGCTAGGTATTACCCTAGCCAAAAATCCACATCAACCGCAAACTGTTATTGCTATTTTCAACCAACTAGTTACCGCTAATTAAACAATTACCATCGGTTTAAAACCATTTTATAATTCCACCAACGAAGGTATTTATCAATTTTGAATCCAGGTTATTTACCCTGGAGAAAATGTAAATAATTTAGTTGTGGGAACTGCTCGCTTGCAATTCTACGACAATTTTGATGATGGAACATACAAACGATGGTAATTTTTTTGGGTTTATTAGTTGGGGTAAGATCCCCGACTTTTTATTTGATGATGCCAATTAAATTATTAACCAATGATAGAAGTCGGGGATCTACTTTTTTTAGCAAATTAATATTTTTTCTTGGACATTTTTAACTGTTTCCAGAGAATATGTATTTGTTTATAAGCCTCTTCTGAGGAAAGTTTACCACCAGTTTGTAGACCAGAAATATAGTTCACTCGTTGCGAAAAATCTTGAAGTTGAGCATTAAATTCTAAATGTTCTGACTTCAAATCTCCATAATAAGGACTACGAGGATAAAGAAAATCAGATAGTTCCGATAGCAAATCAGAGTATTGATTCATAGATACCTTTAGTTACTATATGCTAATTCCTTGACATCAGGTTGAGACTTATTAACAGCTTGGACGAATTCTGTTAAAACCTCTTTGAGACGTTGATCAATTTCTTCATCCAATTGCAAACTACCATCAGCTTGAATTTGAATTTGCTTATCTACTGCGTAAACTGTACTTAAAATATGTCTTGCACCTAATTCACCTAAAACTGGTTTTAAGGCATATTCTATTGATAATAAATGAGCGATTGTACCACCAGTAGCTAATGGTAATAAAACCTTACCATTTAAAACTTTTTGTGGCAATAAATCTAAAAAAGATTTGAGTAACCCAGTATATGCAGCCTTATAAATTGGCGTAGCAATAATTACCCCACTAGCTCGTTCTAGTAGTGCTTTTGGTTTTTCTAAAGCTGGACTATTGTAACGTCCATAAACTAAATCTTCCGCAGGTAAATCCCGTACAGAAATAATATCTGTTTCTAAACCTTGTTGAGAAAGAATTTGAGTTGCATATTCTAAAATTCCATAGGTTCTAGAAGGATGAGAAGGACTACCCGCAATTGCTAAAATATAAGTCATCTGACAAAAACCTCTTGATTTAATTAATTTTCAACTAATCTACGGTGGCTACTGTTGTTTCTCTAAGTTGTTCTTGAAGCTGTTGAGGAAATTCCCGGTTAGCAACAATTTCACCAAAAGGACTTAATAATTGTGGTTCTATTGTTGGTAAATTATCCAAAGGTAAACGAGGAAAAAGCAATTCTGCTACCCGATAAGCTTCCTCTAAATGGGGATAACCAGAGAAAATAAAAGTATCAATTCCTATGTCCGCATATTCCTGCATTCTTTTAGAAACAGTATCGGGATCACCTACTAATGCAGTTCCCGCACCACCCCGAACTAAACCAATTCCTGCCCATAAATTAGGGCTAATTTCTAATGCTTCCCGACTGCCATTATGTAATTCCTTCATGCGGTTTTGTCCAACTGAATCCATTCTGGCATAAGCTTGTTGGGATTTTTTAATAGCCTCATCATCTACATAACGAATCAAATCATTAGCCGCATCCCAAGCTTGACTCTCAGTTTCTCTGACAATGACATGAAGACGAATACCAAAGCTTAATGTTCGGCCTTGTGCTTGTGCCAAACGTCTCACAGAAGCAATTTTTTCTGCTACTTGTTGAGGTGGTTCACCCCAAGTTAAATAAACATCAACGTGCTTCGCAGCAATTACTTGGGCAATCGGAGAAGAACCACCAAACCACAAAGGAGGATGAGGTTTCTGGATATTAGGGAATAGAATTTTCCCCTCTTTAATATTGAGATAATCACCTTCAAAGTTAGAAATTTTACCTCCAGCAATTTCTCGCCAAACTGTTAAAAATTCATCAGTTAGTTGATAGCGATCGTCATGACTAAGATGCAACCCATCACCAGCCAATTCAACAGGATCACCACCAGTCACGACATTAATTAATAATCTTCCGCCAGAAATTCTATCAAAAGTTGCTGCCATTCTCGCCGCTACTCCTGGTGACATCAACCCCGGACGGATTGCTACTAAAAACCGCATTTTTTTAGTGTATGTTACCAAAGTTGAAGCCAAAATCCAGGCATCTTCACAGGAACGACCTGTAGGTAATAAAGCCCCTGTAAACCCTAATTGATCAACCGCTTGGGCAATCTGTCGCCAATAATCAAAGTTAACTGAACGACCGCCTGTAGCAGTTCCTAAATAACGTCCATCGCCATGTGTGGGAATAAACCAAAGAACTTGCATAATTCTTATTTAAGTGTAAAATTTTTCAATCAATAACTACGTTAACTCTATCGGTAAACCGTATTATTTGGGTAATGCTTAAGAGTATTACACAAATGAATCAAGAAAAGCAATACTTTTGCAAAAATACTTTAACTCTATCGAGTATGAGTAGATTAACCCTTCAAATAACTGGGATTCCATTGCAACCAGTAGTTTTCCAGGGCTTTAGCAACTATATCAGCCAGCTTGCCGAACAACGCATAGATTACAATACTTAAAACGACAACATCAGTTTGCATAAATTCTCTAGCATTTGTTGCCATATAACCAATTCCAGAATCCGCAGCAATTGTTTCTGCCACAATCAGTGTTAACCACATAATCCCTAAAGAAAACCGCACACCTACTAAAATTGAAGACATTGCCCCTGGGAGAATAATTCGCCAAAATAAACCCCAAGTATTTAAACCGTAAATTTTACCCATTTCAATCAATCCGTGATCAACACTACGAATCCCATGAAAAGTGTTTAAATAAATGGGAAACATTACACCTAAAGATACTAGAAATAATCTCGCTTCATCACCAATACCAAACCATAAAATTACTAATGGAATTAATGCTAAGTTAGGAATATTCCGCAACATTTGTAATGATGTATCTAGTAACTTTTCCGCAATCGGAGAAACACCATTCAGCAAACCTAAACTAAATCCAATACTTCCCCCAACTAAAAACCCAGATATTGCCCTTATGGCACTAATACCAATATTTCTGAAAAGTTCACCTGTCTGAGTTAATTTAATAGCAGCACTAACAACTGCTAAAGGTGCTGGTAATATTCTCGTGGGAATAACCCCAATAGAAGACAAAAATTGCCACAATATAATTATTGTTATTGGTACAAGCCAAGGTATAAATGATTGAAAATAAGGATTTTTTATTAACTTCAAAGAAAACTTATTTTTTTTATTTCCATACTTTGAGGAAAAATCAGTAGCAGGAGAAGAAACTTTCATAATAATTTATTAAGTGATGAGGAAAATAATTATGGCGACGTTGAGCCGCCATGGTAAGAATCAGAAATAACTACAGGTTATTTCTTACTAATTCTTTGAGGTGTAATAGCTGCATATTGTTGAGAACTGAGAACAGATTCTTTGATGGTAATTTGTTTAGGAATAACTCCTTCTTTATAGAACAAATCAGCAATACGTTGTTGTTCAGCAACAAGAGATGAGTTAATTGGGCGTAAACGGAATGTACGTCTACGAACTACAACTGCTAAAAGTGCAGGATCAAGTTTTAGTTCTGGTGCGAGAATTTTTACAACTTCATTAGGATTAGATTCTGCCCATTCTCCTAACTTATCAACTTCTTCCAAAACTATCCGCACAACTTCTGGATTTTCCACAGCAAAACTCCGTCTAGCCATATAAAATCCGCCTTGAGTGGCAATTTTGGAAGCATTTCTCAAAACACGAGCATTAGCAGTTTTTTGAACAACCGCAATAAAGGGGTCCCAGGCTACCCAAGCATCAATTTTCTTTTGAATAAAAGCATCACGGGCTTCTGCTGGAGTTAAACTAACTGCTTGAATATCGCTATATTTCAAACCTGCTTCAGCTAATGCTCTTAGTAGTAAATAATGTGATGCTGATCCCTTTTGAAAAACAACTTTTTTCCCTTTAAGATCCTTAACTGTCTTAATAGGAGAATCTGGCTGGACAACAATAGCACTACCTTCACCTTTACTAGGTTTACGTCCAGCAATATAAGCTAATTGAGCGCCAGCAGCTTGAGCAAAAATTGGTGGTGTTTCTCCTACAGAACCAATATCAACCCTATTTGCATTCATCGCTTCCATGAGTTGTGGACCAGCAGGAAATGGAGACCATTCTACTTTGATACCTAAAGGCTGAAGACGTTTATCTATAACTCCTTTAATCTTGACAATATCTCCAGAAGTTTGATAAGCAAGTCGGACTACTTTGGTTTTAATTCCTGCTTTATTAGTTGTATTTTGGGCTTCGACTATATTACTAGCAATTGGAACAGAAAGAAAAACCAAAGTTAATGCTGAATATTGAACTAATTTCTGTAAAACTGTGCGTCGTTGTAGATTAAAGTTCATAATTATGTTTTCTCACTTAATTTCAATTCAAATTGTTTTATTACTGTTTGACTACAAAACCTAAAATGGGCGACTACCTGCTAAACTAATCCGTTTCATAACCCGACGTTGATGAGAATCAAAAGTTTGACGATAATGTAATGTAGATTGATTATCCCAGTAGACAATATCGCCCACAGACCATCTATGTTGATAATAAAATTGAGGCTGATGAAGATGATTTCTCAATTTTTCAATTAGTTCTTTACCCTCTTGGGGTTCTAACCCAACAACTTCAACTTCTGTGGTGTAA
Organism: Dolichospermum compactum NIES-806; assembly: GCF_002368115.1. NCBI lineage: Bacteria > Bacillati > Cyanobacteriota > Cyanophyceae > Nostocales > Aphanizomenonaceae > Dolichospermum > Dolichospermum compactum. Next base: position 4,677,103 of record NZ_AP018316.1, on the reverse strand, counting down.
TCTAAATACAAAATCTTTTTACCACTCTCTGGATGAGTTCTAACTAATGGGTGGGGAAAGACAGGACTAATCAAAGGAATATTCTTGTCCTCACGATATTTTCTGCGAGGTTCTCCTGGCTTATTTAAAAATGGATTATAAGTAATCAACCGCAAATCTGCAATTCGTTGTTTGGTTGATTCATCCAAAGTTTCATAAGCTAAAGTGAGATTTAACCAGGAAGTATCTCCACCTTCAGATGGTACTTCTAAAGCATAAAGTAGAGAACCACTAGAAGGATAGGGTGTCCATTTATGATCAGAATGAAAAGCTAATTCACCTGTACCTGTGTAGCCACCATCAACATTAGAAACGGGAATTATAACTGGTGTTACTCCCGGTTGAGAAGCGAGAACTGGAACATTTTCTGGTGGGACAAATAATGAACCAAAATTAAAACTAAAGTTCAAAAATTGCTCATCATTAAGATGTTGATTTTTGAAAATGAGAACATGATAATCTCTAAGTGCTTGTTTAAGTTGTAAAATTGCTTCAGGAGCAAGAGATTTTGTCGCATCTAATCCAGTTACTACTGCTCCTAATGCTGCATCAATAGGAGTGATTTGGAAATTAGTTAAAGTAAGTGTCGGCATAGTTGAAAATTTTGTTGAAAATCAAATTCAGTTTAATTAAAGTTTTATTCTTTCTTAATTTGGTTAAAAAAGAAGAAATAAAACTAGTATAAATTACTACTTTTTAGTAAGCACTTCATTAGGAGTAATTGCAGCATATTGTTGAGGAGTTAAAAAACCATCTCTAACATTTACTTTCTTGGGTATAAGACCTAAGCTATACCATTTATCTGCAACGTCTTGTTGTTTTTTGATTACTTTTTCGTTAATTGGCACTAATGCAAAATCATATTTATTGTGCATTTTTTCTAAAGTTGGTGCATCAAGTTGAGTTGCACTAGTTAGTAACTGAGCAATTTCTTTAGGATTCTTTTTAGACCAAACTTGTGCTTTTTGCAATTCCTCTAGAAAAATTTTAATTACTTGAGGATTTTCTTGATAGAATTTGCGATTGGTAGTATAAAAGTTGTTAGTATCTCTTAAACCATTACCACCATCTAGTAAAACGCGACCTACTTTATTTTGCACATTTCTGGTGACAAATGGTTCCCAAATAAACCAAGCATCTACTTTACCTTGGCTAAAGGCAGCATTAGCATCTGGAGGGGCTAAAAAAACTGACTTTATATCAGTGAGTTTTAAACCTTCTCTTTCTGCTGCTCTAACTGTGAGGTAATGTCCAATAGATGCTTTTTGGAACGCAATTTTTTTGCCTTTCAAATCCTTGAAACGTTTAGCAGATGAATTGGGAGGAACTAGAAGTGAAACTGCTCTACCATCCGAGGAATTAGCTGCTAAATATACGAGAGGAACTCCGGCCGCTTGAGAAAAAACTGGAGGTGATTCGGCTGTAGATGCAATATCAAGTCCACCTGCATTTAAAGCTTCTAACTGTTGGGGACCAGCAGCAAATTCAGGCCATTCAACTTTATAGCCTAAAGATCCTAATCGTTTTTCTAAAATGCCTTTTTTTTCTAAAACTGCCAGGGCTGTAAGTTGTTTGGAACGAACAATTCGGACTACTTTTTTATTATTATTAGCAATTAGTTTACTATTTATATTAGTTGTACCACCAGTAGATAAAATTGCTTGTTTCTGAATGCTATTTTGGGGTGTATTCCAAGTAAATACTGCGGCAGATAAGACTAAGCTGTAACTAAAAGCGGATAAAGCAGAACGACGAGTGATCTGTTTGTTTTTCCATGATTTCAATTTACTTTCCCAATTCAGCATGATTGAATCCCCCTTTTTTTGGAACATTTTCTAGTTTTGTTTAATACTTAAAAAAGTGAGGTAGAAAAAATAATCTACCTCAACAAGGCATGAGGAAACCTAAAAATAACTGACAGTAATGCTTGGTAAGCCATGTAGAGAATATCAGTTATCAGTCAAATACCAAGATTGTTTAAATTGAGAAAAATTAGCGATGAGGATAATACAAAAACTTTTCTCACTTTTCACCAGTATCACCTAATAATTCTAAAGAACCTCAGAAGACGCTGGGAGATTTCTGGGTATGAACTTCGGTGTTGGTCTAAGGATAACCTAGACAACACCACGAGATGACTACTTGAACGCCTATCTGTGCAGATTTGACTTTTTGCAGACTTTCTATGGCGATAGTCATAATTTTTGCTCCAAACAGTTTCTAGTAATGGCATTTAGGCAGACACAGGACTCAATAAATAAGATGATGATGAAGATCCAGATATCAATTCTGTTTGTGAGGATTCTTGTTTACCCATGACTCTATCTAAAATTCTCTCTACAGTCTTCGCAAACTTTGCGTCTCCTCTAGCCCGTGGACGTGGCAAATCAATTTTCACATTCATACTAATTTGACCATTTTCAATCAAAATTACTCTGTCTGCTAATACCACAGCTTCTTCTACATCATGGGTAATTAACAGTGCTGTAAATCCTTGTTCTTGCCACAAACGTTCTAATAATTGTTGCATTTCAATTCTAGTTAAAGCATCTAACGCCCCCAAAGGTTCATCTAGTAGTAATAAAGAAGGTTTACTGGCTAAGGCTCTTGCTAAAGCTATCCGTTGTCTTTGTCCACCAGAAAGTACAGAAGGCCATTCATGAGCGCGGTCTTCTAATCCTACTTCACGCAGCACTTGTAAAGCCGTTTGCTTGGCATAAGCTTTGGAATTAGCACCTATTAAACCTAATTCTACATTTGCCAATACTCGCTGCCAAGGTAACAAACGAGCATCTTGAAACATCATGCGGATAGCGGGATTAATGGGTTTATCAGAATATTTACCATTTAACAAAACATTGCCATCACTGGGCGCATCTAGCCCAGCCACTAGACGCAACATTGTACTTTTACCACAGCCACTGCGACCAACAATAGCCACGAATTCCCCTGGCTGAATTTCTAAATCAATTCCTTGTAAAACAGTTTTATTTCCAAAAGACTTTCTCAGACATTCAAGATTTAATTGCATTCCTTTTACTTTATTAGTCATGATCAAAACCTCTTAATTGTGGATGTTTGATTGTTTATTTGGAGTAAATCTGTCAAATAAAAATAGACAATGCTTGTGGGGAATTTTTCTGAGCCGAAATCCTGATAAAATTAACATATTTATTTTCTATTTATTTTTCGGCTTGAGGAAATTTTAAGATTGACAGAAATTACTCGCTTTTATTTACTTGAATCTCTCTGGACAAAAAGCTTTAGTAAACAAGCATCTGGTATTACTACCAATATGCTTGTTGTGCCAATCTGTGTCTCCCAGGTATAATCCACTGTAAATCGGTAGGAATACCGTAGCTTTAATTTAGTTTGGCATAACTCGATAAAAATTGCAAGTCTCTTTGAGAAGAAATTTATAAAAAATACCTATAAAAAAATCCCCACTTGTTTATGAGGATTTATTGCATAAAAAATCCAGCAAGTAATAAATTAATTGCTGACATCAAGAAATAAGAAAAATTCATTTTCGACTATTTGTTAACAAATTCTTGTGATTTATATTCTTGTTACAAAAGTTAATTATTGTAATTTAAACCCCAAATTATTCAGAATTTCTTTTAATCTATGCCGACCAGATAATGATTCAGCCGATGCTACTCTTTTACTAGAATGTTCCGACCAATCACCAGGAATATTCATGTGTTGTGAATTGTAAAAATTTGCCATGATTTGGTTATATTCTGATATGCCTTGCTCTTGTTCTGCAAGTTGATATGTTTCTCGATGTACTACCACTGATTGTGGTAAACGTGGTTTAATTGCCACCTTGACAACAGGATCAGCATAGCCCACACATAAACCAAAAACAGCAACTACATGAGGTGGTAAATTCAAAATTTTGGCTACATCTTCTGGTTTATTTCGTAATGCACCGATATACACAGTTCCCAATCCAATAGATTCTGCTGCGACTACCGCATTTTGTGCCGCTAATGCAGCATCTATCGCTGCCATCAAAAACATTTCTAAATAATCTAAACCTTCATGAGGTAGTCCACGATTTTCGGCAATGTTTGTGAGTCTGGCTAAATCTGCTAACCATACTAAAAAGAGAGGACATTGGCGAATATGTGCTTGATTATTAGTTAGTTTTAATAATTCTTCTTTGCGATTTGCATCTTCAACTGCTACTACACTCCAAGTCTGGAGATTGGAAGAAGTAGAAGCAGATTGAGCAGCAGCAATTAAAACTTCTAAAGTTCCTGGTGGTAAAGCATCAGGTAAATAAGCACGAATTGAACGATGGGATAACAGAGTTTCTAAGGTGTCACTCCAGGGAATATCTGGATTGAAGTTACTATTACCATAACGATGATTAAATAATTCAGTTGGGTTAGTCATAACTTGCAGAAAAATGATTATGAAAATGTCAGAATCAGGATGTCCAGGATTGAAGGATTCACAGGATAAAAATGTCAGAATCAGGATATCCAGGATTAAAGGATTCACAGGATAAAAATGTCAGAATCAGGATATCCAGGATTAAAGGATTCACAGTATTAAAGACTTTTAATAAATACGAAATCCTGCAAATCCTCAAATCCTGATTTATGGGTTAAAATCTGAAGGTGGTACGTAGCCAACCCACCACACTACCAGGATTAGTAGTATCGGAATTTGGTGCTGTCACCCAAATAAATCCAGGTGTAACTTCAATATTGTCAGTAAGTTTATATTGATACCATCCCTCAACGTGCAGAGAGGTATCTTTGTCGGCTTGACCTTTACCCGCTCCCAAATCTACATTTTTACTAAGTGTAGTTAATGTTGGAGCTACACCCACAAAAATAGCTCCTAAGCTACCTTTTTTGCCCAAGTCAGGAGATGTTAGTCCTACTCCCCAGTTCCAGACTTGACCATCTCCTTGTCCCAAATAACGATGGGCTGAATAACCAACAAAACTATTGATTGCTAGTCGGGGATTAAGTTTATATAATGCCCCAAGTCCATAAAGATTTCCGACTGTGCCCTTATCAACAATGCCCCTAGCTGCGTTGGCTGGGTTAGTGGAAATAGTGCTGTTTGCTAGGTTACTTCCAGCCGCAGGACCAAAGTTTGTTCCCCCTTGACCTAAAGTACCCGCTGGACTATAGGTGTTAGCATAACTTAAACCTAGCCGGAAATTCTTTTTGGGGCTAAAGTATGTTACCTGTCCAAATGCTACATATCTACCTGTAAATAAGCCATTATTAGGTGCGGGATTATCACCATTAGGCGCACTGTATGATGCACCTAATTGCCACTGTTTACTTAGGTCATGAAGTATGGCAATTCCAGGACCCGTATCTCCATAGTTATAGACCATATTCCGCCGGGAAAACCGAGAAATCCCGTTAGAAGCTGACCCTTCAAATGGGTTTGTTGGACCACTTAAACCAATCTCGTTTGCTCCATCAGATTGGGCAAAAATGTTGAATTGGGTCTTTTTACCAACTGGAAAACGATAACGAATACCGCCAAGAACAATCTGATTAGCTCCAAAACTAGGACTGGCATTATCGGCAGTTCTACTGTCAAATGTACCAAATATTCCTCCAGTGGGATTATTTGTGCTAAGTCCTGTTCCAGTTCCTCTAGGATTAGGTACTCCACCTAATGAGTTAATGTTTCCACCTGATAATGTTAACCGTAGTTGATCCTTCCCAGTAAAACTGGTATTTAATATTAAACGAACCCGCTCTGAAAATGTAATGGTGCGGGGTGCGGGTTGTTTGGTGACGACGTTATTACCTGCTAAAACTCCGCCAACTACAAACTGAGCTTCACCTTGTAGCTTAGTTGTTGTTGAAAATTGATTACCTTCTAATTCTGTGGTTCGTGCTTCTATTGTCTGTAATCTTCCGCGTAATACAGTAAGTTCGGTATTAAATTCTTCAGTTAGTCGTTGTATGCTTTCCAAATCTGTTTTTAGTGCCAAATCTGATGTAGATGCGGCAATAAGTTTGTTGACTTGATCTAAACAAGCATTTAACCCTGCGGCAAATTCATAGCGAGTTAAAGCCTGATTACCACGATATTTAGTATCAGAACCAACTAAACAATCGTAACGTTCTATGAGGGATTTTAATGCCTCATAAGCCCAGTCAGTTGGTTGGACATCTGAAAGCTGGGATACAGATGTAACTTGTGATTCCTCAGATGAAGAAGAAGATTCTTTTTGGGCAATTATTTGAGTAACGTTGTTAGAGTCAGGAATATTTATGCTGACGGGTGATAAAGTCTCCTTACTTATTGTCTCATTTATTTCACTGGCAAAAGTTTTTGTACTAGCTGCTAAGACCAATAGGAATACAGACATTGGCAAAGTAAGCAATAAATTCCAAGTAGTTTTTTTCATTTTGATAACCCCACACACACAAAGAATTTAATTCAGCACGAAATCATTGAGGATTTCGCACCACAGGGAAAATAAGGGAATTTCTCAGAGAGAATTTGCCTCTTACAGGTCTATTTAGACTAGTTTTGTATTCGTAATGACATTAAAGCCTATAGTAGTGACTAAATTACCTTACTTATTCAATAAAATACTGTAAATCGGTCAAGTTACTGTAGTCAATTTTTGATAGATAGCAGCATCTCATAAAAAATCTGTAATTTGAGTATTGATGGATACATTTTTTATAATTTTAAATTAATTGTTACAAAGGGTTGTCTATCTCAGTTATGTGTGATAATATACGTTTTCAGGTATTAACTCCGCTAAATCAATAGATTTAGTGTAGTTTCATAAATTAGTCATATTTTTAGTTTTTGTAGCAAAATGAAATGAGGAGAATCATTTAAACATTATGAAATACAACCAACTTGGTGCAAGCGACCTCAAGGTTTCCGATATTTGTTTGGGAACTATGACCTATGGAAATCAAAATAGTATTGAAGAAGCCCATGAGCAACTTGAATATGCTGTAGCTCAAGGAATCAATTTCCTAGATGCTGCGGAAATGTATCCCGTTCCTCCTCGTGGTGAAACTCAGGGAAAAACTGAGGCTTATATTGGGGAATGGTTAAAGAAACAGCAACGAGATAAACTGATAGTTGCGACTAAAATTGCAGGTCCTGGTCGTCCTTTTTCCTGGTTGAGGGGCGGAAATAACAAAGTTGACCGTGAGAATATTAATCAGGCAGTAAATGATAGTTTGCAGCGATTACAAACTGATTATATAGATTTGTATCAAATTCATTGGCCTGATCGTTATGTTCCCACATTTGGACAGACAAGTTATAATCCCGAATTAGAGAGGGAATCTGTGCCTATTACGGAAGAGTTACAGGCGTTTGCTGATGTGATTAAAGCGGGGAAGATTCGCTATTTGGGTTTAAGCAATGAAACACCTTGGGGGGTAAGTGAGTTTGTTCGCATTGCTAATGATTTGGGATTACCTAAAGTTCTGACAACTCAAAATGCTTACAATTTATTAAATCGTAATTTTGAATCTGGGTTAGCTGAAGTTTCTCGTTATACAGATGTGGGTTTATTGGCTTATAGTCCCCTGGGTTTTGGGTTTTTGACTGGTAAGTATATTGATAATCAACAATTGGAAAATACGAGAATAACTCTATTTCCAGGTTTTGGACAACGGTATTTAAAACCCAATGTCCAAGAAGCGGTTAAGGCTTATGTGGAGATTGCTGAAAAGTATAATCTCTCACCTGCTCAATTAGCGATCGCATTTGTCAAGAGTCGCTGGTTTGTAAAAAGTACAATTATTGGCGCAACAACTTTGGCACAATTACAAGAAAATATAGATAGTGTCAATGTGGTTTTGGATAAAGAGATTTTCGCAGAAATAGATGCAATTCATAGTCGTTATCCTAATCCAGCACCTTAACCGAGTTTTGTAAAAAAATACAAAGCGAGATTCTCACCTCACTTAATATTAGTGGTGGTGAGAGTTGCTTTATGAAAAACAATGCTACTGTCTAACTCTGTTAATTTTGCTGATATACAAGCAGCGCAACAACGACTTTTGGGTATTGCTCATCAAACAGCAGTTATTACCTCTGATACCGTCAATGAACTGACTCAAAGCCAAATATTTTTTAAATGCGAAAACTTTCAACGGACAGGAGCATTTAAGTTTCGTGGTGCTTATAATGCTTTAGTCCAATTATCACTAGAGCAGAAAATAAAAGGGGTGATTACCTATTCTTCAGGAAATCATGCCCAAGCGATCGCTTTAGCTGGAAAATTACTCAACGTTCCCACAGTTGTAGTTATGCCTGATAATGCACCGATAGTCAAACAAACTGCTACTCGCGGTTATGGTGCAGAAGTCATTTTGTACAGCCCTGACACAACTAACCGGGAAAGATTAACCAAAAGTCTGGCAGTAGAACGCGAATTAACTTTAATCCCCCCCTATGATCATCCTCATATAATTGCTGGGCAAGGTACAACTGCATTAGAACTAATTCAGGAAGTGGGACAACTAGATTACTTATTAGTATGTTGTGGTGGTGGTGGATTAATTTCTGGTTGTGCAGTTACTACAAAAGCACTTTTACCTAACTGTAAAATCATTGGTGTAGAACCAGAATTAGCTGATGATGCTACTCGCTCTTTTTACACCAAAACCCTGCAAACTGTCCACAATCCCCATACCATTGCTGATGGTGTCAGGACTCCCAGTTTAGGTAAAATCACCTTTCCCCTAGTCTTACAATACGTAGATGATATGGTGACAGTATCAGATGCAGCCATCATTCGCACCATGTTTTTTATTTGGGAACGCTTAAAAATCGTTGTTGAACCTACCGGAGTTATAGCCGCAACAGCATTATTAGAAGGTGTAGTGAAAGCACCGGGCGCGAGAATTGGCGTAATTATCAGTGGTGGAAATGTAGATTTATTGCAAGTTAGTCAATTGAAACAACTTGATCATCTTTTGCATTACTAGCTTAATTATCTAACTACTTGATTTTCTGCGAATTGATATGTTAGTCTGTACTTATATTTAATCTACGGTTCTTTGATAAACTTACCGTACTTTAATGATAAGGTGATCAAATACACTGTTGAGAATCTGAATTTTTAGTAATCGGAAATCTTCTTTTATGCCAAAAGATTGGTTAGAATGGCACGATCTTTACAACACTGAAGCCAAATTACAGCAGCGTCTAGAAATCGTGCAGGAATATATTTCCTATAGTTTGGATAACTCCCCAACAGGGGCTATTCGTATAGTTAGTGCTTGCGCTGGTGATGGGCGAGATTTATTAGGAACTTTAGCAAATCATCCTCGCGCTAAAGATGTATATGCAAGATTGGTAGAAATCAATCCTGAGTTAGTTGAACGTGGACGTGCAACTATAGAATCATTGGGTTTAACAAAACAAATTGAGTTTATTAACAGTGATGCCACAGATTCTACTAATTATTTAGGAGCAGTACCAGCAGATATTGTCATTGTTTGCGGTATTTTTGGGAATTTAGCTGATGAAAATGAACTCAATCGTTTATTGGGAAATTTGAGTTTTTTGAGCAAAAAAGGTGCTTTTGTTCTCTGGACTCGTGGACATTCTAACGGTATTGCTTATTCAGAAACCGTGCGTAAATACTTCCGTGATTTTGGATTTGAGGAAGTTAACTTTAAACTCACAGCCACAGGAGATATGGGAGTAGGGATTCATCGTTATTTAGGTGAAAATCTACCTACACCCAAAGAAGAAGAATTATTTGTATTTTCTGGCGTTCCAAATAAGGCAAGGTAAGAAATGGCTATTGCAAGCACTACCATATCCAGTTGGGATCAATTATTAGAAAAAGCTCGACAAAATACCCCTGTTCGTCGAGTCAAAAGACCAGGACAAGCGCCTTCTACTGCTCCTATTCCTAGTAGTTTACATAAACTTCCACCATATACAAAACCACAAGTATTGTTATATAGAGATAGTAACTCTTGGTGTCCTTTTTGCGAAAGAGTTTGGTTTGCCTTAGAAGAAAAACAAATTCCCTTTGAAACAGAATTTATTGATTTGAGTAATAAGCCTAAGTGGTATACTGATTTAGTGCCAACAACTCTTGTTCCCGCAGCAAATATTGAGGGGAAGTTAGTTTATGAATCTAAAGACATTCTTTTAGAATTCGAAGAACACTTTGGCGAAACATTGTTACCTGAAAATCCAGAAGAAAATGCTCTTGCTAGACAATGGGTTGAAGATGCAGAAACTAATGGTTTTCGGGATATTGCCTATAAATTCTTGAGACAACCTCCAGAAGATGCCAAAGAACTAGCAAATTTAGAAGCAGAATTTGAAGCTAAATTAGATGAAATTGAGAAAACTTTAGGGAGATACCCAAAACCCTATTTTTTATCAACATTTAGTTTGGTAGACATTATGTATAGTCCCCATTTAGATAGATTGGCGGCTAATTTACCAGTATATAGAGGATATCACATTAAAGGAAATCCTCGTTTTCCTCTCATCAATGTTTGGTTTGCAGCACTTAAAAAACGTCGTGCTTACAACCGAGTTAAATCAGACAATATTACTAATAATTTACTTTTACGGCGTAGATTTGGAGTAGAACCTATTGGTAATCCCTTGCCTTTAGATTTATTTGATGCTGAATTTATTGAATATCGGGCTGAAGCAGCAGAAAGATTAAGTGATAATCGAGAAGTTGCTATTGGCGATATTCTCAAAAATTCTGGAGTTCAATCTTTAGGTGATATCTCAATAATCAAAGAAATTGTTGATTTTCACCTCAGACTATTAGCTGATTATCTCCTTAATGGTAATAACGAACTATTACTAGGAGGAAGAACAGGTGGAAAAGAAAGTATAGATCCCATTATCGCCGCTACAGGGGCTATTACGCTGGCTTATGTAAGAAATAGAATTTGTGCGCCACGAGATATGAGTGCTGGTGCTGCAACTGCATTACGAGCCGCCGCAGATAAGGTTTTGGCATCTATTTATTAATTTTTTTTCACACAAATAGGAAGGAATTAAAATGACTGATTTTAAAAAGGTTAGCGATGATTTGAGTATTGCTGGACAAATTTCATCTGAGGAATTAAAACAATTGGCAATAGGAGGCTTTAAATCAGTTTTAAATTTACGTGATCCTGATGAAAATGGTTTTTTCCATGATGAAAAGCAAGAAGCACAAATTGTAGGATTGGAATATACAAACATTCCCTTAAATTCTCAAGCACCAAATCCGAAATTAACAGCACAAGCAATTCAAGCTGTGGAGAACTTACCTAAACCAATTTTAATTCACTGTGCCGGTGGTGCAAGAGCAGGAGGAATAGCTTTAATTACAGAAGCAATTAAAGCAGGTTTAACTTATGAACAAATTGCTCAAAAAGCTAATGAATTGGGCATTAATTTAGAACAGCCACATCTCAAGCAATTTCTATTAGAAAAATTTGCAGCTAGACAAAATTAAGTTGTAGGCTTTGGCGCATATAGCAATTCCCATTCAAGTCAGGTACAAGCGTTAATAATCAAACGCAGATGGACGCAGATAAACGCAGATAATTTTGTACTTCATTAGACTAGGAAATGCTATTAATAAAAATTAAAAATCTACAACTTTGCTTCTTTCCTCGAAATACATTAATCAATCCCCTGGGTAAATTTATCAAGTACAATTTCTATGAGTTTAGAACTAAATCTATCAGGTAAAACAGCAATTGTTACAGGTGGTAGTGCTGGAATTGGATTAGCTACCGCCAAAGGTTTATATAGTGAAGGTGTGAATGTAGTTATTGCTGCTCGCAACCAAGAAAGACTTGATCAAGCAGTAATTGATATTCAATCTTTAGATAATGCAAATGCTAAAGTTATTGGCATTACTGCCGACGTAACCAAAGCAGAAGATATTGACAAAGTTGTTTCTAAAATATTAGAACAATTTGGGAAAATTGATATCTTGATTAATAATGCTGGTTCAGCCCGTGCTGGTTCATTTTTAGAATTAAGTGATGAAGCATTTTTAGATGCTTGGAATTTAAAACTTTTGGGTTACATTCGCTTTGTGAGAGCCGTTGTACCTCATCTAAAAAAACAGGGTGATGGACGCATTGTTAATATTATCGGTGGTGCTGGACGGACACCCCGCCCTAATTTCCTACCAGGAGGAACAACAAATGCTGCATTGCTAAACTTTACACGAGGCATTTCTAAAGAATTAGCCCAAGATAATATTAGAATTAATGCCATTTCTCCAGGCTTAACAGACACAGAAAGAGCGAAAACTTTAGCAGTACAAAATGTCCAAAGTTTGGGTATTACGGTAGATGAATATAAAGCCCAAGCAGTGAAATCAATACCTTTAGGAAAAATCGTTAAGCCTGAAGAAATTGCATCTCTAGCTTTATTTTTAGTTTCTGATTTAGCTGCTTCTATTACTGGTGTAGAAATTCAAGTTGATGGTGGAAGTACACCGGGAGTTTAAGTTATTGCGTAGGTTGGGTTAAGCGACAGCGCAACCCAACATTTTCAGAATTTTGTTGGGTTTCCTTCCGTCAATTAATGTTACAAAAAAGAGGAACTTCCATGACTCAAAAACAATTATTTTCCCAAGATAGCGATGTTGATCAAACCTTATTAGCTGATGTATTAGTAATTGGTGGTGGACCTGCTGGAACTTGGTCAGCCTGGAGTGCTGCTAACTGTGGTGCAAAAGTGGTCTTAGTAGATAAAGGCTATTGTGGCACAAGTGGCTGTGCAGCCGCATCAGGTAACGGTGTGTGGTATGTGCCACCCGAACCCGACAGTAGAGAAGCAGCAATGGCTTCTAGAGAGGCTTTAGGAGGATTTTTATCTAGCCGTGATTGGATGCAACGGGTACTAGATCAAACTTATGCGAACGTTAACCAACTAGCTGACTGGGGTTATCCGTTTCCTACGGGTGAAGATGGTAAACCCTATCGGCGCAGTCTGCAAGGGCCAGAATATATGCGTTTGATGCGGCAACAAGTAAAACGGGCAGGAGTGAAAATTTTAGATCACAGTCCGGCTTTACAGTTGTTGGTAGATGCAGAAGGGGCTGTAGCTGGGGTGACGGGGGTTAACCGTCAGACTGGTGAAAAGTGGGTTGTGCGATCGCATTCAGTAATCATTGCTACCGGAGGCTGTGCTTTCTTGAGTAAGGCCTTGGGTTGCAATGTGCTAACAGGGGATGGATACCTGATGGCAGCAGAAGCGGGTGCAGATATGTCGGGAATGGAGTTTTCCAACGCCTATGGCATCGCACCTGCTTTTTCCTCTGTCACCAAAACCTTATTCTATAATTGGGCAACTTTTACCTACGAAGATGGGACCCCTATCCCCGGCGCTGGTTCACAAAAAGGGCGTTCTGTGATTGCCGAAACTTTGATAACTCAACCAGTTTATTGCATCATAGACAAAGCCTCAGAAGAAATGCAGGTAACAATGCGGTTATCTCAACCTAATTTCTTTCTACCTTTTGATCGTGCAGGTATTAATCCCTTTACTCAACGTTTCCCTGTGACTCTGCGTTTAGAGGGGACTGTCCGGGGTACAGGTGGGATTAGAATTACTGATTATACTTGTGCTACTTCAGTCCGTGGACTTTATGCTGCTGGTGATGCAGCCACAAGAGAATTAATTTGTGGTGGTTTTACTGGTGGTGGTAGTCATAACGCCGCTTGGGCGCTATCTTCAGGGTATTGGGCAGGACAGTCTGCGGCTACATACTCCCGTGATTTAGGTGTGCAAGCCAACCAAAGACCAGTTCAAGCTGTAGGTGGTGCAGGATTTATTTATGGTAGTCAGCGCCAAACTGACAGTGAAGAAATAATTAAAGCTACTCAAGCGGAAGTTTTCCCTTATGATCGCAACTATTTCCGTAATGAACGCAGTTTGATAGAATCACTGCAAAGATTACATTTCCTTTGGCATAAAATTCGTAACAGCGAGGTTGCAGATAATAGCAATATTGTCCGTACCAGGGAAGCAGCTGCAATGGTAGCTACAGCTAGATGGATGTATAGCAGTGCCTTGGAACGGAAAGAAACTCGCGGAATGCACAAACACCAGGATTATCCACAGCAAGATGCTAACCAACAACATCATTTAATTAGTGGTGGTTTGGATCAAGTGTGGGTGAAAGCTACACCTATCCAGGAAGTAAAAACGAAAGAACTCGTAACTGTTTAATTGTAGGTTGGGTTGACGCAAGGAAACCCAACATTATCAAAACTTTTGCTATGTTTCATTCTACTCAACATGATCATAACTTGTGTTGGGTTTCACTTCGTTCTACACAACCTACATCAATATTAATTTTTGATTTTTATTATGATTGAATTAGTTAGTGAATCGCGGTGCATTCAATGTAACATCTGTGTTAAAGTTTGCCCGACAAATGTATTTGACAAAGTACCAAATGCACCGCCGATAATTGCCAGACAAAGCGACTGTCAAACCTGCTTTATGTGTGAATTGTATTGTCCAGTAGATGCGCTATATGTTTCACCGGACGTAGAACCCTTAACGGGAATTAACGAACAATCATTAGAAGAAGCTAAACTTTTAGGCAGTTATCGCAAAAATATTGGTTGGGCAAAGTCTCTCACAACCACAGCTAAACAAGATTCAACATATCAATTGTTGAATAATATCAAATAGAACATGAAAAATAATTGGAGTTATCAGTTGTGAAACTCATTTTACCAATAGAAATTGCTCATGAAATTGAACCTCATTTACCTGAAAATGCTATTGTGGTGCGTGTAGATGGGGAAGGTAATATAGATGGTGATGCGACAGATGCAGAAGTTTATTTTAGTTGGTTTTATCTCAAGCCTACTACTTTACATCGAGTTTTAGATGCTGCGCCTTCATTACGTTGGCATCATGCCCCAAATGCTGGTGTAAATCATATTCTCACACCAAAGTATTTAGAACGGGATTTGATTTTAACTAATGGTGCAGGGACTCATGCTATTCCCATTGCCGAATTTGTGATTGCTTATTTACTGGCTTACAGTAAACAATTACCAACATTATATAAACTACAAGCTGAACATAATTGGCAAAGGGGTTGGCAATTTCAAGAACTACTAGATAAAACTTTATTAATTATTGGTGCAGGTGGTATTGGACAAGAAATTGCTGTTCGTGCTAAAGCATTTGGAATGCGTATTTTTGGCAGTTCTCGTCATCCCAAACAGTTACCAAATTTTGATAAAGTAGTCGGTGCAAATGAATGGAAAGAATTACTCCCAGAAGCCAATTTTATTGTTATTGCTGCACCTTTAACACCGGAAACAAAGGGAATGATTGATGTAGATACCTTGCGTTTATTCCGCCCCGATGCCTATTTAATTAATATTGCACGAGGGGCAATTGTTGATGAATCAGCACTCACTCAGGCTTTACAAGCAGGATGGATTGCTGGGGCAGCATTAGATACAGTTTTTATAGAACCACTACCACCTGAGAGTCCGTTGTGGACATTGCCAAATGTCTTTATTACACCCCATTGTTCTGGAAATTCGCCCAGAGTTAAAGAGAGAACACTTGCCCTATTTTTAGAAAATTTCACCCGCTATCATCAAGGGCAACGATTACGTAATGTGGTTGATAAAACTGCTGGTTATTAAATAATAATAATAAATATAAAATAACTGGAGGTCAACGCAAGTTGTCCTTTACATTTTCAACGTAGATTACGCAAATTATGCAGTACAACTTATTATTTAGTCGGTTGGGTGAAATAGCTACACTCTTTTTTAAACTGGGTGTTATTGGCTTTGGTGGACCAGTTGCCCATATTGCCATGATTGAAGATGAAGTAGTGAAGCGTCGTCGGTGGTTGACACAAGACCATTTTCTCGATTTACTAGGTGCAACCAATTTGATTCCTGGTCCCAATTCCACTGAAATGGCAATTCATGTGGGATATATTTATGCAGGATGGGCAGGGTTAATTGTCTCAGGTGTTTGTTTTATATTACCTGCCGTTTTAATAACAGGCATATTTGCCTGGATTTATGTTAATTATGGTAGTCTACCTCAAATTGCACCTTTACTTTATGGTATCAAACCTGCTGTTTTAGCGGTTATTGTAAATGCCCTTTGGGGTTTAGCAAAAAAAGCGGTTAAAAACCGTCAATTACTGATTATTGCTATAGCTGTAGGACTACTGATATTAGTTCGGCAAGTGAATGAAGTAGTTGCTTTATTGTTTGGGGGATTACTAGGTATGATTTGGTTACATCCTAGAAATCAAGACAAACCACCAGGAAATAAACCTAATTTATTGATTGCTGTTTTAACTACAGGCGCAACTTTACAGACAACATCTACAATTAGCACTGTGGCAAGTGGATCTATTCCTTTATGGCAATTAGGTTGGTTTTTTCTGAAAGTTGGTAGTGTTTTGTTTGGTGGTGGCTATGTGCTAATTGCATTTTTGCAAGGGGGATTAGTTCAAGAATATGGTTGGTTAACACAACAGCAGTTACTCGATGCGATCGCTATTGGTCAATTTACCCCTGGTCCAGTGCTGTCTACTGCCACCTTTATCGGCTATGTCTTAGCTGGTGTACCTGGTGCGATAGTAGCTACCATTGGTATTTTCCTACCATCTTTTCTCTTCGTTGCTGCCTTAAATCCGATTATTCCCCGTTTACGCAGTTCTGCTTGGACAAGATCATTTTTAGATGCTGTGAATGCCAGTGCTGTAGCACTGATGGTAGTAGCTGCCTTGCAACTGGGAATAGCTACTTTAAAAATAGCAAAACCACCCTATGTAGATATTCTGGGGATAGCGATCGCACTCATCTCCATAGTTTTGATTACTCGCTACCGCATCAATGCTGCTTGGCTAGTTTTAGGTAGTAGTTTAATTGGTTATGGTGCTATGGCTTTAGGTTATATCAAATTTAGCTTTATGAGAATTTGACTGCAACCGATGCTGCAAAATTAACAATGTATTTTCAATGCCTTCATGAATATCAACTGGTTTAATTTCTGCTTTATCTAAACGCGATGAATTTCGTAGAGAACTGACAATATTTCTAATACGTTCACTACCAAACCGTATAGAATTGAGTAGTTGTGGCAGATCGTTACTCACAAATCCCAGTTCAAATTTTTCTATTGCTACTTGAACTGCATTTACAGGTTGAGGATAGCATTGTAATTCTTCCTCAGCTTGTTTGCGTCGGGTAATATCAGTGTGACAACCTGCCATGCGGTATGGTTTATTCCCAACATCTCGTAACAATATTCCTCGGCAAAGTACCCAGAGATAGTTACCATTGTGATGTTGTAAGCAATATTCTTGTTCGTAAGTGGAAAGTTGTCCTTCAAAGTATTGTCGGAAGGTTGTCAAAACGCGATAGCTTCGCTCGCCGCAGGCATCGCTATCATCTGGATGTAACCGCTGTTTCCATTCTTGAAAATGATTTGGGATTTCAGCTTCTGTATACCCTAACATTTCTTTCCAGCGAGTAGAAAATAAGACTTCATTAGTTTCTAAATTCCAATCCCATAATCCATCATTTGATCATTTAACTGCTAGTTCAAAGCTGGAAGTTGTTTTACCAAAATCTTTATAAGGATGAACTTGCAAAACTTGAAAGCATTCATGAATTGATTGATAATTTAGGGGAATTGTCCAACCTTCTGATTTTGCTGCTGTGGCTGCTGGATGATTTTTTGGTAATTTTAGCACAACTGCATACCGCTATATTAGTTTTCAAGATTAAAATTAATTATAGAATTTCTTTATAATTAATTTGTTTTTCTTAGTTACTTGTGGAGATATTAATTATTAATTAGACAAGTATTTTTGTTACTTATTGAATGTTAATCATCATCAGTCGGATCATTTAGCTGTGAAGCAATTTCTTGACTATTTTGACCAATTAAAAATCTCACAAATCGGTCAAACCGCTTCACCCCACTCAGGGTAATTAAAGTCAAGAATCCTCCTAATAATCCCATTTGCCACAAACCACAACCAATGGCTGCTCCCAATCCTGCCGCCGTCCAAACACAGGCTGCTGTAGTCAAGCCCCGTACTTTTGGCACTTCAGATTTTCTGGGAGATTCTTGCAAAATTAATCCTGCGCCAAGAAAGCCTATGCCAGTAGTTACACCTTGAATGGTACGACTCAGGGCATTAGTTCCAACGAAGGAACTATCACCTTCAGCTTGTAAAGGAATCATCACAAATAATGCCGCTCCCATACTCACTAACATAAATGTCCTCATCCCTGCTGGTCTACCACCTTTCTGACGGTTCAATCCAATGATGCAACCGACTAAAAGAGCCAATATTAATCTAAAACCTATATGTACCCAATCATCGGCAGCCAAAAACATAGTAATCATGGATTGATTCCTCCTTAAGCGTATTTGAAGTTGAATAAAATTTTATAAAACAAAACTACTTTATGTTTATCGTAATTTAGTAGTTATGAATATTACTTTTGCACAAATAAATCTGAAAATCAAGTATTGTCTAATACATTTATTTTTTTATCAAGATTTATTTTTAGCATTTCAGCTAATGGTTGAATACTCACTGGTTGTTGGAAAAGTCTAATTCATTACCTGTTTTAGCAAATTTAAATATGTTAAAAAAGCTCCTACGTAGCCTTTTTAAGCATTATCCTTATTATATTCGCCTAAAACTTTTTAAACATCCTCTAAGAAAGTAATCCCATTTCTTGATATATTGGGTTTACCACTTTTCTAATATTTGATATTTGTCTAGCAAAAAAATACGTTCCCAAAATACAACAAACACCGCCAAACAATAAAGCATTAGCAACGCCAATATAATTTGCTAATCCTCCGAAAAATAAATTACCAAAAGGCAATATTCCCAAAAAAGTTGTCATAAATATACTGGTTACTCGTCCTCTTTTATCTTCTTCAACTAAAATTACTTGCAGAAAATTACTAATTGAAGCTAGAGTCAGTGTGTTAGTTAATCCCACAATAAAGATTAATACTAAACAAATTTCTACCTGTGTTGAACGAGAAAATAATATTAATGATACTCCCAAGACTAAAGTAGAAATTGCCATAACACTTTCTAGTCCTATTACTTTCTTGCGCTGCATAAGATAAATCCCCGAAAAGATAGAACCAAAAGCTGTAGCAGTCATCAGAAAACCCATTGTTTTTGCATTGCCTTTCAGCACTTCTTTAGCAAATATCGGCATGAGATTTACATAAGTCATTGCCATAAAGCAAACTATAATTTGCAATATTAAAATGGATTTAATAGGCAGGAAATTATAGACAAAAATAAATCCTTCTTTCAAGTTATGCCAAATTTTTGAAGATTTGGATGTTGATAAATAATTGGTATTTGGTTTTATCTGTATAGTTAAGATAGCTAATATAAAAGGTAAATAGCTAATAGCATCTACTAAAAAACATAAACCTACTCCATTTCTAGCAATTATCAAACCCCCAATCATGGGGCTGACAAATTTAGCTGTATTAATTAAAAATGAATGCACAGCCATTGCACTATAGGTCTCACTTCTATTTTCTAGTAACCTGGGAATAGTTACTTGACGTGCTGGTAAATCAAAAGCTTTTACTATGCCCTGAAGAATACCAATGATAATAATATCTGTAAAATTTATCTGATTACTAAAAGTTAAAAAAGTTAGTAATGAAGATAGAAAAATAGATACTATTTGAGTAGTTAATAAAACATACTTTAAATTCCATCTATCTAGTAATACTCCTACCAATGGTGTAATCACCAAACCCATAGCTTGATTGCTAAAGCCAGCTATACCAACTAACATAGCTGAATTTGTCAATTGATAAACCAGCCATACTAAGGCAATTTGTGTCATCCAAGAGCCGAAAAAAGACACACTTTCCCCAATGAGAAAACCAAATAAATTGGGTGATTTAATTGCAGGTAAATTTTTCAAAAAAGCAAATATTTTGTTGCTTTTCTTTAATGATGTGCTATTTTCTTCTAACATTAATATTACCTACTTTTCGGTATAATCATTACCGTTCTTGCTGAGTTGGACGAATCAAGATTTCATTCACATTTACGTGCTGTGGTTGACTAACAGCATAAACTATTGCTGCTGCGATATCTTCACTTTGTAAAGGTGTAATTGCTTTCCGTCTGGCTGCAATTTCCTGCTTTGCTACTACATCGGTAATATGCTGATCAATTTCTGTTTCTACTAAACCAGGCTCGATAATAGTAACGCGGATATTATCTTGATATACTTCCTGTCTTAATGCTTCCGAAAAGGCATTTACACCCCATTTAGTGACATTGTAGGCAGCCATTCCTGCTTTTGCAATGCGTCCAGCGACGGATGAAATATTAACGATATGTCCTGATTTTTGCGCTTTGAAAATAGGTAATACAGTGTGAGTTGTGTACATTAGCGCCAAAACGTTGATATCAATCATTTTTCGCCAGTTTGCGGGATCTGCATTTTCAATCCTGCCTGGAAATGAGATACCTGCATTGTTTACTAAAATATCTACGCGCCCAAATTCTCCATGAGCTTTTTGGATCAAATTTTTAACTTGTACTTCATCGGTAATATCTGCAATAACGGATAATGCTTGTCCACCATTTTCAGTAATATGTTTTGCTACAGCCAGCAACCTATCTCCCCTTCTAGCTGCAATCACTACTTTTGCTCCTTCTGCGGCGAGTGAAATAGCTGTAGCTTTACCAATTCCCGAAGAAGTTCCGGTAATAATAGCCACTTTTTCTTCTAATTTACTTACCATAGTGAACACCCATTGATTAATTAAATACGGTATCTTGATAAAGATGCTGTAGATATAAAATCAAGCATCTCACAGATCACTGAAAAAATCAAGAAAAGTAGCCTCTAGTGCTACGGATACAATCATTTTTATGTCATCACGAAACCTCTACCTTTTCTAAATCTACACCCTGTCCTTGATGTAATTCTGGTAACTTTTTTCCCAAAATCAGAACAGATATCATCATTAATAAACTCGTCACCATAATCACGCTGATCACATTCGGATCATCAAAATTGCTCGTACCTATTAACAACGCTGCGGCAAAATTGCGTTGTGCAGTTCCTACTCCTAAAACTCTTTGAGTATCAATCCCAGGACCACCCAATAAATAACCCACAGTAAAGGAGAAGATAATAAAAATAGCACAAACAAAGATTACACCAGTTTTCAATAAAATAATAATTTCATTGAAGTGTACTATCAGTCTCATACCTAAACCCAAAAGCAATCCAAAATTAGATATTTTGAAAGTAATTATTTGGATATTTAAAGCAATATTTTCGTATTTTGCCTTAATTAATAACCCAATTCCCAACGGTGTTAACATCATTAATATTAAAGGTTTAGCAATATCCCAAGAATTGACTTCTACTCCTTGCAAAACCAATGGTAATACAATCGGCATATAAAAAATAGTGCCGAACATTAACATCATCATCAAACCTGTAGAAAAAGCTAAATTCCCCTTCACTATTTGGGCAAGTTTAGGTAAAGCTGGAGGACCTGATGCCAATGCCATAATTATCAAACCATCTTTCACAGGTTCATTAACAGGTATTACTAGCACCAGTAAATATACAAAAAGCGGTACTAAAACAAAATTGGTCAGTAGCGATAAAACAACCAAACGGATATTATGAAGAGGTTGCCAAATCTGTTGTACAGTTAACTTTAAACCTGTACCAAACATAGTAGTAACAATAAAAGCTAGAAATGCTATTTTGTCAAGTATGGGAATAATTTGGTGCATAAATTTTTTATTTCGCGCAAGGTAACAGAGAAGCAAAGACGCAAAAAAGAAAACAAGAACTGAGCATAACTTTTAAAATATACTCTATCTTGCTCTCCGTGCCTCTGCGCCTCTGCGTGAGAAAACAATTACTTTAAATTCAAAGTAACCTTCTGTAAATTACCCGTGAAAGCAAACGGTACTTGATAAGTTTCCACAATAGGAGTACCTGTATCTCGACCAACATCAAAAGTTTCATTTAAAGCCAAACGGTAGGGTAAAGTTTTTTCAATTCGACCTTCAGCAACCTGTTGATCATTAATGAATAACTTGCCAATCCCACCAGCACCAACTCCACCACCCTCATAATCAAAATTAAATTTGATTGTTGATTTACCTGGTGCTATCTTTTCAGGAGATTGAATAATGTAACGTTCCGAATTAACAAAGTTGTAAACGTAAGTTGGTTTACTATCTTCGAGAAAAAATCCCCAACCAGCAAAACGTCCACCTTGAGTTAATAGAACACCTTCTGCACCACTTTCTGGAATTTCCACATCAGCCGTAATGCTAAAAGATTTATTTTTCAGACTTGGGGCGCTACCTTCGGGAATACTAACTGCACCAGAATAATAAGTAAACGTTGTGCGTCCTGCGGCTGGGGAAGGACGACTTTGGACATCAAAACGTTCAGAAAGGCGATCATCTAATGGGAGAACTTTGTGTTTACGTGCTTCTGATAAAAATAACTTTTTCAGTTTTTTCAGTTTTTCTGGATTTTCAGATGCTAAGTCATTCGCTTCGCTGAAATCTTCCTCAATGTTATATAGTTCCCAAGGATCTTTCTCGAAGTCAGCATTAATTGTACCCTGCCAAGGTAATCGAGGATGACGCGCCACAGCTATCCATCCATTATTATAAATAGCTCGGTTTCCGAACATCTCAAAATACTGAGTTTTACGCTCAGAAGCAGCTTCAGGATCATCAAATGTGTAAACTAGGCTAGTACCTTCAACTTTCTGTTGTTTCACCCCGTTAACTTGGGTGGGTGCAGTAATTCCCGCAGCTTCAAAAATAGTTGGCGTAATATCAATGACATGATGGAATTGGCTACGAAGTCCGCCTTGATCTTTAATGCGATCGCCCCATGCAATAATTAAGGGGTTACGAGTTCCACCAAAGTGAGAAGCTATTTGTTTTGTCCATTGGAAGGGAGTAGTACCTGCCCAAGCCCAAGCTGCATGATAATGATTAAAGGTTTTGGGACTACCTAAGTCATTCAAAGAAGCTAGGAGTTGTTCTCGGCTTTCGGGTACTTTATTGAAAACTTTTAATTCATTGACGCTACCTGCTAAACCACCTTCTGCACTAGCACCGTTATCACCAACGATGTAGAAAACTAAGGTGTTGTCTAATTCCCCAATTTGGTCAATGGCATTAATTAATCTTCCCACTTCATGGTCGGTATATGCTAAAAATCCCGCAAATACTTCCATTTCATGGGCATAGATTTTTTGATCATCTGGAGATAATGAATCCCATGCTGGCAATTCTTTGGGACGGGGAGTAAGCTGGGCATTAGCAGGAATTACACCCAGTTGTTTTTGACGGGCAAAGGTTTCTTCTCGTAACTTATCCCAGCCTTGATCAAATTTGCCTTGATACTTGTCTATCCAGGCTTTGGGGGTGTGATGAGGTGCATGGGTAGCACCAGTAGCCAAATAGGTAAAGAAAGGCTTATCAGGGGCTATAGACTGTTGAGAATGAATCCAGCTAATGGCATGATCTACTAAATCTGGGGTCAAATGGTAATCAGGGTTATTGATTGGTGGTGCAATCCGCTTAGTATTTTCTACCAAAGCTGGACTCCATTGGTTAGTATCACCACCTAAGAAACCGTAAAAATACTCAAATCCCAACCCTGTCGGCCAGCGGTCAAATGGACCAACCGCACTGGTTTCATAATCCGGTGTATTGTGCCATTTACCGAAAGCTGCGGTGTTATAACCATTCTGCCGTAATACTTCCGCTACAGTAGCAGCACTCTTAGGCAAGATTGTTGTGTAACCTGGAAAGCCTGATGCCAATTCTGCAACTACACCTGTACCAACTGAATGATGATTGCGTCCAGTTAATAAAGCTGCTCTGGTAGGTGAACAAAGGGCTGTGGTGTGAAATTGGTTGTAACGTAATCCTTTTTCAGCCAAACGAGTCAGATTAGGGGTTTCTATAACACCACCAAAGGTACTTGCTTGCCCAAAACCCACATCATCCAATAATACTAATAATACATTGGGGGCTTGTTCAGGGGCTTTAATTGGTGCGGGAAAATCCGGTGTTGATTCTTGATAAGTTATACCGATTTTACCTTTGAAAGATGGTGGATTAACTGGTAATACTTTTCCTGTATCTGCTAGTGCGGGACTTGTTACCATCAACAATATGATGAGAAAAGATAGAGACAGCGCCCGTAGAATTGAACGTGACATACAATAACCTTGGATAAAAAATCTGCAACCTTGCGCCTTTGCGTGAGGCTTATCTTTTAACTAACCACGAAGGAGCGTTCGCGTAGCGTCCCGATAGCTTGCGTGGCGACGCAGGAGTCATAGGGATAGAACACGAAGGGAAGAGAGTTTGAAAGATATTTTGCGTTAGTGTTGTAAGTTTTTCACTAATCGAAAGCCGATATGGGTTGTTCCGGTATCAGGAGATTCTGATTCCCGTGCTGCTGGACGGTAGCGGCTGCAATAGTTTGGCGCACATAGGTAAGAGCCGCCTTTGATGACATGAAGGGCAGTTTCTGTGGGTTTTCTGGGGTCAAAACTTTGGTTAACAGATCCCCGACTTCTTTGAGAAGTCGGGGATCTATCATTGAACCAGTCGGAAGTCCATTCCCAAACGTTACCTGTCATATCGTAAAGTCCATAACCATTGGCTGGAAAAGAGCCTACTTTTGCCGTTCCTACATAACCATCGGCTTTGGTATTAAAAAAGGGGAAGATTCCCTGCCAAGTATTGGCTTTTTTATCAGAATATTGATTGCCCCAGGTATAAGTTGCCCCATCCAATCCACCACGAGCAGCGTATTCCCACTGTGCTTCTGTTGGTAGTAATTTTCCGGCCCATTGGGCGTAGGCTAGAGCATCTTCATAGGCAATATACACAACTGGATAGTTTTCTTTACCTACAATTGTGCTGTCATTAGCAAAAGGATGCTGCCAGTTTGCACCGGGTGTCCAATGCCACCAACTGAGAAGCTGAACTTGCTTAACTCCTGGTTTTGGCATTTGAAAAACTAGAGAACCGGGTAATCTTTCTTCATCTGATAAGTCGGGAAACTGCTGTTTAGATAAAGGGCGTTCGGCAACTGTTACATAGTTTGTGGCTTTGACAAATTCAGCAAATTGGGCGTTTGTTACCTCATATTTATCAATACAGAAGGAGCTAACTGTGACGTTTTCTCCTGTTCGCTCTTCTACAAAACCAGAATCATTCGCTCCCATTTTGAATGTACCTCCAGAAATAATTGCCATTCCTGGAGGGCAAGTATTAACAGTAGCGGCTAATGCTGGTAGATTGGTAAATAGTGATATAAATGCAACTACTTGAATCAGCAGTAATATTAAGAACCGCATTTTATGCCGTTGGAACTTTTAAACCAAGAATTTTGACCAATATGTCTACATAAAGTTCTGTAGGATTGGCTACTACTTCGATGGGCGATCGCATACATAACTAAGCTCCTGAGCGATCGCTTGTAGAATCACTGGGAGGTTCGTCTTTACTACTTCTACAACTGACCAAGTTATCTTGATCGAGATTATTAGCAGCAAATACATATACTGGACTAAAGATGAAAATTGAAGCAGTGATTAGCAAAATTACTTGCATATCTAATGGATTTATTTTTCAAAAATTTGTTCGCGTAGCGTCCCGAAGGGACGAGGAGGCAGGAGTTAACATAGACTATGAGTTCATGCCAGAAATACTGGAAAAGACTTTTAACTTGTCTTCTTCTAAGTTAGTTTTTCCTCTCCTGTAGCCACTGGTAAATCTTTGTGAGTGCTATATTCTGTCCAAGAACCTTCATAAATTCTGACTTTGGGATAATTAAGTAGATGCTTTAAAACCACATATTGTAATGTAGCTTCCCGTCCTGTACTACAAGAAACAATAATGTCATTTTCAGGAGTAATCTTTTTATCTGCCAGAATTTTCTTAATCTCATCTAATGACTTTAATTTGTGAGGATTTTTAGCATCTGTAAATGTTACCCAAGGAATATTCCGCGCACCAGGAATATGTCCATTGCGTATCCAAAGATTTTCTTCACCCCGGAACAATTTTTCTGGTCTAGGATCAATAAAAACAATTCCTGGTTTACCAATAAGTTTTCTCACATCATTTAAACTCACACGCACTGAAGGATTATCTTTAACTGTGAATTTACTGACTGAGTATGTAGGAAATTCTTTTGTGATACCTTGATCAGTTTTATAACCAGTATAACCACCATCTAATACGGCAATATCTTTCAATCCAGAACGTTCTAGTAAATAAGCAACCATTGTTGCACCTAAAACATCTCTACCATCTGAATATACAAGTACACGACTGTTATTTGTTACTCCAGAATTTGCAAATATTTCCCCTAATTTTTGATTGTTCCAATATTGTACTGGTAATCCTTCTTTTGGACCTCTAAAAGCAGTATCAGCAATGTTTACAGCATTAGGAAGATGTCCTTCTATATAGTCGAGAGGAAAATTACGTACATCTAAAATTCTGAGATTAGGATCTTTACCATTTTCAGCTACCCAATTTGGCGAAACAAATTGAATGTTAGCGCGAGAATTAGCTGATAATACTGGCAAAGTTAACAAGGGAATACTTACTAAAAATGCAAAAAATACTGTCACCAAAGCGAATAAATTGGGTTTTTTAAACTTCTTTAAAGAAAAACTTTTAAACATCATTTTTGCCTTTATTTCTATTTCATCAAAATCTTCATTACTTAGTGAAATTACTTTAATTATCAGGAATATTAAAGTAATCTCAAAAACCGCATTCTACGCCGTTGTTACCGTTAAACCAAGAATTTTAGCGAATCTTTCTACATAAAATTCTGTAGGATTAGCAACTTTTTGAATAGATTCCCCTTGACGCAAATTTTCCCACCATTGCTGTACTTTGGGTGTTTTTGTTGGTAAAGTAAAATTACGGAACTTTTCTAAAACTGGTAATCTTTCAAACCAAGGATAGAAGCTAATATCAACTAAACTCAGATTTTCTCCTAACCAGTAAGGACCATTACCAGAAAGTTTACCTAATCCTTCTTCTTCAATATACAAAAGAGACTCTAAAAACTCCCTCTTTCCTTGTTCTTTTTCTTGGGTATCTTTACCACGCAGTAATTTATTAAAGGCTGGGACTAAACGAGTATTAGCATAGTCAATCCAAATTCTCGCAACCGCTTTTTTAGCAGAATCATGAGGTAACAAAGCGGGTTCTGGGAATACTTCCTCTAAATATTCATTGATAATTGTAGACTCATATATTTCTACATCTCCATGTTTAATTGCGGGAACTTTACCGTAACGAGAAATATCGGTAAAACCTTCTGGTTTGTGCTGTAAATCAATTTCAATGGGTGTAAAATCAATTCCTTTTTCCAGTAAAACCACACGGGTTCTTTGGGAGAAAGTAGAACCTTTAGTGTAATAAAGTTGAATATTACTCATTTTGTTGATTAGGATTTGTGGGAATTTTTAGTTAATTGCAAAAATCGCAAGTTGAATGACAGCCAAAGATAGAAGTGAAGCAATTTCACTCCTATGATTTACATTTTAAACGGGCAAACTACCAGGGCTTAAAATTAACTACGGTTTATTGATCGAATTAGCGTACTATATTAGGATTATTCCATAGTTTTTACTAAAAAACAAGTCTTTTAGCAAATATTCTTCTCCAAACGTAGAGCCAAAATGCCCAACAATTTAACACTTGTCCATAGTTTGCTTATCTTCAGTACAGCGTTCATTGCCGGGTCACTTAATGCTGTAGCGGGAGGTGGTAGTTTTATTACATTTCCCACTTTGATATTTACTGGTATATCGCCAATTACCGCCAATGCTACAAATAATATAGGACTTACGCACGCTCACTAATTTACCATGATATGAATGAAGGAAATTGCGTCGTTTTCGGCTTTGGGAATAACTTATTGAGTAGGGTGCGTCAGATAGAGGGAATCCGTTTTTTTGTCAAAATATCGTGTCTGATATTAATTCTCGTAATTGCTCACCTTCTCCTTCTCTACTTCCACAAATTCCTGCCCCTAAGTAAGTTATAAATACTGCTGTGTTTTGCGTAGTTATTCATAGGACTTACGCAAGTGTCACACTAA
>NZ_AP018316.1:4513141-4648794 GCF_002368115.1 Dolichospermum compactum NIES-806 | reverse complement strand
ACCTTACCAATGTGCCAGTTGCGTAAGTCCTGATTCATTTGTACTCCAGATGGATTAGCAAGTGATTTTTATAGCTGTAACTACTTCACACATTCTATTTCACGGTATTTGAGTCACCAATTACTCCTGTGAACGGTTACAGACTTAGAGAATAAAAATTGGTTCTTCGGTACTTACTATGCTAAATAATTTTGTCAACCCCTAAAATCCTTATACCGTAAGGATTTTACGTTAATTCATCGGTGAATTTGATATAAATTTGGCATCAAAAACAATGAAACCCTTTATTTATATGGGTTATGGGGTAAATAAACTCATATTTGGCATAACAGGTACGGAAGAACCTAAAAATTCATCATTCATAGATAGAAAATATTCAACATAATTCTTTCTTTTGACTCCTATTCCTAACTATAGGCATAATATTGTTTAGATAAATATTGCTCAAGTAGCTAAAGAATGAGTAAAATAGTTGACACAACTTTTTTTGTAATACAGCAGCTTATACCTAATGACAGGCTACGCCATCAGCATTAAGCAGCAAAACCTTTTGGTGTAATGCTATAGTATGTTACATAAATAAGTGTGATCAAAAAGTTGTGCATCATTGCCTGTTTCAACAGAAAACAATTTGACTATGGATTTTGACTATTTCCGAACCAACGAAAGTAATAACACCAATAAGAACTTTCAACACTTGTTATCTAGTGGTTGGCGGCCATTTCACAGAGATTTTAATTGGGAATACTTCGGTAAAATTCTATTCCATGATACTCAAGAATTAACCCAGAAAAGTATTAATTTAGCCAGTTATTATGCTGATGCTTTAGCGAGAAAAGAATATGCTTGGTGGGCAAATATTTTAAATTTAGCTTCAGATTACACCCGTGGTGAATTCCAAAAATACTGGAATTATATTACACCAGATATGCTCACCCCAGAACATCGCCATAAAGACTTTTTAACAACAGAAACACCCCTAGTTCAATTTGTCAGTCGCAACAGTATTCCTATTGATTACGTCCTGAATCTTCTCCAAGAAATAACCGTTTTAAGAGTTTTAAAACTATTAGAACGCCCTGATATTATCACCCAATATTACTCAGAAAGAGACTTTTATTTCCCCGTTGAAAAATTTGTAACCTGGGAAAGATTAGATGTGGTTAATACAGTTTATGCCTACTGGTCAGAACATGATATTTGGTTACAAATTGAAGCTTATGAAAGAGGCAGAAGAAATTATACGTTAATGGCAAAAAATATGCAGCTATTAATTAATAAAGCCACCTATGATCTAGCTGTCATGCTAAGTGGATATCAAAGTCGTGTCGGCAAAGTTCATAGTCAGTATCCATTACCAACATTTCCCCAAGATATTCAAGATTTTACCGACATAGTTCAACAAACAATTTTAGATCAAAATCAATTAGCCGTTGTAGTACATGGCGCACCAGGTACAGGGAAAACAGCATGGACACAAAGTGTTGCTAAAGAAATTCTTGTCCCTTTAGGATATGTAATTTTCATTTTAGATCATGATGCCATCACCAACTTTGTACCGCCAACATATTTAGAAAAGATTTGTATTATCATCAACGAAGCTGATAATTTAGCTCAAGATCGAGCTTCAGAAGTAGCACAATATAACAACAAAACCGAGCATATTTTAGCCTTATTAGATGGAACATTATACCAAAGCGTAATTGACGAATCTGGTATTCAAATGCAACAGAAATTAGTAATACTAATGACTTGTAATACCACAGAAAGATTAGATCCAGCCATGTTACGTAAAGGTAGAGTAGATTTAATATGTGAGTTTACCAAAAAATTTGTTTAATTAACCACAAAACAAGATCCACCCTAACCCCACTTAGAAAGGGGGAAACTACAATGAAAGTCCCCCTTAAAAAGGGGGATTTAGGGGGATATCAGAATTTTGGATACATGACCAACAACTCGTTATTTCATCCTCTAAACAACACCAATTCACTGCACTTATGAATAAAAAAGAACAAACAGTAACGCGATTATTTTCCCATCTAAAATTTGATAATAATAAATTTCAACATCAACCCGGTAGTGTCTTAGGAAATACAGCTTTAATTGTCGGAACTACCATTGGGGCGGGGATTATTGGATTACCTGCTGTAACTTTACCCTCTGGGATTATACCATCCACAATCCTACTTATTATTGTATGGCTGTATACTTTAATTTCCGGTTTATTAATTGCCGAATTGACTTTAAATGTGATGAAATTTGAGGGTATTTCGCATATAGGTTTATTAGCAATCATAGAAAAGATTCTCGGTAAACCAGGAGCGAGAATTGCCGGAATTGCCTATGTATTTAACCACTATGCCCTTTTAGTGGCATATATGACTGAAGGTGGCAAAATTTTAACAACCACAGTTGATAAAGTTTGGGAATTAGAACATATTTCACCTCAGTGGGTAGGAACAGTCAGTTTTTTTCTCGTATTTGGTAGCCTAATGTATTGGGGTAAAGATAGATTGGTAGAAAGAATAAATGGTATATTCATTATTATTTTATTAATTACTTTTTTGGGTTTATTAATATTAGGAGGAATGCAATTCCAAACCTCTCAACTTTTAGTACAAAATTGGCAATCCATTGGTAATGCTATTGCTATTATATATGTAGCAATGTTCTTTCACAGTATTATTCCATTGGTTGTAACTCAATTGGAAGGAGACAGTCCTAAAATTCGCCAATCTATTCTGATTGGTTCTGTGATTCCCTTATTCATGTTTTTAGCTTGGAATGCTGTAATTTTAGGCTGTATGACTCCAGATATTTTATCGCATAATTTCGCAAATGAGAGCGTATTTGATCCACTGCAAATTCTGCGAACTGGTCAATCAGGAGAATGGTTTGCTGTCTTATTATCAATTTTTTCTGAATTTGCAATTGTGACATCATTTATAGGTATTACCTATGGTTTAGCAGATTTTTTTCAAGATATTTCCATCCTTACTAAAAGCGAAATTTCTCGTTTACCTCTCTATTCCTTAGTGTTGCTTCCACCTCTGAGTTTAGGAACATTTAATCCTAATATCTTTTTTCATGCTTTAGAATACACGGGAGCATTTAGTGTTTCCATTCTCGGAGGAATTATGCCAGCATTAATGAGTTGGAAACAAAGTCAAACACCAGAATTTACTAATGGTAACTATCAAACCCTAGTTCCTGGAGGAAAAATAACATTAATATTTATTATGGTCGGGGCATTATTTTTAATATGTAGACAAATTTTGGTAATATATCAATTTTGAAAAATGTGAATAAAACCTCTCTTGTCGGGTAATGACAAGAGAGGATTTGGAGCTAAAGTCCGGTAGGGTAATCGGGCTATTTAATATTTAATATTTATTCGGGTTTAATCCAGTCCCCCCTAAGACATATAAATTAATGATTATCATCTACAATTGGTATCATTTACGAATTTGCATAAAAAAATCCCTTGTTTGTATAGTGCAAACAAAGGGATATACTGTTAAAGTTCGTCAGGTGATCGGAATGTTTAATTATTTAATACTTATTGGGTACGTCTTGATTCCTCCATTGGGTAGATAAAAATTTGTGATATGAAGATATTTTTGTATATTTTTAGACTATTAAGATAAATACATTTATTCATATATCATATTCATGAAGAAATCATGAATTTATCAATATATCCAACAAATTCTCCCAAACTAGGAACACTATTAGCAAGGTACATATATAGAAACTCGTAATCTAAATTAGATGCAAGTCTATTGATTTGTTTCTCGCTTTTGTTATAACCTTTTCCTGCATAGTTATAAATCTGTTTCAGATCATCAGCAGGATGAGGTCTTTGTTCCATATCATCAGTTTGAGGATTAAATCCAAAAATTGATTGAATTTGCTCTGGAGTCAAACCTGGATCTATTTTGAGAAAATGATTATATTCTGCTAAAAACCATGATTCCACTTCCATAACAGCAAGAACTATATTTATAGGAATTACCCCTTTTGGTAAAGTATAATTCAAACCTCTTTCCAACTTAGATTTGTCAGCTATGGATATTGGATAAACATCTCTTAAACCTATTACTCTATCATAGCCATCTTCAGTTAAACGATGATACCACTCCTTCATGTCTGAAACAACACTTTCATCACGGCATGAGTTATAAATTAATACATAAAATTTTGTTTCTGAAGTGACAGAATCTTTCATTATTACGTTATCAAAGTTAATTCCTTGCCGAGATTTAATCTCTATGGAAATCTGAAATTTTCCAGCAATTTCTCTCAGCAACTTTGCGACAAAAATCTGTTCTGTTTTACCCTCTACAAAAATAGCTAATTTTTTCACTATTCTATATTTTCCTCATTACCAAACCCCTCAATATAGAATTGAGTTGCAAAAAAGTCGAAATTGTTTAACCCAGTGAATTTAAAATCATCAAATATTTCCTTTGAATTATGTATGTTATGAAGTTTAGCTAATCCTGGTGTCCTTTCAATCACTGACCAATATTCCAAAGGAACACCATTCATAATAAATCTGTCATTGGTAGTCATAATTAGCTGAACTAATCCAGTTTGTGCTTTGCTAATAAGCAACTTAACCATCGCTGATGCTCTTTCAAAATCAAGTCCTTCCCCAATATCATCTATCAAGATACAACTAGGCTGTTTGGCTAATAGTGAGTAGTTTACTTGAATAATTAAAGATAATACTCTAAACATCCCTTGAGACATTAATCCTTGTTCAGTTTTTTCTCTAAGATCACTTTCTTGAACATAAATATATTGCGGCTCTCCATCTAGTAAAGATACTTCATCTCCTTCATCAGAAAGCAAAGCTGATGGAGTTTTAGTGCCAACTTCAGATATTTTATAACCTACAGATAACATATCTGATTTTATAGCTTCAATGAAGGGTGTTCCTATTTCTTCTTCTCCTAACTTGAATATGCCAATTACTTGATCTGCATCTTTGAAATCTATATTTTTTCTAATTGCGTCAATCTTTTTAGTATTCAAGACTATAAAACTACTTTTACCTAAATCAGTACCAAATTTGTAGTATCTTAAGGAATTTGCCCAAGTGTAAATCTCCTCAAAAAAAGGATGTTGGATAGAATCTCTTCGTTTTAGAGCCGCAACTTCATCAATAGGAGTTTGAAAGTCAATATATTGATCTAGTTTTTTAGCCCAAACTTGTCCCTCACCTGATTCATTCCTTTGAAGGTAATTAGTAGAGCCAATAGTGAAACTTTCTTGAATTACCTGACCTTTATCAACTGTTAATACGTATATCTTTTTGTTATCTTCATTATGAGAATCGAAAGTCAGTCTCCATTCTCTCCTTCTACGATCAGGTCTAAGACTGGCATCACCTGATAGTAACCCAGATAAAAGGTTGATAGCTCTAAGAGTTCTCGATTTGCCAGAAGCGTTTTTGCCAACAATTAGGTTGACATTACCTAATTGACAACCATCTAAACGCCACTCACTTGGCAAATCTTTATCTTGACAATATTCTACAAAGTCTAATCTCATATAGTTTTACGGTTTAAACTTAATTAAGAGGTTGTTTGAAAAGTCTCAATCCATACTAACCCTGGCGACTAGAAGTCGCGGCTACACAGACAAAACCCACCTTCGTGGGTTAAGAACCTTATTTTTGTGTTAGTCCACGAAGGTGGACTTGGTTTGTGTAGTCGCGATTTATAATCGCCGGAAACTTTTCAAACATCCTCTAAGGTAACAATAACTTATTCTAGCCTATTATAACTCACTACTTACCCAAAAACAACACCGCTATAAATTTCCGCTATCGGTAATTCAACCCCAATTGACTCTAAATAAATAGATTTTTCTAAATTATCAAAATCACTTAACAACCAACCTTGAGATTGTTTACTATATTTTTCTATAAAAGGTTCATCTTGTTCAACTAATAAATATTCACAAAAACTGCTAATTGAACGATACATCCGAAACTTGCTTTTGCGGTCATAATCTGCTGTTGAAGGAGATAATACTTCCACAATTAAAATAGGATTTAAAACTTCATCGCTGCGATTTTCATTTAGTTGCGGTTCACCTGCAAAAACCATCACATCTGGATATAATCCGCGTTTATATTCAGGAATCCATAAGCGTAAATCGCCATTAATTGGCTCAAATTTACTATCCCGCAGAAGATATGTAAGATATGCCAAAATATTACCACCTATACGGCTATGGTTGATCCTTATGCCGAGTATTGGTACAATTTCTCCATCACGATATTCACTGCGCCCTTCAGCTTTTTCTTCAATGGTGCGATATTCATCTAAACTATAACGACGCTCAACTGTGGTAATCATCATGTTGTAACCGATTACATTGAAGTGATCACGATTATAGCAAAATGGGGACTATTGCTAATGTGAAGGTCTACAATTTTCTAGTAAGTGATAGAACTTACGCAAGTGTCACACCAAAACTCTGTTGTAGGGTGCGTCAGACTGCATAAATCCTGCAAATAAACAAATTGTTGATATCTGACGCACCCTACCAATATGCCAGTTGCTTAAGAGGGTGTTTAAAAAGTATTAGATGAAACCGATAATCTCCAGAAACCTAACCCCCCTTCCCTCGTAGGGAAGGGGGGTTTCAAAGCCTCTCCCCGCATCGGGGAGAGGTTTGGAGAGGGGTTTATTTATACATTAAAAACTTTTCAAACATCCTCTAAGTCCTGAGTGAATTACAGTTAATTTCGTGCAGAGACGTAAAGAGAAATCAAGAGTGTTAAAATCTAACTAAGACAATAGATGGAGTAACTCTGATGCTACAAGTTAAACATCAATTTCAAAGCTTTGAAGAATATTTATCTTATGATGATGGTACGGACAAACTTTATGAATTGTTTAATGGAGAGTTAATTGAAATGCCCCCAGAATCAGGAATCAATGTGCAAATTACTACATTTTTATTAATTCAATTTGTCTCTCTCTTGGGTTATAAAAGAGTACGGGGACATGGTTTGGAATTGGAAGTAAGAGGAGAACCGAGAAACCGTTATCCTGACTTGACTATTATTCGAGAAGAGCATATTCAACAATTAGCAAATCGGAACACTATTCGCCTATCAATGCTACCACCTTTATTGGTTGTTGAAGTTGTTAGTCCTGGGGAATTACAAAGAGATAGAGATTTTATTGCCAAACGTCTACAATATCAAGATTGTGGTATTCCTGAATATTGGATTATTGACCCCCAAACCCAAAGCATATTGGTTTTAGAATTAATTAACAAAATTTATCATGAGATTGGGATTTTCTCCGGTGATGATTTAGTTTTATCTCCACAATTTAATAGTCTAAACTTGAAAGGATCACAAATTTTTGCATAAGGAAAATGTGTGAATCAGGATATCCAGGATTTAAGGATTTACAGGATTAGGAAAATGTCTAAATCAAGGTTTTCAGGATTTGAGTAATTCATCATTGAGAATTACTCATTACCTATATTTACAAAATGTTGAGCAGGTACACCAATGTGAAGAGAATGATCCAAATAATATCCACAAAGTGCCAATAAATTTCCGCCATTTCGATGCCCGTATGTTTAGTGGCAGAATAATGACCACGACGGAAAGAACGCCATAATACACCCAAAATTAATAACAATCCAATAAAGACGTGCAAACCGTGAAAGCCCGTCATTAAATAAAAGCAATTAGAGAAAACATTAGTAGTGAATCCATAACCTAAATTCATGTATTCATAAACCTGACCGGCTAGGAATACAGCCCCCATAATTGCGGTGATAAAATACCAAAACCGCATCCAACCCACACTATTTCTTTTAATTGCCATATCACCAAAGTGAATGACAAAACTACTAGAAACGAGGATGATCGTGTTAATGGCTGGGATAAATAATTCTACTTCTGTTCCTGCTGGTGGCCAAACTGCTGTAGTCCCTTTAAAAAACAAATAGGTGGCAAAAAATCCACCAAACATTAATGATTCAGAAGCGAGAAATGTGATTAATCCCCACACTCGTAAATCTGGATGTTCTTCATGCCCGTCGCTATGATGTTCAATTGGTGTAATTGCAGTCATATTATTATTCCTAGTAAATTTTTTCTAGTCTCACGCAAAGGCGCAAAGGCGCAAAGATAGAAAGAATTATCCTCAAAAAACCTCTGCGTACCTCTGCGTTTTAATCTGTTAGCGATGATTTATCATGACCATAGTCATAAGGTCCATGAGTAACAACGGGTAGAACTTCCCAGTTTTCAATAATGGGTGGGGAAGAGGTTGTCCATTCCAAAGTTAAACTTTCCCAGGGGTTATCACCTGCGAGTTCACCGTTTTTCCAACTGAAAATGGCGTTTAAGGCGAAGGGAATGACAGAAATACCCAAAAGGATTGCGCCAATGGTGCAAAGCTGGTTTAAGCTGGTAAATTGGGGGTCATACATGGCAACTCGGCGGGGCATTCCTTGTAACCCTAGTTTGTGCATGGGTAGGAATGTGAGGTTTGTGCCGATGAAGGTGAGGACAAAATGAACTCGTCCCCAGGTTTCGTTCATCATTCTGCCGGTGATTTTGGGAAACCAGTGATAGATACCTGCGTAAATCCCAAAGACTGAACCACCAAATAAGACGTAGTGGAAATGACCGACTACATAATAGGTGTCGTGAACATGAACGTCAAAGGGGGCTGTTCCCATGGTTACGCCGCTTAATCCGCCCATGACGAACATTGATAATAAACCAATGGCGAATAACATGGCACTGGTGAAACGGATTTTTCCTCCCCAGAGAGTTGCTACCCAACCGAAGATTTTTACACCTGTGGGGACTGCAACTATGAGTGTGGAAATGGTGAAGAACATCCGCATCCAACCGGGTGTACCACTGGTGAACATATGGTGAACCCAAACGAATAAACCAACGACACAAATGGCGACTGTGGAAAAGGCGATCGCTTTATAACCAAATATCGGTTTCCGGGCATGGGTGGGAATAATTTCGGACATAATCCCGAAAATCGGCAGAATCATTAAATAAACCGCCGGGTGGGAATAAAACCAGAATAAATGTTGGTAAATAACGACGTTACCACCTGCATCTGGTTTGAAGAAGGATGTGCCGAAGTTAATATCAAATAACAGCAGAACTAAACCTGCTGCTAATACGGGGGTAGATAAAAGTGCGAGGATGGAAGTTGCGAGAATTGCCCAACAAAATAGAGGAACTTGATCCCATTTCATGCTGGGAACTTTCATCATCAAAATGGTGATGACAAAGTTAATAGAACCTAAAATGGAGGAAGTTCCTACGAGAACAATGGCCAAAATCCATAAACTTTGGGCGTTGTTGGCGGTAACTAGGCTTAATGGTGGGTAAGCTGTCCAGCCCGATTGCGAACCACCAAAGGCGAAACTTAGTAATAGCAAGAATCCGGCGACTGGATTTAACCAAAAGGCGATCGCATTTAATTTAGGAAAAGCCATATCTCTAGCACCCATCATCAAGGGGACTAGATAGTTACCAAATCCACCAATTGCACTGGGAACAATCCACAAGAAAATCATGATTGTGCCATGATTTGTCATGAAGGCATTGTACAGATTTGGATCAAGAAAGTCCGAGTCCGGTGTGGCTAATTCGGCGCGAAGGGCGATCGCCATTAACCCACCAATTAGATAGAATGCAAAGGCTGTCACCAAGTATTGAATCCCAATAACTTTGTGATCAGTATTAAATGTGAAATAATCTCGAACTTTCCAGGCTGGGGGATGAGAACTATGAGTAATCAGCCGGGTTGTTGATTCGCTTGCATCAGGTGGGGGATTAACTGGAAAATTTACTTGTGTCATATTTTTGTTAGTTGTCTTTTGTCAGTTTTCAGTTATTAGCTATTAATTACTAATGACTCATAACTAATGACTTAAGATCTGCTGGAGTTACTTCCAAATTGTGAATGTAGGGGTCAAGAAATTCTGACGGAGATAAATTCTCCAAATTAACTGCTACAGCATGATTCATATCTTGCTTTTGGGCAATCTGGTTTTCACTCATCCAAGCATCATAATCTGCTTGTTCATGGACGATTACTTGCGATCGCATTGAACCGTGATAACCACCACACAATTCTGCACAAACTACTGGATAAGTACCGGGTTTTGTAGCTGTAAATCGTAGTTGAGTAGGAACACCAGGAATAGCATCTTGTTTAAGACGAAATTGGGGAACCCAAAAAGAGTGAATCACATCATCTGCGGATAAATTTAATTGCACATCAGCGCCAACAGGAACGTGCAATTCTCCAGCAGAAATACCACTGACAGGATAATTAAATAACCACGCAAACTGTATACCCTTAACATCTACAACCAAATCAGCCGGCTTATTTTTAGTTTGTGGATTTTCACCAATGCCAATATTAGCTGTTTGACTAATATTCATAGCACCTGCTGACATTTGGTGAGGATGACTACCCACACCAAAACCACCCATTTGGTTATAAATATCAACACTATAAATACCTAAAACAATCACAATTACCGTAGGAATTGCTGTCCAAAAAATTTCTAAACTCAAGTTACCTTCTACAGGTGTACCATCGGAGTTATCTCCTTTGCGTCGTCTATAGATAACTAGGAACAGCAGAATTGTCCCTTCCACAACAAGAAAAAGAGCAACCGCAATTGTCAACATAATATTGAAAAAACCATCTACCAAGGGCGCTTGTTGCGATGCTGCTTCCGGTAATAAATGATGATTTTGACCAACCCAGATACTGATAGGGGCAATTATCATCCCAGCTAACAGTGTCCACAGCGAAACAGGAACTTTTTGCATGAATGCTACCTGCTTTGTAAACAGTAGTAAAACAATAGCCAGTGAAGATAGACTTTGTTTGTGTAGCCACAGAATTATTTTCTGAGGAGAAGATTATCTTTTAGATTTTCACTATTATTGTTCTAACTTGTAACTAATAAAAAATCGGGAAACTTCCATATTTTTTCATATTGATAACCACAAAATCCCCGACTTCTTGAAGAAATCGAGGATCTGAGAGTTGATATTTTCATAAATCAAATACAAAGAGAAAAAATATTAGCAAGTATGATTTTTTAGATGATAGCAAATTACGATTTACGTTTCTGTTTACTGCAAACCTTTTAACCAACTACGGTAAATATTAAGATTCCCCTCTAATTACCTTGCCTATAAACTTAACCAAAATAACCAATGTTTTGCAGGACATTACACCGTTAAACATTACCAAAGATGTTATTTGTCTAATGTTACATGACTATAACAATTCTTAGAACAAATTCGAGAACAAGCTTCACACCCAATACAGTTTTCTGGGTTAGTAACAACCATTACTTTCCGTTCTACTTCTTCCTCATCTTCATCTTCTACAAATTCACCTTCTTCGTTTAAAGGCATTAAGCCCAAAACTTTATGACCACAAACTTTCATACATCTGCCACAACCGATACATTTCTCTTTATCTATTTCTTGGGCAAATTTAGGAGTCCAAGCAGTACCTCCAAAGGTCAATCCTGTTAATGTAGCCATGAATAAAACCTCAGCAATTTTAGCTAGATGTTAGTTAATCCTTTAATCTTCATACTAGCCTGATATTTCATTTTTTCAATCACAAAAGTTAACTTTTTTATCAAATTTTGATGACTTGCTAAATAATATTATTTATTTTTGCTTATTTTAAACTATTAAATGATATTACTTATTGATAAATTTATCTAGTGTGCTTGGATAAAAAGCTGATTAATCAAAGGTTTCCAGAATTTTGTTTAAAGTTATTTTCTCAATAAATATCAATTAATGCGTCTAAAAATACCCCATTCAATAAGAATAATAATCAATTAGCGCCCATTATTATTAGCTTCATTAACCTCCTATTTGCAAATATTTTCTAATTAGATAAAAATATTCTACTAACAGTATTAGTAAATACAAACTTAAAAAAATTATTTCCTCTATTTTTGAACTATTTTCTTCACATCCTAAATCACGTAGGTTGGGTTGACAAAGGAAACCCAACATTTTCGCCACCTTGTTGAGTTTTGTTCCATTACTCCGTAAGGCTGACGCGAACAATCCAACCTAGGGCTATAAGATGTTCTTCAAAAACATTTTACATATTTTATATAGCCCAAAATAAACATTATGACAGTAAATATCCAGGTAAATATTAAGAAATTCTGCCAAGCTCATACTGAACAATCTTATTGAAATCTTTATGAAAAGTATAGTTAATGAAGAAGCAATGAAGCCCAACTTTGCAAAATATAAATAGCTACAAAATCTGGCTTCATTCACCCTATGAGTAATTAATCAGGCGAGAAACATATCTTCTCGTTATAGAGGTAATTTGGTAGCGAGTTATGAATCAAAAGGACACATTAAGGGGAGACTTGAGCCAAACATCTCAACGATTAAAGTAGGAACACTTCCTATGCCGCATATAATTCCTAACCACAGTTGCGTGGGATGTGACAACTGCCGACCCCTATGTCCTACGGGTGCAATTAAAATCGAAGATGATGAATATTGGGTTGATCCTGCCCTTTGTAATAATTGTGATGGCTATTATTCACAACCACAATGTGTAATTGCCTGTCCCACAAATGCGCCTATCCCTGTACACGCCAAAAAAGGGAGATGTAAAATTGAACCACGAGATGCTACCAGTCCCGATCTATTTTCTAATGGTAAGAATAACCCCTTTGCCTCAGCCATTGTTATCTGGGAAGCTTGTAATTTATTAGCACAACGAACATCTTTACAATGGGAAAAAGATGAGGATGGTAATTTACATTACAGCCGCTTAGTTAATCAAGGACGAGGAAAAATTTCCTTTCATCTTCAAGACCTATTTCCAGTTAACAACCGTGCTAATAATTCACAAACAATTGATTATTTAGACATCCGTG
The DNA here is from genome assembly GCF_002368115.1 of Dolichospermum compactum NIES-806. Lineage (NCBI taxonomy): Bacteria > Bacillati > Cyanobacteriota > Cyanophyceae > Nostocales > Aphanizomenonaceae > Dolichospermum > Dolichospermum compactum. The sequence continues at coordinate 4,635,819 of NZ_AP018316.1, read as the reverse complement.
CTGCTTGTATCCATCTTATTTTCGCTGCTCAAATTACAGCCTTAGATCAACCTTGGGAAGAAGAATTTACCATTGATGAACGACAAATTGAACAGTATTTGGGCTTAGAAAAACGTAAAGACCTCAGCAAAAGTGCCAAACTCGGTTTAATTAAAAATATCGTCTCTCAGACTTGTTCTCTCATGGTTTCTATTGACTGGCCACAACAAGGTAGAGTTCCCAGTTTTTCCATTAAAGATAGTTATTTATGGAATTTGACAGATACCCAACACCATTTTCAAGAAGATGATCAAGGTTGTAAATATTTAGTGGGACTGACATTTACAATTAAAGCTGGAATTTGGACTAAACATTTCTTCAACAGACAAGGATGCAAAGAACGAACCACATTTTATCAATATGGCAGTCTTCCCAAAACTCTACTCACCACAGTTATGAGTCTGTGGCAACAACACGAAGGTGCTGTTAGACTTATGCTTTGGTTATTATTTAAAACAAAAATGGGTAGAGAACAACGCATCACTATTCCTACCTTGCTGCGCGTTGCTTATGGCGAGGAAAAAGTGACCCAAGCTTCCAGACACAGGGAAGAACGGAAACGCCTACTTAAAGCCTATGAAAATGATTTAGAAGTTCTCAATCATTATGGAATCAAACCATTATTTGATCCTGTTACCTATCCCCCAGAAATTCAGCCTTTGTGGGCAAAATTAGTAGATATACCGGAAGATCCAGAGGAAGCGTTAGAATTTTGGATTAATGATGGTAGTGGTGAAAATCGCCTCACAGACAGCGGACCACGTGGTAAATGGAATTTACTTCTGAATGCACGCATTTTATCTTTTGAACTCCCGACCGATTGGGAAAATCGTTCAGAATCAGATAAAAAACAACGTCGCCCCACTAAAACAAAAAGCAATCATCAACAAACAGGTAATTTGCTAGGGGAAGAGGTGATAGAAGGACGTAAAAAAATGAACCTCTCCCAAAGGGAACTAGCCAAGTTGATGGAAAAAAGCCAAAGCTGGATTCGTGATGTGGAAAAAGGGCGCTTAAAAGCTAAACTAGACGATCAAATGCTCTTGAGACAATTGCTAGATATTTCATAAGGTACAACAGGAGTCAGGAGGAAAATTCTCTTGGCTTTTGATGTAAATTTTTTACGCAGCTTAGTTAATTAAACAAAATCAAGATCCGAATTTTGATTTTTGGTGTTAAATGGTGAGTATTAACGAAATTTGTTAACTTGAGATGATATCTAGATAGGTATCAATCTTAATTTATTGAGGAGTGAACATGAGTAATATTATTTTTCGTAAAACTTGTTTAGCCTTACCAAGTCTTGCAGCTTTGGTAGTTTTAGGTAGCGGACTTTCCGTAAATGCTCAGACAGTCGAACCAGCAACAATTGTTCTTCCCACCAACCAAACATCAATATCCACCGTTGCTACAGAAGAAATAGCCAGTCGGACAATCACACCCGTACCAGGAACTGTAGAAACTTCATCAGTTATGCTCAATTCTGGTTCTACACAAGCTACCGAAAAAACAGAACCATCCAATCAAATAGCACAAAGTCCGATTGGCATAGGTAGAGCCACTCGTGGTGGTAGTAGCTATATTGGTGTTGGTCTCAATGTTGGTGCATCTGGTAGCTTTTCAGCTTTGAGTGATGGTAATTTCACTGTTATCAGTAAAATTGGTCTGACCAAAACCTTATCAGTTAGACCATCAGTAATATTAGGAACAGATACAACATTTCTTGCTCCTATTACTTACGACTTTGCTTTTAAATCACCAGATCCATTTACAGAACCCTTACCCATAGCTCCTTATATTGGACTAGGTGCAGCTATTCAAACAGGTGATAAGTCTAACACTGAAGCTGCTTTGCTAGTCACTGGTGGTATGGACGTACCTCTCAATAGCAGATTAACCGCCACAGCCGCCGTCAACGCTGGATTTTTTGATAAGACTGATGTGGGAATTTTATTAGGAGTCGGTTATAACTTTACTGGTTTTTAGAAGCCAGGAGTATGGCTAACGCCACGCTACGCTATCAGGAGTCAAGAAGGAAGAAGAAGGAAATTTCTCCCCTGCTCCTTGCTCCCTGCTTCCCCTACTTAGGACTCACCTTATCAATCACCTTGATTTTGCCATCATCGCCCACAGTCCAGACATCATAAGTACCAATGACATCACCATTAGCATCAACATCTACATCACCGCTTGCGCCTTGATAATTAATCTGTTTTCCTGCTTTAAGTAGCTTCAATCCTTCACAAACATCGCTAACTGGTGTACCACTACCAGCAGAAACTTCCCGAATGTTACTAGAAATACCAACCCCTGTATTGTCCTTAGCAGCTTGGGCGGCTAATACCAACAATGCCGCAGCGTCCCAAGATTGAGGTGCGTATTCTCCAGGTGAACCGCCTTTTTTCTCTTGCCAAAGTTTATTAAAGTTTTCCAAACCCGGACCACTAGAACCAGGAACTGTCCCAATAGCCCCCGATAAAATATACTTGCCGTCACTACCTTTGCCAACTTGGTCAGGGAAAGTAGAAGATTTTACGCCGTCCGTGAGTAAAATTTGTACGCCTTTCGTGACACCTTGTTGATAAGCAGCTTTGAGAAATAAACTCCCTGTTTCCGCATATAATACGCCTAAAACCGCATCTGGTTTCCCAGCAAAAGCCGCAGTTGCTTCTGTATCAAAGGTTTGGGCTTTAGGATCGTAGCGCACAGGCTTATCTTTATTAACTACTGTTCCGCCTAATTTTTCAAAAGTTTCTACAAATGCTTTTTCAAAACCCACGCCATAGTCATTGTTAATAACTACTGTGGAAACTCTTTTAAAACCTTTTTTCTTAGCAAGTTGGGCTAAAGCTAATGCTTGGTAAGTATCAGGAGGCGCAGTCCGCGCCCAAAAGCCTTGAAAGTCACCTTTTTTAGCTTTGTCGGTAAATACCGGGCTGGTGCTACCAGGAGAAATCAGCATGACTTTATTGGGTACAGCCACAGAAACCGCCGCAGTGGAAACGCTACTAGCAAAAGAACCGACTACACCAGCTACCTTATCTAAGGTTGCTAATTTGGTCATTCCCGCAGCACCGGCTTTAGGATCTGTTTGGTCGTCTACTTGTACTAAAGTGACTTTTTCACCGTTAACACCCCCACAAGCGTTAACTGTGTCTACTAATAAGGGAACTGAACCAACCATTTGTTGTCCAATGGAAGCTAAGTCACCTGTTGTGGGTAATAAACTACCAATTTTCAATCCTTTAGTATCACTGGTTGTATTAGTAGCGCTTGGGGAAGTGGTACTACTTTCAGTAGATGATGGGGGATTGGGATTTTCGCAAGCGGCTAACAAGAAACCACTGGCTAAGGTTGCTATACTCAAGGCTAGGGAAACACGAATTTTTGCCATAGTTAATCACACAGATATTCAGAAAACTTGATGTAGATATATTTACATCAAGCCCTTAAATCGCAGATTATAACATCCTCAAACTATCATTGATTTTAAATTATTCAAACTATGACTTCTTCACCGGGTTTAGGCGCAATTACCTGGGTTGTTAAATTGTTTTTCTCTAGCAATGTGCGAAATTCTGCCACAGTTCCCTTTTCTTGCAGGAATTTTACCAATAGTCCCTCAAACAAAATATCCCCTCCGGCTGCGGTAGGGAAGATAAATTGAGGTTTTACGGATTTTGCTACTTCTAGGGCGCTATTCATTCCTTTAATAATCGGACCGAGTAAGGATAAGCTCAAATCAATGATTGGAGTGATTACTACGTCAATGGGTGCTATTTCTTTGAGTTGAGGGGAATGATAGCCATGAGGTTCATAATACAGTGTGGAATTATTTGCTAAATCTTTGAGCAGATAGCCGTTTTCTAATAGGGTGGGTCCAATGGGAGAACCAGGAAAAGCTTTGATTTCTACTTGTTGATTTAAGGTAAAGGTTTCGCCATGATTGAGGCTAATTATTTGTTGATAACCCAGTTGTCTGACAACTTTGGCAGCATTGGGGGAAGCGACAACTGGAATATTTTTGTTAAGCTGCTTTAGGGTGGGTGGGTGTGCATGATCTTCTAAACCTTGAGAAAGCAAAATTAAGTTTATATTATCTGGTATTGACTGATCCTGAGAACGAGACCCTTTAAATAACCAGTCTAAATTATTAAAGGTTAAATCACCAATTAACCAAGGGTCAATTAGTATCCGCTGTTCACCAATTTCAATTAACCAACTATTACTATCTAACCAAGTAAGGTTCATAATCACAGAAATTCCTTATTTTTAATATTAAATAGGACTTACGCACGCTCACTAATTTACCATGATATGAATGAAGGAAATTGCGTCGTTTTCGGCTTTGGGAATAACTTATTGAGTAGGGTGCGTCAGATAGAGGGAATCTGTTTTTTTGTCAAAATATCGTGTCTGACGCACCCTACAAGGGATAAAATTTACGCCACATATTTGGGGAATCTTGTCAATGCGTAAATCCTATTAAAGATCAAACTTCGTAAATAGCGATAAATTATAACTTTTTTTGAGTCTATACATTCTTTGTCACCAGTTGTCTATTGTCCTGCTAACATTTGTAATAATTTATCCATGTTATCTAAGTTACCAACCATCCGCCGAATTGGATGAGGCCAAACCTTAACTAAAGTAGGAGTAGCGGAAACTTGATCTATTTCTGCCTGTTCTGGATTTGTGAGGACATCAATAACTTTGAGAGTATAAGGATATCCTAGCGATCGCTCTAAGGATTCGTGCAAGTTCTGTAAAATTTTTTCTGTAGTCGCACTATGACCAGCAACAAACAAGCGCAAAACAAAGCCTGGAGGTCCTTGAATATTTTGTACCACTGGTTGTCTATTGACAACTGGTGGCTGGTATTGCGAGGGAGAATCAGCAAAATCTAAACGCACAATTAAATCATGATCTTGCCAAAGCTGAGGAAATGTCGAGCGATAAGTTGATAAGACCAAGCGATCGCACAACCCATCCTGCCAAGGTGCTGATTGCCACACCAACTCCCCAGTCCCAAAAATCGCATTCAATACAGGCTGATGCCTCATCACCGCCGCATAAGCTTCCGCAAAAATTTGCACTTGTTGCGTCCGAGGATTTAACCAGTGATCAATAGTTGCAGTATAACAAGGCACCAAAAAATGTGGCGGCTCCGGTAAATCAAGAATTTCCTGCAAAGCTGCACATAAATTTAAATGCCATCGTCCTTGCTTACTAGGGTCAATACAATAAATCAAATCCCCTCCAGGAGTAAACAAGGCAATACCCTTGAACAACTGGGGTTTAGAAAGTTTGTCTAGATTCAACTTAGTCATTAGTCAGTTGTCAATTGTTAATTGTCAATTAAACACGACCTCGGAGAGATTGCGCCAATCGTAATAATATGTTTAGCCATTTCTCGATTGATAGTTCATTTCTAAATTTGCCACCGGAGGCTGTACTTTTACTTTTGGTAAAGGTGGCGGCATTCTAAATGGTTGTGATTCTGTCATATATCTTCAACTTTGTTAAGTAGTAATTGGTTATTCGTCAGTTGTTAGTTGTCAGTAGAAAATATTTTCCCTCTGCCCCTTGCCCCTGCCTCTGTTATGCAGTTTTTTTCGGCGATTATTCACCAATATACATATTTTTTAACACATACTGATTATCCTTGATCTTCCGTAATATTTACGTAATGTATTAGTAACTAATAATATCAAATAATTCAGGGTAGAGAGACGGGTAAAAGCGAAGAAAATTCAGAATTACCAACTACCTACAGGCTATTTTTTATCACCTCTTGATAAATTATGAGAAATAAGATCGTTTTCTATAAGAAATGTTAAGCATCTGGGCAATCTGATTGCGGGGATCAAGATCCGCTTCTCATCTACCGTTAGTCCATATCTCTCAAGGCATACATCAAAACTCCCTCCCCTACCTGTGGGTATATGTGAATTCTCATTCATAAGCAGAAAAAATCAACTGTAAACTTTAGTAAAGAAATGCTCATTTTGGAGCTAAGGTTTTATATACTAAGTTTCACTGAAACAAAATCAGTTAATTCGCTTTCGAGTGATAAAAAACTGAAATTTAAACTTGCTGTGTATTAGGAGGAAAAGTCATGGTTTCGGCTCAAAGCTCTAATCTAGTTCGAACCCACTCCTTGTTAATGATGAGAAGCTTTTTAATCTGGACATTTACGTTGGCAGTGTGCTTGTTAGTTGTTGGTTTTCCATTGGTTGTATTAATGGCTACTGTCGGTTGCTTGTTATCCATTGTTTTGCAATCCGTGATGCCTGCTAGTGCAGTGTTGATTGTGTCCGGTGGTTTAGTAACGTTTAATGTCATGGCAGTATTAATTGCTGCTGGGGTGCTAACAGCTAAAGGTATTCATCCTAAGCAAATAAAATGGTTAAATTGGTTACATGATGAAGCTGAAAAAACCCAAACCACTGTTTATGCAGCTTGTCCTTTAACTTGTGAAATCAACCAATAATTATCATTAGCTAACACTTGACAAACAGTACATCTGCCCGGTTCAGCCGGGTTTTTTAATGTTGAAAATAGGGAACAGGAAAGAAGCAGGGGGCAGGGGACAGAGGGCAGGGGGAAAATATTTTCCACTGACGACTGACAACTGACGACTGACAACTAACCCATTACCCATTACCCATTACCCATTACCCATTACCCATTAACTATTTGCCTAACTTAATAGTGTTACCAATTGCAATTAGACTGTCCTCAAACAAAGCTTCACGTCCCCAGCGTTGCACCTGTTGACTCAACAAAGCCTCTGCCTTTTGTTCCGAAAGAGAAGTAACCTGTTGGAACAAACCAGACGACTGAGCGCCACCATGAGTTTCCATTCGCATACAGCCGCCAGTTTCTGAGCAAATCACCGTTCCACAATTAGCTTGAATATTAGTAGAACTCAACCGCAAACCAATTAAATCGCCGACAATTTCCCCAATATCAGCAATGGGAACACCTGCTAACTCAACTTCTATGTGTTTTTGGTCTTGAGACAGGAATTGAATAGAAGTGATGTCATAATCACCATTTTCCTGTTTATAGGAAACTGGTTGCCATTCTAAGCGATTAGCTAACCAACCCAAATACAACAGTGCTTGAGCAGCATTACCTTTTTCGTAATCAATATTGACACGATCAATTTCTCTAAGAGCAGCCCGACGATTAGGCGCATCATAAGCTTGTGCTGTCAACTCCTGCCACGCAGATAACCGCCGCCAATTCAAATCAGCCAAAGGTACACCAGATTCTACTAACTTTTGCAAGCTGAGTAAATCATCTTCTGGTGTATTAAAGTTGCAAGAATCAACAATGACATTATTGCAAACTGCGGCTAATCGTTTAAACAAAGGGTTGGCAGCATCCGGTGTCGCTTTCCACCAGAGGAACTTAGGTAAACCACCAATCAATAAAGCGGGAATCATGCCCCCAATGCGTTCTAACGCTGCAGCAGTACCAGTGAGTGTAATATATTCACAGCAAACAAGAGTGCTAGAAGACTGCTTTTGAATTGGGCAATAGGCAGAAACTTGAGCCTTTACCCCTTCATCATCCCCAGCAATAGGACATAAAGCAATGATTCGGCAGGGGTTACGGATAGCAATTTCGTCAGCAATGGTGGGACTTGTAGGACTGAAAGTATAGCCCATAGCGGCACCATGACTATCTCCATTTGGTCCGGTGTGCTGCTTTTGGAAATATTCTTGCCGCAAAGCAGTCAGAGTTTCTGGTGTTGCACTACCAGTTTCTGGAAGATGATGCTTTTTCTGTAATTCCTGCAATGCTGTTTTTGTTTGCGGTCCCAAAATGCCATCAATAGGACCCGTATAAAAACCTGTTGCAGTTAACAAATACTGGGTTTCTTCAGGTTCGTAAACCACCAAAGTGAATGTTGTGGCGCGGGTAGCAGCGGGTAAACCACCGTCTTCTCCCTGAATACCGTAACTTTGCCAAACTTTAGTCAGTTCTGCTTCAATTTCGGTGAGGGAAACATCCTTGGGCGCTTGTAAAGAATAAATTGTTGGTGCTTGGGAAATCATATTTGTCAGTTGTCAGTTGTTCTTTGTCAGTTGTTCTTTGCCAGTTGCCAGTTGTCAGTTGCCAGTTGTCAGTTATTTTGCTACTGACCAATGACCAATGACTAATGACTAATTAAAGTCTGCGCCAGCGGCGACCATCTTGGTTAATTAATAATTCTGCCTCTTCTGGTTCCCAAGTTCCGGCTTCATACTGAGGAACGGTTGCTGGATCTGCGGGTAAATCCCATACAGATAGGGCTGGTGTAACTACTTGCCAAGCTGCTTCTACTTCGTCTGCTCTTGTGAATAGAGTTTGGTCGCCCATCATACAATCAAGGAAGAGGCGGTCATAGGCATCGGAAGTGGCTGTAATCCCAAAAGAACCATAGCTGAAATCCATATCTACGGAACGAGTACGGAAATCACCACCGGGCATTTTTACATCAAAGCGGAGGGAAATACCTTCATTGGGTTGTATCCGCATGGTCAAAACATTGGGGTTGGCTTGCTGGGATGCGGAGGGGAACATTCTGGAGGGAACTTCGCGGAAGTGAATGGCAATTTCACTAACTTTTTTGGGCATCCGCTTGCCAGTTCTCAGGTAGAAAGGAACACCTTTCCAGCGCCAGTTATCTACCATAAATTTCATCGCCACATAGGTGGGGGTGGTAGATTCAGGATTAACTCCCGGTTCATTTCGATACCCTTCTACCTGTTGTCCTTTCATCCAGCCGGCACTGTACTGACCACGAATGGCTGATTTTGAGAGATTATGCACATCCGCTAATCGAGTAGCTCGTAGCACTTTGACTTTTTCTGTACGGATACTATCAGCATCCATAGCGTTGGGCGCTTCCATTGCTGTTAAACAATAAAGCTGCATGAGGTGGTTTTGCAACATATCCCGGAGTGCGCCGGCGGTTTCATAATAACCAGCCCGGTCTTCTACACCAACGGTTTCAGCTACGGTGATTTGGACATGATCTACAAATTGCCGATTCCACAAAGGTTCAAAAATGGCATTAGCAAAGCGGAAAACCAGCAAGTTTTGGACTGTTTCTTTACCTAAGTAGTGGTCAATGCGATAGACTTGGTTTTCTTTACAAAACTTTTGGACTACTTGGTTGAGGTTTTGGGCGGAAGCTAAATCACGTCCAAAGGGTTTTTCGATGACTAAACGATGTTTTTCAGGGTCGTCTAGCATTCCCCCTAGTCCTAGTTGTTTGATAGCTTCGGGGAAGAAGTTGGGGGCGACGGAAAGGTAGAACATCCGGTTTCCGCGTGTTCCCCGTTTTTCGTCTAGTTCTGCTAATAGGGTTTTGAGTTTTTGGTAGCCGGCTGGGTCGTCTATGTTCCCTGGGCAGTAGAATAAACCTTGGGAAAAGTCTTGCCAAAGTTCGCCTAGTTCTACATTAGCGTGGGCTTCTTCCATGCCTTTTTGCATCTGCTCACGGAAGTATTCATGACTCCATTCCCGACGGGCTACGCCTACAATAGTGGTTTCTGCGGGAATCCGTCTTTCTCTCCGCAATTTGTATAATGCTGGAACTAGTTTCCGCCAGGTTAAATCTCCAGACGCGCCAAAGATGACAATTATTTGTGGTTCGGGCATCCCTTGCTGCTGTAGACCGGCACGCAATGGATTTTCTAACAAACTGACCATAGGATTTTAGATTTTAGATTTTAGATTTGGGATTTGGGTTTGGGAAAGAGGCAAGAGGGAAGGGGCAAGAGGCAAGAGTAAATCTCACATTTCTTCATCTCCCCATTTCCTGATCATTCTCTATTTCCCCAATTCCCTCTACAGGTGAGAATAGCTTGACTTTGCCTTTTAAAGAGTTCATGAATGACACAGAAAAGACACGGAATGATTGTTGCAGGTATCTGGGGTAAAGAATCTAGAGTCCAGAATTTACAGTGATTCTCGTTCTTATGAAATGGAATAGATGGCGCAGCCCCTGCGCCCCTACGGGTTTTGTGATAAAAAACTGTATCTTAGAACAGGAAGTTTCATTGTTAATTAGTTGGGGTTTTGTCTAATTATCTGTTTTCAGAAAAGACATGACTTTGGCTACGTTTTCTTTACTACCAATAATTAATGGGGTGCGTTGGTGTAGTTTGGTGGGAACGACATCTAAAATATCCATTGTTCCTGTTGTTGCCACACCCCCAGCTTGTTCAATTAAAAATGCTAAAGGGGCGGTTTCATAAAGTAACCGTAATTTACCTTCTGGTTTTTGTAGTGTTCCTGGGTAGAGAAATACTCCACCTTGTAATAAAATTCTGTGAATATCGCTGACCATTGCACCACTGTAACGGGAACTATAGCCTTCCGTGCGATGAACATAACGGATATATTCTCTAAAAGGTTCTTCCCATTGCCAGAAGTTGCCGTCATTAACGCTATAAGTGGCGGCGTGATTGGGCATTTGGATATTTTCTTGACAGAGAATAAATTCACCCAGGCTAGGATCAAGGATGAAGGAATGTACTCCTGTACCTATTGTATAAACCAGCATGGTGCTGGGTCCATAAAGAATATATCCGGCTGCTAATTGTTTGCGACCATTGGTAAGTAAATCCTTGGCTTCACCATCTAAGTCTGCTCCTTCTTGCTGACGAATGGCAAAGATAGAACCTAAACTGAGATTGTTATCTGTGTTGGATGAGCCGTCAATGGGGTCATAAAGTAGAGTATAACGACCGATGGGGCAGTTTTCGGGGATATAGTAGGGTTTATCCATTTCTTCGGAAGCCAGACGACAGACTAGGCCGCTTTGGTTGAAGACGGAAATAAATACTTCGTTGGCGTAAACATCCATTTTTTTGACGGATTCTCCTTGGACGTTGACTTCTCCAGTGAATCCAAGAACTCCTTCCATTAAACCAGCACGACTCAAGCGACGGGCAACTAATTTACCCGCTAAAGCGATGCGGTTCATGAGCGCACTTAAATCCTGGGCATCGGGTCCAAAACTCTGTAGTTGTTGGAGGATGTGGCGGGATAATGTTGTACAATCACGATCTAAAGCTTTATCTGTGGATAAGTCCAAAGATTCTGATCCTTGAGTCATATTAGTTTCTTCCTAGCAGTTTGCTATGAGGTCGTGTTTATTTATGGCGATTTTCTATCGCTGTCTCTATCTTAGAAAGGGAATTTCATAACTTAGACGTGATTTTAGATAAACTAAAGAATTGAAAGATTAAGTAGATGTGCTAATTGAGGATCGAGATCACATTGAGGTTGGGGAGAATCATCAAATCCATTAATTCAACGTGAGTTCGACGAAAATAATTTGACCTCTCCTCGCAACGGGGCTACGGTGTATACACAAGTTGGAAATTGCCTGTTGGTTGTCATAAAACCCCACCCCTAGCCCCTCCCCGCTCTTCGAGAGGGGAACTGGATTTTCAATAAATTGTTCACGTCAATTTGCCTAAATTGCGAGAAGATTTAAACTAGCTAGTTTATACAAAAAGTCAGGGTTAAAATTGCTAAATATTATTCCACTCCTATTGCTACTTGTCCAAGTACCGGCAACGGCGATTTTGCTTTCCCGTTTGCTGAAGGGTCCTAGACGTGATCCAGCTTTAATACCACAACAGCCGACACCGGAACTTTTAGGCAGTGTGAGTGTGGTTGTACCGACGTTAAATGAGGCGTTGCGGATTGGTCCGCTTTTGGCTGGTTTGAGTCGCCAAAGTTATGAAGTTCGGGAAGTTATTGTGGTTGATAGTCGCTCTCAAGATGGTACTCCCGATTTGGTAAAAGCGGCAGCAGCGACTGACCCACGCTTTCGGGTGATGACGGATGATCCTTTACCTTCTGGGTGGGTGGGTCGTCCTTGGGCGTTGCATAATGGTTTTTTGTTCAGTTCTGAGGGGAGTGAATGGTTTTTGGGTATGGATGCAGATATCCAACCTGATGCTGGTTTGGTGGCGAGTTTGGTGAAAACGGCGATCGCTCAAGGTTATGATTTGGTATCTTTATCACCACAGTTTATTCTCAAGTATCCGGGGGAATGCTGGTTACAACCGGCTTTGTTGATGACGTTGTTGTATAGATTTGATCCGACGGGGATTTATACTGAACAACCGGAACGGGTGATGGCTAATGGTCAGTGTTTTTTGTGTCGTCGGTCTGTGTTAAAGGCTGTGAATGGTTACAGCAGCGCGAAGGGTTCTTTTTGTGATGATGTGACTTTGGCACGGAATATTGCCGCTAAGGGCTTTAAGGTGGGCTTTTTGGATGGGGCGAAGGTGCTAAGGGTGAGGATGTATGAGGGGGCGTGGGAAACTTGGAATGAATGGGGACGCAGCTTAGATTTGAAGGATGCTGCTTCTCCTGCTCAGATTTGGGGGGATTTATGGGTATTGTCGGCGGTGCAGGGTTTACCTATTTTGATTTTACTCGGTTATTTATTGCTTCCTTCTTTGATTTTTACACTGCCGTTAATGCTGTTGTTAGGATTGAATATATTTTTGGTGGTGATTCGTTTTGCTTTATTACTCGCGATCGCTCCCTCCTATGATCGCAAAGATGCCACTGGTGGTGGGTTATTCTGGCTTTCTCCTTTGGCTGACCCTTTAGCGGTGCTACGCATCTTTTTATCTGCATTTCACACTCCCAAGCAATGGCGCGGGCGGAAATATGGGGATGATGTCGGCTAAAATTTTTAATAAAACCGTTTATTTTGGAATGAGGGGAACTTATGGCTATTAAAAAAGGCAATATGGTGCGGGCTATTCGGGAAAAGCTGGAAAATAGTCTAGAAGCTCAAGCTAGTGATTCCCGTTTACCTAGTTATTTGTTTGAAACCCAAGGGGAAATTGTGGATATCAAGGGTGATTATGCTTTGGTGAAGTTTGGACAAGTACCAACGCCCAATATTTGGTTAAAGTTGTCACAGTTGGAAGAGTTTGCTTAATTTTAGATGTCGGCGTTGCTGATTAAGGGTATGAATTTGAGTCTCACGCCAAGGCGCAAAGACGCACTGAGGGTTGAGTTTTACAGCAAATTGTCATCAAACCTGGAATAAGAACCCCACCCCCAACCCCCTCCCCGCAAGCGATGAGGGGGCTAGGATGTACCTTATATGATTGGAAATCGCTGTAAATGTTCAATTTGGGAATTTCATACCTCAATATGGCTACGCCACGCAGGCTATCAGCAACGCCGAAATAGATATCTCCAAAAAAGTAGAGATGTTCCATGGAACGTCTCTACAAGGGTTGTGGAAAACGCAGATTTAATTTTCACCAGATAGTTAATTTTCCTCGTCGGCGGGGTCACCATAAGGATCTTCACTGGCGTGACGAACATTACCAAAGTTACCTTGGTCGGCGGGGTCGCCGTATGGGTCTTCACTGGCGGGACGAACATTACCAAAGTTACCTTGGTCGGCGGGGTCGCCGTATGGGTCTTCACTGGCGGGACGAACATCACCAAAGTTACCTTGATTGGCGGGGTCGCCGTATGGGTCTTCACTGGCGGGACGAACATTACCAAAATTGGCTTCGTTGAGGTCATCACGAGGTGGACGGATTTCTTCTTGATCTCGTTTATCGCCTAACCCTACTAAAAAATCTTTCGCTTTTTGCAAAAAGTCGTTAACCATGATCTGTTTCCTTATTGTGTTGCTTCTGGTAATTGAGTGAGATCCCGACCTGTGGTGCGTCCGTTATAGCCTTGGAAGTCACTATACTTTTGCGCTTCTGATTCGGGAACACGAATACCATCTGGGGGAGGAGTTACCCAGTGAGCGCGGTTTTGCTCATCACGGTAATATACGCGCCCATTTTTGGAGAGATAATATTTGCCTTTTGCTCCTGTTCCTTGAGCGTTTTTTTGTTTGTTGTAGAGATAGTAAAGAGCGGCTGCTCCCCCTAAAAGTGCCACTTTCTGACCTGTGGATAATCCTTTTTTGGCTTCGGGTTGATTTACTAAAGAGCGATCGCTCATGTTTCTACCTGCTGTATCATCAACAGGTGGTGGTACTGATGCGTTTCGAGAACCACCGCCACAGCCTGTTAATAAAAGAACTGAGAGTAATGTAGACATCAGTATTGCTTGCACGCGTAAACCGAGTTTACGCTCTTTATATATAGTCTTCATTCTTATTCCTATTATTTACAACTCTTTAATCTCCGTACAGACACAAAGGCAGATTTGAGCTTTTGTTTTTTCGTACCTAGAAAAAGATGGGTATAGTATTTGTATGTAATCATGAACTATTTTTGTCGGTCTTCCATCTTGCTGCTGATATAAGCGACTCTAATTTCTTACCTCTGCGGAAATATGCAATTAGGGACTTCCTACTCAAAAAATATCCCAATCCTGAGTATAAATGTAGGGGTTTAGCTCATGCTTTACCCTTACCTGTTCAGGGTATTTGCAGCATAAGTCATAAATATTGATATTTGTCTTATTTACATCAAAAGAGTCAATATTATTTGATCTTTGTCCTAGTAACAAATAAAATACTTATAATATTTTTTAGTTAAGTAGGATACTGAATATGAACGCCCAAGCCCAAAATTTACAGACTTTATATGCTAAAACTCGCTTGCTGCTTGCGTTGTGGGATTTAGGAGCAAATGAACAGGAAGTGAAAAAAGGTTTGCTGACGAAGCGGATAGTGGCTAAGGGTCAGAAAATGGCGGACTATAAGGGGATTTTAGAGGATTTACAGGAACAGGGGGCTGTTACTGTTTCTAAGACTGGTTATACTCTCAAGTCACCAATCGGTTTAGATGTATTGGGTGCGGGTTTGCGTAGTGGTGAGTTTAAGTTTGAGGGAACTATTGTGGGGACTTGGGCGGCTAATGCCTTGTTGCGGTGGATAGGTCAAATTAATGTAGTTGCTGCGCCGGTTGCGTCTGGTGGTGCGGTGATTGGTTCTTATGAGGAGTTTAAGTCTGTCGCGTTGGCTGTTTATGACAAGTTGAATAAAGATTATAGCCTAGATGATTTAGTACCTATTTATCGGATTAGAAGAGAAATAGGTGAACAAGTTAGCCGTGAAAAATTCAATAAATGGCTAGTAGAAATGCAAGCTGATGACATTTTGCAGCTAATTGCCGGGGAAATACCAGATTTTACCTCTGATAAACGGGAAGATTCAATTTCTATACCTGGTACACAACTACGTTCTTATGCTAAACGCTTGAGTTAATCAAATTATCCCCGCAGTTTTTAGTTCCTCGCACCATACCAAATCACCATGACAAATACCCCTATTTCTCCCATAGAAGCCGTTAACGCCGCAATTAATAGTCACAATCCATTTATTAACGCTGGGATTGTTAAAGAACAAGATGTTTGGGGAAAAGGAGTCCCCGACGTACCCACATTAAATGCCCATGCTTCTAATCAAGTTTTTAAAGCCATTGAGTTTGTTCGCAAAAGTCAATCTAGTCAAGATAAAGTAACTTCAATTGCTATTACTGCACAGCAGGGAGTTGGTAAAACCCATCTTTTGAGTCGTATTCGTCATGAACTAGAAAAAGTGGGTTGTGCTTTATTTGTTTATGCAGGTGGTAATAACTATACAGACTTAAATTTTGTTAAGTACCAATTCCAGCAAACTTTAGCAGATAGTCTTAGTAAAACTGGTAGTCAAGAAGTCATGCAATGGCAAGAAATTGCCGCAGCTATGGCCAACGAAGGTAGAGAAAATCCTCCTACTCCAGCAGAGTTAGTCAAAAGATTTGACCACGCTTATAAAAGTAGTTTGGCTAAAAATAAAAACTTAATGAATGCTCTGCAAAAACAGATTATTAGAAATAAGTCTGATGCAGATCCTTATATTATTCGAGCTATTCTATGGACACTTTCAGAAACACAAGCCCCTTTTGCAATTAAATGGCTATCTGGTGAAGAATTAGCTCAATTAAATGCTGATGAATTGGGATTACCCAATCCTAGTAAAACTAATCAAGATAGAGAAGCTGAGGCTCTTAAAAATATTCAACAAATTTTGAATTTAGTTGGTTATTACAACTCGATTATTATTTGTTTTGATGAAATAGATGTTAAAAATAACTCCACTGAGGATGGGTTCCCAACAGAAAGTGTAATTGCTAATTTCGTGAAAATTCTCCATGATACTTTGGAAAATTCAGACCTTAGTCAAGGCGTGGTTATTCTGACAGTTATGTTACCGGAAACATGGAGAGATAAAGTAAACTCCATTCAAGGTGGTACGCCTGATAGAATTTCCAAATTTACACAACGAAAACCAATAGATTTAAAACCTGTTAGTGCTGATTACATGGTACAGTTAGCAACGGTGTGGTTACGAGAATATTATAGTTCAAAAAATTTAATTCCTCCACATATACTTTACCCATTTGAAGAAAGTCATCTGAGAGAATACGGTAAAAATAAACCAACTGTTAGAGAAGCTTTGCGGTGGTGTGCTGATAACTTTAAGGTTGAAGAAGAGAAACTTTCTGATGATCCATTTGAAAGGTTTGAATTAGCCTTTACAAGAGAAAGTGAAGCCAAGATTGAAGAATATATAGAAGATAGTTCTCTTATCGCTGAAGCTCTATATTTTGGCTTTAATACTTTAAAAGGACAGACGTTAGAAGGAGTCATGATTGAAGAACTTACAAATGATATCAAGCCCAAAGCACACAATAAAAATTTTATCAACTTCAAAATTATTGGCAATGAAAATGGTAAAGAAGTAAAAATCGGTGTAGCAGTTATCCAAGATTCTCAATCTACATTAAATGCGTGTTTAAAACGGTTAAATGACTATCATACTTTTGATTTAACCCGTGGTTGTTTAGTGCGTTCTCATTCCAAAATAAAACAAATGAAAAAAACAGCAGCAACATATAGTTTGCTGAATGAGTTGATTTTACACAAAGGGGGAGAAAATGTAGATTTAATAGAAGATCAAATTCGCCCACTTGTAGCCATATTAGCTATTTATCAAAAGCGACAAAATTATAAACTAACAGAAGAACAGATTTTTGACTTTATCTCTCAGAATAAGATTACATTTGATAATCTGTTATTAAGAGAAATTTTAAGTGATCCATCTGGTGAGATACCTGAAGTTGATGATGCTCCCGATTGGGGAGATGATGATGTTATTGATAATGATGATGGTGGTTTAGATGAGTTATTTGGTTAATTAATTATGAATAAATACGTTTCAATTTATAACGCTTTATGTTTACCTGCGCCCGATGTTGAAGCTTTAATACAAGGGCAAATTATTGCCGCAATTCCTCGTAAATTGCTGACTCCTGGGCAAAAATTTGCTCTTTATCCTGTTGACACTTCAGTAAATGTGCTTTCAATTAAAGCATGGGCTAAATGTGAACTTTGCGAAATTCTAGATCAAACAACTCCTTTAGATATGTTATCTCAATTAACAATCTGGAAACCAGAAATATTTCAGGAAATATTACAAAACCGTCCGCATTTTTTTCTGGCTTATTTGCGGGTTTATCATTTACCTGAACCTTTGGAAATTCGAGCTATTCCCAACATTCAAGAAAAACTAGGAAAATTTGCACCTTTACCTAATAATATTTCTGTATCTGAAGATAAACCCGTATTAAGTGATTATGTATTTAATCAACGTAAACAACAACTAGAAAACCGCCAACCTCCCCTACATCCTGAATTAGAAGAATTGCAAAGTACATTATCGCAAATAGCCAATAATAACCCAGTAGCACAACAATTAGAAAATGAAATTAAAGTATTTTTAGGTTGGAGTAATGCACCAACTACAAATACAATAGATGCTGATTTAACTTGGATAAAAACCATAGCATCTTTAGGAGATAGAAGCATAGAATTTGAAGAGAAAAAAAATAGCTATCAAGCAGGTACAGACTTTGAAAACATCGCACGGGATAGCCTTGATTTTTTAGGATTTAAAGTTGAAACTGCTTATAAAGGTGGTGCGGGAGGTTTAGATCTATATTGTTCACAACCTTATCCTTTAGTGTGTGAATGTAAAGCAGGTAAAAGTATTCCTAGTGGTACAGTTGAGGAATTACTTAAACTAGGTGGAATGCACTTAGGTGCAGATAAATTTCTGAATTCACCAAAATTAGTAATAGGTCCAGGTAACGCTACTTCAGATAATCTCAAATCATCAAAAGAATGGAAAGTCAGTATTATCAAAGCTATGACATTACAAAAATTAGTTGAACTCAAAGCAAAATATCCAGGTGCGATAAACTTAATTGAATTAAAGCAATACTTAGAACCAGGACAAATTGATGATAAAATTAATGAATATATAGATAAAGTAGAAAAAGAGATTAAATTGCGATCGCATTTAGTGCAGTTAATTAAAAAGGCTGACAAAAAAGTGGGAATTGAGTATATTGAGGGTGTTTATGATGTTTCTAATCCACCACAAACTATATTGAACATTCAAGAAATGCACGACATTTTAATAGAATTATCATCACCATTAACAGGTTACTTAGGAAGAGAAAAAGGAACCGATTGGAAAACAGATAAATTCTACTACCTACGCGACTTACCAATTAATTAAAAATACTCTTTTCTCTCTTCTTTTCTTACCTTCGCGCTCTTCGTGCCTTCGTGGTTTATTTCCCCAAAATCATTCATCCCAAAGTCAAAACACCAGCTTGAAAATTCACCACCAAAGGCAAAAACTCCAACCACTCTGAACCCAATAAAATCTCCGTTAATTCATCTCCAGCATAAACAGGAATTTCATACTCTTGGTTATCCAATATCACCTTACCCAAATATCTTTCAAACGTGATTTCACCCTGAGCAGTTCGCAGAATTTCTTTATCTACATAATTCCAATTAAGTCCATCTAAATCTTGTGTATTAATAGCCATAAAGCCTGTGAAACCACTATCAAATAAAGC
Organism: Dolichospermum compactum NIES-806; assembly: GCF_002368115.1. NCBI lineage: Bacteria > Bacillati > Cyanobacteriota > Cyanophyceae > Nostocales > Aphanizomenonaceae > Dolichospermum > Dolichospermum compactum. The sequence continues at coordinate 4,616,848 of NZ_AP018316.1, read as the reverse complement.
ATCCACAGGCAAACTTAAACCATCATTAGCAACCAACTCAATTTCAAAAAATAGCTGCTTTTTTTCACCAAATTTACCCTCTATCATATTCTCCCAGTTGCTCCAGATTCATTCAAACAAAAAACGCAATGATCAGCATTTGGGTATTTATCGCGGGCTTTTTGATGTGCAATTTCTTTATCTTGATCAATTAAGTAATCACCACTATTTAACTCAATAGCAATATACCAACCATAATGTTCTTTGATCAACTCAGGACGTACACGCTCAAAAATTGTTCGATAACGTTGATACTCTGCCTCATTTTCAGCCTTACGTCTAGCCAACTCTTCCGGTGATAAAGTCAATTCAGGGAAAATTCTTCCTCTTCTTGCTGGTTGTTTTGGTGTTAGTTGAGTCATGTTTTTAAACCCCATTTCTAATATTATAATAATATCAAAAAAATCATCCCAAAGTCAAAACACCAGCTTGAAAATTCACCACCAAAGGCAAAAACTCCAACCACGCTGAACCCAATAAAATTTCCGTTAATTCATCTCCAGCATAAACAGGAATTTCATCCTCTTGATTATCCAAAATCACTTTACCTGAATAGATATCAAATCTTGACTCTCCCTGTGCAGTGCGTAAACGTTGCTTGCGTATAAATGACCAATTCAATCCTTCTAAATCTTGTTTATTAATAGCCATAAAGCCTGTGAATCCAGTATCAAATAAAGCATCTACAGGCAGATTTAAGCCTTCAGCAGTAATTAATTCAATTTCAAAGAAAAGCTGCCCCTCATCACCAAAATAACCCTGTATCATATTCTTCCTGTTACCCCTGTTTCATTGATGCGAAATAGAAAATGTATCACATTAGGATGTTTCTCCCGTGATTTTTTACTAGCGACTTCCATATCCTGATCAATGAAATAATCACCGCTATCTGGTTCTACAGCAATATACGAGTTATAATGTTCTTTCATCAACTCAGGCAGTAATCTTTGAAAAATTGCCCAACAACGTTGATAAAATTGTTCATCTTCTGCTTTACGTTTAGCTAACTCTTCCGGCGATAAAGTCAATTCAGGGAAAATTCTTCCTCTTCTTGCTGGTTGTTTTGGTGTTAGTTGAGTCATGTTTTTAAACCCCATTTGTACTATTATAATAGTATCCAAAAAATCATCCTAAAGTCAAAACACCAGCTTGAAAATTCACCACCAAAGGCAAAAACTCCAACCAGCGAGAACCCAATAAAATCTCCGTTAATTCATCTCCAGCATAAACAGGAATTTCATACTCTTGATCATCCAAAATCACTTTACCTAAATATAAATCAAAAGCTTTTTCTCCTTGGGCTGTGATCAATTCTTGTTCCCGAATAAACTGCCAATCTAGTGCTTCTAAATCTTGTTTATTAATTGCTAGAAAACCTGTAAAGCCAGTATCTAACATTGTCTCTACAGGTAAGTTTAAAGCATCAGCATTAATCAAATCAATTTCAAAAAATAGCTGCCCCCCATCACCAAAATAACCCTCTATCATATTCTCCCAACTGCTCCAATTTCATTCAACCGAAACATACAATGTACAGCATGAGGGTGTTTTTCTCGTGCTTGCTGACTAGCAACTTCTATATCTTGATCAACAAAATAATCACCACTATCAGGTTCTACGGCAATATACCAATTATAATGTTCTTTAATCAACTCAGGACGAACACGCTCAAAAATTGCCCGACAACGTTTGTGAAATGCCTCATTTTCAGCCTTACGTCTAGCCAATTCTTCCGGTGATAAAGTCAACTCAGGGAAAATTCTTCCTCTTCTTGCTGGTTGTTTTGGTGTTAGTTGAGTCATGTTTTTAAACCCCATTTCTACTATGATAATAATATCAAAAAAATCATCCTTAACTCAAAACACCAGCAGAAAAACCATCTTTATGAATCTTTCATTATCAGTCCTAATAGAATCTGCAAAAGCGGGAAAACTCATTAGTTTCCCTACAGATACCGTCCCTGCATTAGCCACCATACCAGTACAAGCAGAATTAATTTATGCTGCGAAACAACGCAGTTTTGATAAACCTTTAATCTTAATGGCTGCCAAAGCCGAAGATTTATGGGATTATGTTCAAGGTAGCCAAAGAGAATATCAAACCTGGCAAAAAATTGTTAATCAATATTGGCCAGGTGCTTTAACTTTAGTTTTACCAGCTAGTGACAAAATTCCCACTGTCATGAATCCTGTTGAACCGACTACTATTGGAATTCGCGTCCCCAATCATCCAGTTGCTCAAATTATTTTGGCGCAAACTGGTCCAATGGCGACAACTAGCGCTAATTTATCAGGACAACCAGCTTTAGAAACCAAAGCAGCTATAGAAGCTCAATTTCCAGAGGTTTTAACATTAGAATCAACGGAATACCAAGGTTTGGGAATACCTTCCACCGTTGCTAAATGGACAGGGAACAATTGGCAGATTTTACGACAAGGTAGTATTAAATTAGATAATTATGGATTTTAGTAACTGGCTATATTTAGGCGCGGGAATAGGATTAGGAATAGGTTTTTGTAGATTATTCCTTCAGTCTAGCAAATCTGCATCCGTTCCCGTTGAAAATGCTCCACAACAGCAAGAAAACCCACTTTTGGCAGAATTAGAGCAAACCCAATTAGCCTACTATCAGGCGCGGGAAATGAGCCAATTTCAAGGGGGTTTTTTAGCTAGGATTGGTCATGAATTGCGATCGCCTTTAGGGAGTATGATGGGTTTACATCAACTGATTTTGGCAGATTTGTGTGAAAATCCCCAAGAAGAACGAGAGTTTGTCCAACAAGCTTACGAAAAATCTCTGAAATTATTGAAAATAATTGATGAAATTCTCAATGTTTCCAAAATCGAATCTGGTAGAAATAAATTAGATATTCAGGCTTTTCAATTAAGTGAATTTCTCCAGGAAGTTTATGAACTAACTTATTTACTAGCCGTTAACCGCAATTATCCTTTTATTTTATCACCGTCAGATCCAGAAATTCAGATTTTGACAGATTACCATTGGCTCAAACAAGTATTAATTAATTTGATAGATACAACAGTTGCTAACATGGAAGAAGGGAATATACATCTTTCTAGCAACTTACAATCTCCAGATAATTGGGTCAATATTTGGTTAGACGTACCCACTGATACAGTAATCACAAATGAATCTCTAGATTTGATGAAATCAGAACCTCAAACAACTCAAGAAAATATAGATTTGTCACCAGGAATGAAACTTTCACTCAATCAACGTTTGGTAGAATTGATGGGAGGAAAATTAGAAATTTTGCCTTTTCCCACCAACCACAAAGAAACATCGCAGTTAACTAGACTGCAAATATCCATACCTATAGAGACTCTTGCAAACAAATCTCTTCACTGACAAAAGCATCAAAATTAGATTGATTATCTAAAACCATTGTTGTGGTATTATTGACTTGAAAACCAATCTTTTCATAAAACTCCCGTTGGTGCGTTGTCATTAAGTATACACGCTCTACCTTCTGCATTCTGGGATGACTTAAAACCGTTTCCACCAACTTGCTACCCAAACCGTTACCTTGATAATCTGGATGAATGACAACATCCCAAATTGTAGCGCGATAGATGCCATCAGAGGTGGCTCTAGCAAAACCAATTAATAATTCCCTATCCCAGATAGAAATAACAGGTTCACTGTTAGCAAGAGCTATACCCCAATCCTTAATACTACGTCCTTTTGCCCAAAAAGCAGCCAGATTAAACAGTTCTTGGAGTTGGGAAAGATCAATATCCGCAAGGCTTTGGCTAAATTGAATCTGAGAATATTTCATCTATAGAAACCTAATTATCGGAGTATCTTCGCTTCTGTTATGGCATATTTTCCTAGAAATTACTAACTTTGTATATGTATATGCAACATTTTCATTAGGGTCAGGATTCAATACAATACTGCTAAGATTCTGCGGGTAGGGATTTAGTCAACTTCAGCCTTGGCGAATGGAATTCACGGCTAGACAAACGAAGTCCGCCTGCGCGGACTAAGAAAAAATCAAAGATTTGAAACCCACGCAGGTGGGTTTTGTTTGTGTAGACGCGGTTTCTAACCGCCCGTTTAACTATTCTCAATCGCCAAACACACCAGCAAAAAAGTCCAAAGTCTCCTTCAATGCTTTGATGAAAATATCAATTTCTTCACGAGTATTGTAAAAAGATAAACTTGCCCGTGCAGTTCCTGATAAACTCAAATAACGGTGTAATGGTTGCGTGCAATGATGTCCAGCACGAATTGCAATACCTTCTTGATCTAACAATGTTGCTAAATCATTAGCGTGGACACCCTCTGCCGTAAAAGCTGCTAATGCGGCTCTCCCTTGCCCTTCAGCATTAGGTTTTGGTCCGTAGATTTTAATTTGGGGTATTTGCCCTAATTGCTCGAATAAATAGGCAGTTAATTCAGCTTCATAAGCATGGATTTTATCCATACCGATATTAGTAAGATAATCTATCGCTGCACCAAGTGCGATCGCTTCTCCAATAGCCGGAGTACCAGCTTCAAATTTATGGGGTAATTCTGAGTATGTGGAATGGTCTAAAAATACCTCTGCAATCATCTCACCACCACCGAAAAATGGCGGCATTGCTTCTAGTAATTCCAGCTTACCATATAAAAAACCAATGCCAGTAGGAGCGCACATTTTATGTCCAGAAGCTACCAACCAATCACAGTCCAGTTCTTGGACATCAATAGGAGTATGGGGAACACTTTGACAAGCATCAAGTAAGAATTTCGCACCGTATCTGTGAGCAATTTCGGCTATTTCTTTAACTGGATTTATACAACCCAATGTATTAGAAATATGAACGATAGAAACCAGTTTTGTTTTGTCAGAAATCAGGTTTTTAAACTGTTCTAAATCAAAAGTTTCTTCCGGTGTTAATTCAACAAACTTTAATATTGCGCCTGTTTTTTGGGCGACAAATTGCCAAGGAACGATATTACTATGGTGTTCCATTACCGAAAGAATAATTTCATCTCCCGGCTGTAAATTGCTCATTCCCCAACTGTAAGCAACTAAGTTAATAGCTTCGGTTGCATTGCGAGTGTAAACAATTTCTTGGCGTGATTTTGCATTAATAAATTTAGCAATTTTATCACGCGCACCCTCATAAGCATCAGTAGCCTTTCCACTGAGAAAATGTGCGCCACGATGAACATTAGAATTATATTGTTCGTAATAATCACGCCAAGCATTTAATACAGCTAAAGGCTTTTGAGAAGTAGCCGCATTATCGAGATAAACCAGGGGTTTACCGTGAACTTCCTGATGTAAAATTGGGAAGTCAGAGCGAACTTTATCAGCGAGAGATTTGGTAGAAGTGATGACCATTTTTAATAAAATGAACCACGAAGGGACGAAGGAAGCGAAGGGAAGAGGGTTACAGAGAGATTTTGCGTAAGCGCTGGAATTTAGGAGTTGAAGAAGTTTGAGATATCCTTCTTTAACTCCTAAATTCTGCCTTTTTTATAACTTATTAGTGAGACTTGTGACGGTTCTCAACAAACTTTCTCGCAAAGAAGGAACAGGAATAAAGTTAATAATTTCCATTGCGAAAGCATTAACTAATAATTTCCGGGCATTATTTTCATCAATACCGCGACTTTGCAGGTAGAATATTTGATCATCTTCCAATTGACTGACAGTAGCACCGTGAGCGCATTTGACATTATCAGCAGTGATTTCTAATTGAGGTTTGGTGTCAATTCTCGACTTAGATGATAACAGCAAATTGCGATTTAATTGAGATGCGTCAGTTAATTGCGCCAGTTTAGGAACAAAAATCTTACCATTAAACACACCATGAGCGCGATCGCCTATAATGCACTTGTGTAACTGTTTACTCACACCATGAGGATGATTTAAAGACAAAGCACTGTGAGTATCAGCCAATTGATTATCAGCAATCACAGTCAAACCATTCAGCGTCGTTTCCGTTTGCTCACCAGTTTGCAATATCTCCAAATTGTGACGAGATATCTTACCACCAACAGTCACCGCATTACAATTATAACGACTATATCGCGCCTGAGTAACAGCAGTTTTTCCAACATGAAAAGCCGCTTCACCTTCCCGAACAATTCTATTGTGACTCACCTGAGCATTTTCATTTACCCAAATTTCCGTCACACTATTGGTGAAGTAAACTCCCCCCTCTGTGTTCTCCGTGTCTTTGTGGTTCGTATATTCTTCAATCAAACCCACCTGAGAATTACCTTCAGCCACCACTAAAACACGAGGTTGGGAAATAGTTGCAGACTCAGCCGACACAGAAACAAAAAGTAAATGAATGGGAGTTTCCACCACCACATTTTTACCAACCCACACCACAGCGACATCATTTAAAGCTGCAGTATTCAGAGCAGTAAAAACTTCCCTTGTTCCCTCAGATTGTGCTAAATATTGCTGTGTAACTTCATCAGGTAAAACATCGAAATTACCAACTTTCACACCAGCAGGTAAATCTTCAGTATTAGATAAATCAGGTGCATAAACACCATTTACAAATACTAACCGCTGAGAAACTTCAGGTAAAATCATGGATTGTAGAGACGTTCCATGGAACGTCTCTACATTATTATTGAATGTTACCTGTTTCAGAGGTGATAAATCAGTAAATCGCCATTCTTCCTCGCGGGTATTGGGGATAACAGAATGACGCACCCAATTAACAGCACCGTCGCGCAAATCCTGTAACCAACCATCTTGTTTTGTAGTAGTTACCCGACTTAATAAACCAGTTAAAAAAGCATCTCTATCTAATAGAGAATCAGGAATAGAAGTAAGAGAAACTGGAATAGACATTACACACCCACTCCCAAAGCTTCTTCTAGAACCCAATCATAACCGCGAGATTCCAACTCAAGAGCCAACTCCTTACCACCACTTCTAATAATTTGTCCCTGCGCCATAACATGAACAAAATCAGGGACAATATAATCTAAAAGACGCTGATAGTGAGTAATCATAATCGTCGCATTTTCAGCATTAGTTAACTGATTAACACCATTAGCGACAATTTTCAGAGCATCAATATCTAAACCAGAATCAGTTTCATCTAAAATCGCTAACTTTGGTTCTAAAATTGCCATTTGCAGAATTTCATTCCGCTTCTTTTCCCCACCGGAGAAACCCTCATTCACACTGCGGTTCAGAAAAGAAGAATTCATCTTCACAACATCCAACTTTTCCTCAACCAAATCATCAAAATCGAAAGCGTCAACTTCCTCCAAACCTTGAGCCTTCCGACGAGAATTATAAGCCACCCGTAAAAAATCCAAATTACTCACACCAGGAATTTCCAGAGGATATTGAAAAGCTAAAAACACACCACCTCTAGCTCTGTCTGCTGCTTCCATTTCCAAAAGATTTTGTCCTTGAAAAACCACCTCACCACCAGTAACAGTATAAGCTGGATGTCCCGCTAATACCTTAGAAAATGTACTCTTCCCAGAACCATTTGGACCCATAATCGCGTGAACTTCCCCAGCGCGAACCTCCAAATTCAACCCCTTTAAAATCGGAGTTCCATCAACATCAGCCGTCAAATCCTTAACCGACAAAATCAAACCACTATTCTCAATAATCATCTTTTCTCTTCTCTTTCTTCGTGTTCTTCGCTTCTTCGTGGTTCGTTTCCTTAACCCACACTACCTTCCAACTTCAGACTCAACAACTTATCAGCCTCAACCGCAAACTCCATAGGTAACTGACTAAAAACATCCTTACAGAAACCGCTAATCATCATCGAAATAGCATCTTCCGAAGAAATACCCCGTTGAGCAAAAAAGAATAACTGATCTTCACCAATTTTAGAAGTAGAAGCTTCATGTTCCACCTTTCCCGTATTATTCTGAACTTGAATATAAGGAAAAGTATTAGCTTGAGCATTATCACCAATTAACATCGAGTCACATTGAGAATAATTTCTCGCACCCTTAGCAGTGGGATTAATCTTCACCAAACCCCGGTAACTATTGCTAGATTTACCAGCAGAAATACCTTTAGAAATAATTGTACTGCGGGTATTTTTCCCCACGTGAATCATCTTACTTCCAGTGTCCGCTTGCTGCATATTATTTGTTAATGCAACCGAGTAAAATTCACCCACAGAATTATCACCAACTAAAACGCAACTAGGGTACTTCCAAGTAATAGCAGAACCTGTTTCCACTTGAGTCCAAGAGATCTTAGAATTGACACCTTGACACAAACCACGTTTAGTCACAAAGTTGTAAATTCCGCCTTTACCATTAACATCGCCAGCGTACCAATTCTGTACAGTTGAATATTTAATTTCCGCATTATCTAAAGCTACCAATTCTACCACCGCAGCGTGTAATTGATTGCTGTCGTACATGGGTGCTGTACAACCTTCTAAATAAGAAACATAACTACCTTCATCGGCGACAATTAATGTCCGTTCAAATTGTCCCGTATCTCCGGTATTAATGCGGAAATATGTAGACAATTCCATTGGACATTTTAGTCCTTTAGGAATATAAACGAAAGAACCATCACTAAATACAGCCGCATTTAAAGCTGCGAAATAATTATCAGCAATGGGAACAACGCTACCCAAATATTTTTTAATCAGTTCTGGATGTTCTTGCAAAGCTTCGGAAAAAGAACAGAAAATTACGCCATCTTTGGCAAGTTTTTCTTTATATGTAGTGGCGACAGAAACACTATCAAAAATCGCATCAACAGCAACATTAGTTAATCGCTTTTGTTCATTTAAAGGAATACCTAATTTAGCAAATGTTTCCAATAAAGTGGGATCAACTTCATCTAAACTATTGAGTTTGGCTTTCTTTTGTTTCGGTGCGGAATAATAAATAATATCCTGATAATTAATAGGCGGATATTGGACATGAGACCAAGTTGGTTCTGTCATTTTCAGCCATTGGTGGTAGGCGCGGAGGCGATATTCCAACATGAATTCCGGCTCATTCTTTTTAGCGGAAATCAGGCGGACAACATCTTCGCTTAACCCACGCGGGATAGTATCGGCTTCAATATCGGTAACAAAGCCGTACTTGTAAGGTTGGTTGACTAAGGTGGTGACGGATGCGCTCATCGGTTCTCTTGTGTTCTCTTTAAAGGTCGGGCGACGGGCTGCATAAAGCTAGTTCCCGTTTTCTGTTACCGATTCCTAACAGGACTGCTAGAATAGGTTTAGCGACTAAAACAACTCGGCTGTTGTTTAATCTATTTTCATTGTACGATAGATTAACAACAACAATGTTGTTTAAGTCAAATTTTCAGAAAAAAAGTTTTTTATTTTGGGACGTTTGCGAAGCGTCTAGTAAAGAAGATGGCGACTACCCAGCAGACCTCAACTAAGCAGGATATCCTAGAGTATCTATTGAAGCACTCACAAGCAACGGCTGTTGAGTTGGCGAACTTTTTGGATGTGAGTCCCCAAGCGATTCGCCGTCATTTGAAGGATTTAGAGACGGAGGAGCTAGTTATATATTCGGTATCAGCACAGCCGAGTATGGGCAGACCGCAGCACGTTTATCACTTGAGTCGGGGAGGAAGACAACACTTACAAAAAAGTGCCAACCGCTTAGGTGACGGTTATGGCGAGTTTGCGGTTTCTCTCTTGGACACTTTAGAGGAAACTGTGGGACGTGACCAAGTAAAGTCTATTTTACGGAAACAGTGGGAACGTAAAGCCCAAGAATATCATGAACGGGTGGGTAATGGTTCTTTACAGGAACGGGTCGCAAATTTGATAGAATTGCGAAAGGCTGAAGGTTTTATGGCGGAGTTTCACCCTGTGGAATCAGATGCTAGTGGTGGAGGTGGAGAGAGATTCATTTTTGTGGAACATACCTGCGCTATTTCTGATGTTGCGGAATCTTTTCCCAGCGTTTGTGGTCATGAATTGGAAATGTTTGCGGCTATTCTCCCAGATTGTACTGTGGAACGGACTCATTGGTTGATTCATGGTGAACATCGTTGTGGTTATTTGGTGGAAAAAAGTTAGGTGGTTGAGTGGAAGTAATTGAACGCAGATAAACGCGGATAGACGCAGATAAGGAAGTCCGTTATTTTTGTTGTGGATGTGGGATGAAAATAGATGATTTTACAATTAATTGATCAGGGTTTTGCGGTGCTAAATATATATTGAAGAGTATACTGAAAAGCAAATTAATATGAAAGTTCAAAACGTTAAGCTAAAACATTTTAAGAAATTTCGAGATCAGGAGTTAGATTTTACTGATACTGAAACAGGTTTAGCAGAAGATTTAATTGTTATTATTGGTCCGAATGGTGCTGGAAAAACCAGCATTTTACAAGCTATTGCATCCACATTAGGTACAGCTACAGAAAGATTAAACAAACCTGCTGATTTAGATTGGCCAGGATTTAACTATGAATTATTAGGTAGTAATTGGTGTGGATCTCCTACCAATGTTACTATTAATGTACAATTTTCTAAATCAGAACTGCAAGCTATCAGTGAATTTCACCAAAAATTACGGGAAATGGGACGTGATTTACCAGTTTCTCCTGCTCAAAAATATCTTGTTAGCTTAAAATGGCAAGGAGAAAGTGTAACAGCAAATAGCGCAGCAGAATTATTTCAATTTAAAGGACGAGAATATGCTAAACAGTTATTTCGTTCTGAAGGATTTTCAGTGTTTGAAAGAGTGGGTACAGTTTTTTGGTACACAGAACAGAGAACAGCAACCAGTCTCACTCCTGAAGATCCAAAAAATCAATTAGAAATTACAGAAGATATTCTACGCGATCGCCTAGCAAAGTGGCAAATGATTCATGAGAAATATAGCAAAAATGGTAAAAGTTTCCGTCCAGGAGCAAAAGACTTATACGCAGAAATAGCAAGAATTTATAAAACTGTTTTTCCAGGACGTGAATTTGCAGGTTTAGAAATGCGAGATAATATTGATAATATTCTGACTGAACCTTGGTTTTATATTTACAACAATAGAAATAAAAACCACTATGAATTTTCTGAAATGTCTGGAGGAGAACGGGCTACGTTTCCTATACTTCTGGATTTTATGAATTGGAATATTCATAATTCAGTGATTTTAATTGATGAAATAGAATTACATTTACATCCACCAATGCAACAAGCTTTACTGAGAACTTTACCAAAACTAGGTAAAAATAATCAGTTTATTATTACTACTCATTCTGATTATGTAGCCCAGTTAGTACCTGAATCATCTATCAGAATCATAGAGGAGTAATTAAATTGTGGGAGTAGTTCGGAATAAAGTTATTTTTTGTGAAGGTGGATCGGAAAGTCTAGATTTCCAATTAATTAATAATAAGGTATTAGAAAATCTATCAAATGATATCACAATTATTCCTGTGGGTGGTAAATTTAATTTTTCACTTTTTATTCAAGCCTATTTTTCTATAGATAAAAATAAAAATGATGAAAATCAAAAAGCTACAAAAAAATATATTATTTTTAGAGATCGTGATTTTGATATTGAACCTACATCAGAAAATAAGTTACTACAAATAGATAAATTAGGAAATAGAGCTTTCCTATCCCATCGTACTTGTATTGAAAACTATTTACTTGATCCTCAACTCATTCATCAATATTGGATAACCCAATATGCAGAAAAATTAGAAAATCCTACTATTTTTCGATGGGGACACAAAGATTCACCAGGAATTGATAAAATTGCTCAATGGATAGAAGAAGCTGCGAAGAATCTACAAGATTATCAAGCTGTTAGATGGGCTTTAGGTAATTTATGTCAACTTAGTGCTAGTAGAAAACAGTTAGACACAAGCTGGACTAAAGATACAATTCCAGATTCTCTAGATTTATCTGATTGTAAAAATCAGGCTTTATCATTAATTAATGAATTTAAAAATACAGTTGCGGAAGTGACAATAGATAAGTTTGAAGAGAATCTGAACAGGTATTTACAGCTTTTTCATCAAGAGGAATTTTGGCAACAAAAGCAGTATTTAACTTGGTTTAATGGTAAAGATATTTATAAAGCAATGCACAGAATTAGTCAAGATAAAAAAAGACCATATAAATCATATATCTCTATGTATGATTTTTCTAAATGGGCAATTAATCATATTGACATTAATCAATATCCTGATTTAATGGAATTGAGAAGTAAAATAGAACTGCTTTAAAACCAATACAGGACTTACGCAACTGGCACTGTGGAACGGACTCACTGGTTGATTCATGGTGAACATCGTTGTGCTTATTTGGTGGAAAAAAGTTAGGTGCTTGAGTGGAAGTAATTGAACGCAGATAAACTAGGCATTTATAACCTATGGTTTGGCAAAAAGGGTATAAATTACAGGGTGGAAGATACGTTATGGAAAAAGTCTTGGGAGAAGGTGGTTTTGGAATTACGTATCAAGCACAACATACACTTTTAAAGCAGTGGGTAGTGATAAAAACGCCGAACGAAATCCTAAAAAATGATTCTGAATACCCCCATTATGTAAAAAGATTTATTCAAGAAGGACGCAAATTAGCACAACTTTCTCAACAACCACACCCGAATATTGTCCGTGTAACAGAATTATTTGAAGATGATCAAACATATTGTTTAGTAATGGACTTTGTCCCGGGTGAAAGTTTATTTAATTTAGTCCAAAAAAGGGGAGCATTACCAGAATTAGAAGCGGTAGGATATATAAAACAAATTGGAGAGGCTTTAACTTTTGTTCATCATCAGGGTTTAGTTCATCGGGATGCACACCCTGGTAATATTATGGTACAAAAAAATGGCAAAGCTGTATTAATTGACTTTGGAATTGCTGGGGAAATAATGCCCCAAGATGGATATTTTACTTCTGATCATCCTGCTAATATTGCTTTTGCACCCTATGAACAAATGGGAGGTAATAGACAAGTAACGATTGATGTTTACACTCTTGCTGCTTCTTTATATTATGCGGTTACAGGTAAACGTCCTGAAAGTTCGCTAGATAGAAAGTTATATAATAAGCCTTTAATTCCTCCTAATAAATATGTTGTTGGTATTAGTAATGAGTTGAATCTGGCAATTCTGAAAGGTATGAATTTAGAAGCAGGAAATCGTCCTAAATCAATGGGTAAATGGTTGAATTTATTGCCTGATTTTAGTAATCAGGTTTATCAGGTTAGTCAGAAAACTCAATATAAAACCATTAGGACTGATAAAGCATTTCCTGTTATTGTAGGTGTTAATAATTCTCCAAATACAAGGGTAAATAGTAAGAATATTCCTTGGGTTAAATTGGGATTTATTGGTTTTTATTATTTAGTTTGTGGCTTTTTATCAGGACCTTTACCTTTACTTATGACTTTAACTTCGGCCTTAGCTTCGGCTTTAACTTCAGTTTCGATTTTTACTTCTGTTCCGAATGACTTGTTAGTTACAGCTTTGGCTTTTTGGTCTGCACTTTTGCTTTCTGTGTATAAGTATGGTCAATTGAACCAAGTTTTGGTTGGGGTTCACGGTTGGGTTTTGTATTCTTCTCTACTTTTTTTGCTTGCTGCTTCACGTCCCAATAAGGAGCGATATTTATTTTGGTTGCTTTTATTTATACTAATATGTTTCTCACTAATAAATTTACTATTCAATTCAAATTATTTATTGTTTGTACTAACTGGAGGCTTTTTTGTTTCTGCGGTTATATTTTTGTTCGCTTATCCTCGTGCAAAACGAGATTTAACCAAATCTTTGAGCAAATGGCATTCATTTGGAATTTTAGCAGGTACATCTTTATTAGGCTTATTTTTAGGCTGGTTAACCTATCAAATCTTACCAATATTTGCAAATGGCTAAACCTGCAATTTAGATCCCCGACTTCTTTGATAAATTATCATTGCTTATGATACAATATAATCGAGTTCCAAAAATCTAACTACATAAATATAAAAAATATGAACAACCTATCAATTCCAGCGCAAACATTACAAGAAGCATGGGAAAAAGGTTTACAGCAAGGTTTAACCCAAGTTGCTGTAAATATGTTACGAGAAGGTATTGATTTAGATTTTATCGTCAAACTAACTGGACTGCCATTAGAAGTAGTTAAAAATTTACAAGCTGTTGATACAGATGATAATAAAATATTGGTCAAAGAATTTTTAGAAGTGAGTGAATCATCATTAAATAAAATTTGGCTTAATCCAGAGGAAGACGAAGCATGGAAGGATCTATAGAACATTTAATTAAAGGTGATGTGATATCTGTTCCTTTTCCTTTTTCTGATACATCTACCACAAAAAAACGACCAGCTTTAGTTATAACTGAATCGGACAATAATAATATTATAATTTGTCCTATTACCAGTAAACCAGGACGAGATTATGAAATTAAGTTATAAGATCAAGATTTTAGAGTTGGTAAATTAAATTTAATCCCTTGTCATATTCGCCCTAATATTATTGCAACGGTTGATAAAAGTAACGTAATTCGATACATTGGAAAAATCAAAGATGATAAACTTCATCAAGTGATTAGTACAATTATTGAAATTATAGAAAAACCATCATCACCTCCTCCAGCATCAAAAGCTTGGGAAAGAAGCAAAAAACCAAAATGATGAAATTACTGATACCCGACTTCTTTGATAAATTATCATTATTTACCAAAGATTAAATTAAGAAGTCGGGGATCTTTCGTTTGTGTTATAATGAAAATCTAGTATTGCTAACTTTATTAGTAAACTATCGCAATGACAAATAAAATCATGAAAAACAAAGAATTTTATGTAGTAATTGAAAGAGATGAAGATGGTATGTATATTGGTGAAGTTCCTCAACTAAAAGCCTGTTATAGTCAAGGAGAAACTATTGATGAACTCATGAAAAATATTAAAGAAGTTATTGAAATGTGTTTAGAAGAACTAGAAGAGGAATTAACCACAGAATTTATTGGTGTGCAAAAAGTAGTATTATCATGACTAAATTACCAACACAGGAGAAGAACTGATTGCTGCACTAGAAAAATCAGGTTTTTATATAGTCAGACAAAAGGGAAGTCATGTAAGAATGAAACATGAAGATAATCGAGTTGTTTCTATTCCTTCTCATAGTGGTAAAACTATCGGAAAAGGTTTATTAGTAAAAATAATTCGAGATGCAGATTTAACTAAAGATGAACTGATAGAACTTTTAAATTAGTTTTTAAGGAGAACTTCCTTATTCCCTAAAGTGATATAATAGAACAATTAAAACTGCGAGGTAAATTTCTATGGTAACTCTAGCACCTACTCACAGCGACACTCACACCAATAGCGTCATCCTCCATAATATTTCTTGGAATACTTTTGAAAGGATTTTATTAGAAACAGGTGATGATCGTCATAATAGGTTTACTTATAATCAGGGAATATTAGAAATTATGACTCCATTAATGCCCCATGAACATAATAACCGTTTGTTACAAAATCTAATTATTGTTTTAGTTGAAGAGTTAAATCTCAATGTCAAAAGCACTGGTTCATTAACTTGTAAAAGAGAAGATTTAGCTAGAGGTGTAGAACCTGATTCTAGTTTCTATATTCAAAATGAACCAATTATGAGAAATAAAACAAATTTAGATTTAACTCAAGATCCCCCACCTGATTTAGTCATAGAAGTTGATTATGCTAGTTCTTCTATTGATAAATTACCGATTTATTTAGCTTTAGGTGTTCCTGAAGTTTGGCGTTATGATGAACCTGTGATGCAAATTTATAGTTTATCTGAGGATAAATATATTCCTTGCAATGGTTCACCAACTTTTGCGAATTTACCTTTAAATACAGAAATTCCTCAGTTTTTAGCTTCTAGTTTACAAGTGGGTGAAGTGTCAATGATTAAGAATTTTCGGAGTTGGTTAAAAACACAAATTTCCTGATTAAATTAAGCAGTCGGATATCTGGGCATTATTTTTTTAAGGTTGAGTTACTTATTGCTCTGCTTTTATTGCTCAGGGGTAACAATAATATGATTTAATGGTAGAAAGGCAATTTCTCGATTAAACAGAAGTTTGAATTTTTATGGATATCTCACCTAATCAATCATCTACTCAATTTTTATCTTCAGAAGAATCTGCTCAAGTTGATGCGGCTTTGTTATCTTCTCCTGAGAAGTTTTTAACGAGATTGACTATTTCTTCTTTGAGAATTTTACAATATATTGCTAAGGAATATGATGTGTCTATTGAGGAGTTGACGACAAAACAAATTATTACCTGGTTTGAAATAGACGCGAAAGTGAGAAGAGAGAAGGGAATTGAGGAAGCATTTTTGAAGTGGTAAGTTGTGGTATCTAGAATATCCTGACTTACCGAGATATTTCCACTGTTCAACGCCAATATAGAGTATTAGGGGGTTGACAATTGATTTGCAATTTGCTATAATGAACTCGATGAGGAAGGACTATCTTGCAATAAGTATAATAAAAATCGCGTATCTGGTAGGCAGCGATCTTATCTTTTAGAGAACAGAATTAAACTTTACTAACAATTAAATAACACAATTAACGAATTGTCTATAAGAGTTGAATTGACAATATGGCGATCGCAAATACCCTCCAAGAATCAAAGCTTTTGCGTATGAGGCACTGGTTTAGTAATCTGCGTGGCGATTTGACGGGAGGATTAACAGCAGCAGTAGATTAATAATACAATACCCGGTTCTTTGGTGGGGTTGGTGTTAGCGACGGGAATAGCTGCTGGTTTCCATCTGAATGTTCCCACAATTGGGGCTATTCCCCAATCTTTACCCCTGCCTCAAGGGATTCCCCATTGGAATGATTTTAGTGTCATTCGAGAATTAATTAATCCGGCTTTGGCTTTAGCCGCATTGGGAAGTATTGAATCTTTATTATCAGCGGTTGTAGCTGACGGTATGACTGTCAGTGAGAAACATAATAGCGATCGCGAATTAATTGGTCAAGGGTTAGCAAATATCATTGTCTCATTTTTTGGTAGTATTCCCGCCACAGGGGCGATCGCGCGGACTGCTGTTAATGTTCGTTCTGGCGGTAAAACCTGACTATCTGGAGTAATTCACGGGGTTGCCTTAGCCATTATTGTTCTCACTTTAGCACCTCTAGCAGCGCGAGTCTTAGAATTAGGGAAAGAAATTGCCGTTTATCGGGTAGATGGTCTGGTATTTTTTGGGGCTGCGGAGAGATTTGCTACCTTCCTCAGAGATGAACCAGAAGTTAAATATTTAATTCTGCGGTTGCGGTTTGTGCCAAATATGGATACGACTGGATTAGTGGCTTCAGAGGATATTTACCACGACTTAGAACGCCATAATTGCCGCTTAATTCTCACAGGTTTACAACCGGAAGTTAAGCAACTACTGGAACGTTCGGGATTATTGGAAACAATTGGACAAACCAATTGTTTTGAAACAACCACTTGCCATGATGATTGACTCTAATTTAAGTAAAGATCCAGAACGAGAGTTGCAAGTACATACAGATTATTTAAATCAAGCTTATTCATCAATTCGCAGTCGCTATCCTGATCTTGAAATTGAACTGTATTTTGCAACCCTCAATCTAGCAGAATTTCAACAAATTCTCCCAACAATTTAAAAATGTAACATCATTAATTCCCAGAAAGCGTTACTAGCAAATTGGTTTAATAATTGAATTGTTCAATCAAGAATTGTAATTATTAAGTCTAGAGCTACTAGAGGTGCTACGCGCACCGGCTACTGCTCCCGCTAAAGAAGCAAGTAAACCTAACAAAGAACCAAATACAAACCACCACAAATTTCTGGAAGTTGCAGCAGCAATGTCACGAGTTTGTTCAGCAGTTAAGGTTGGTATATTAGGCGTTATTACATTACCTTGTTGCTGTAGTTGATTAATAATTTCTCCTGCATTATAAGCAGCTAAACCAAAAGTACCCAATACTCCATTTGCTAACAGAAAAGAGCTAAGTGCTAAAGTCGTTGCCCAGAGAATTGCGCCGTTAAGTACTGCTGTGTCCCGGTGCATTGGTCCGCAGGCACGGGTTGTGATCCAAGCACCAATAAATAGAGACAATAATAAAGCAATTGTCGACCAAATTCCGACATTACTAATAGTATTAGGAGTAATACTTCTCGGTGCTAAGGATTCGGCAATTCTCCCTGCACCCAGCGCGCTAAACAAGGAACTCAATATTAATTGACTTGCTAAAGCCACTAACACACCGGAAACTATCGGACCCCAACGCACGCGGTCTCGATATTCCGTTACTCTACTAGCTACCAAAGACTCAGGAGGACTAATATCCTCACCTACTCGATTTACGTATGACATAGCTACTTTTCTCCCTTGCTATTGCAGCAAAGTTGCTCATGTATTATCTTCTTTTCAAGCAGAAAAAATCCTCTGTTTTAAATTCTTTCTTCTCAAATTTTCTTATGGCTTATGTTTAAAATTAAATGACAAATTATTATTTTCAATCTCTATCAATAGAAAGAGTTTTTTTGTCTTTCTTTAGTTATAAATTTCTAGATGAGTAAAGGTTTGAAAATTACAAAATTAGAGAAATATTAACGAATTTTCACGGCTGTACCCGTAGCTGTAATTACTAATAAAACACCAGATTGATCAACATTAATTGTGCCTGTGTCAACGGCAATACCAACAACAGCATCTGCGCCTAAACGTTGCGCTCTTTGTTCTAATTCTTCCATTGCTTTGCGTTGTCCTTCTTCAAAGAGACGCTCATAGCTGCCAGTGCGTCCACCGACAATATCCCGAATACTCGCTAAAAAATCCCGGAGAAAATTGCTACCATAGACAACTTCGGCAGTGACAATGCCTAAGTAGGATTGAATTACAGCACCTTGAATCACATCAGTAGTAGTTAAAAGCATAAACTTATGGAGAAATTAGATGACTATAGCCAAATTCCGGGTAAAACCTCGCTGCATACCCCATTATATACCCAACACGGCTTAATTATTTGATTCTCCGGGTAAGGGTTTAGCAGTGCTAAACCCTTACAAATCTGGGGTTTTCGTGATTCTACAAAAGTTCATGTTTCAACCGTTTTGAGTATACCTACAATTTTGTGAATTTATCATTATCTGTTGGCGAAAGGATTAAGTTGCTATAGTTCTGAAGATGTCAAATAATTTTAAGAAATTATTGATATTCTGTAAATGTGAATAAATACAGATTACAAATATCAATATTTTTGTTTTAATATACGAATAAAAACGGGTTAAGAAAATTTAGGAAAATTTAGTATGTACAAAAAAACATCAGTCCTGTTAACTGCCTTATTATTAGGATGTTTATTTACTAGCACACCTATAGTAGGGAAAGCTGATGTCCTACTGACACAGGTGAATAATTCAGAGTTGAAAAACTTGATAGATGAGGGAAAAAGACTGGTAGATTCTAAAGATTATAATGGAGCGATCGCCATTTATCAACAAGCCGCAAAATTAGATCCCAAAAATGAGAGAATTTATGCTGGGATTGGCTACTTATATACTCAACAAGGCAATTTTACCTCAGCTTTAGATGCTTATCGTCGAGCCATTGCCATTAATCCTAATAATAGTGATTTTTACTATGCTGTTGGTTATCTTAAAAGTAGCACACAAGATAACAAAGGCGCAAAAGAAGCTTACCGTCGGGCTATTCAATTAAATCGGAATAATGTCAACGCCTATTTAGGATTAGGAGTTTCTCAAACTAGTTTGGGTGATTATCAAGCAGCTATGTGGGCTTATGAACAAGCTATTAATTTAGATAAAAATAATCCCCGCACCTATGAGTTAATCGGTTCTATGTTTAAACAACGACGACAAACGACACAAGCAAATAAAGTTCTCAAGAAGGCATTAAATTTATATCAGCGGGGAAATGACACAGAAAGTGCTGCAAGAATACAAGCAATGCTGCAAGAAATAGGCGGTTAGAATCAATTAAAAATAGGGACCTGGCATCAAAATTTTTACCTTGTCCCTACTTTTATGATGGAGGAAAATCTTCAGTGTTACCAAGCTGCTTTACCTTTTTTATATATTTTCCCTGTAAAGGGCTGTACCCCAATCACAGGATAGGCATCATTAGCAGGGGTGAAAATCCGCATGAAGGCTTCAGAAATAAACTGAGCCATATCAGCAAACATTTTGGAGATAGCCATAATACTATAGCCCCTTTTTTTTAATCTTTCTAATCGGTGACATTTGTACTTTAATACTGTGATTATCTATTTGCCCATATTCTTCATATATCTATACTAAACACAATCTTTTTTTAAATAACTTTGCAATACTTTAGTATTTCCTGATGCAATACTGCTCGGTTAAGGAAATCAAGTAGGCTAAAACTCTTGAAATATCGTTGTTTATAATGCCCAAAAAAGGCTTAACCGAGTAGTATTGATTTGGTAGTATATGACTGAAGGCGGTTAAAACCGCCCGTGTCGCTTATATCTCAGGGCTAAAGCCACTGAGCTTTACGCTTACCGGATATTTCTGTAAAAATGGAAACAATGAAATTGCTGGCACCACAAAAATATCAAAGATTATGAGTAACGAAACCTTACAAGCAAGTCGGGAATGGTGGTCACAAAGATGGTTAGATTTACTAGATTCTTACCGATTTAAAAAGCGCTTAGAACGGGCAAGAAATTATTCTCGACAAGGAAATATTCTGAGTATTAAATTTAAAGCTGCGAAAGTATTAGCGAGAGTACAGGGTAGTGAAGCAGAACCTTATAAAGTTTCTTTATCTCTTGATGCTTTTAGTGAGGAGGAATGGGGTTATGTGGTGGAAAGTATGTCTCAAAAGGCGATTTTTGCGGCTAAGTTATTAGCGGGAGAAATGCCACAAAATATTGAAGAGGTTTTTATCAGTAACGGGTTATCATTGTTTCCCTTTACTCTGACTGATGTTCACAGTAAATGTTCTTGTCCTGATAAAGCTGTTCCTTGTAAACATATCGGTGCAGTATATTATCAATTAGGCGATCGCTTTAGTGAAGACCCTTTTGTATTATTTCAACTACGTGGGCGTACCAAAGAGCAAATCATCAGTGATTTACGCCAATTACGTAGTAGTAAAAATGTCGAGACAATTCAAGTAACATCGGAAATTCAACCAGAAGTTTCCGAAAGTCAATACCCTGTTACAATAGATAATTTTTGGCAATATAATGAGCCTTTAGAATCGTCTTTGGTCGTAATTTCACCTGCTGTTAGTGAAACAGTATTAGATATATTAGGGACAATTCCTTTAGCAAAAGATGAAGAAAATACAACTAATTCTCCTGCTGGTGATTTGGTGATGAAATATTTAAAAGCCGTTTATCAAGATGTCAGTCAAAAAGCTTTTTTAGCAGCGATGAATGTGGGAGGATGAATATTTTTTAATTATTTCTGATGTACCCATTCCCTAACAGCTTTTCTAATTGCCCTTCTACCATTTGCTCGGTGTTGTTCAATTATTTTTGGTAAATCCCGAATTTCTAAACTAGGAAATACCAAACTTTCCTCGGATTCTAGATATTCCCCAGCTTGCAAAATATAAATCTTCAACTCACCAGAATCATAACACCAAATCTCAGGAACTCCTAAACGAGCATAAATTGGAAAACGATCTAACGATTTACTAGTAACATCAATTTCTAAAGCCAAATCAGGAGGTGGATCTTTTTGCAAATCTAAATCTAATCTACCTCTAACTAATGGTTCATTTTGAAAATAAAAGCAATTATCTGCCTCTATTCCTGCCATTTTGCGTTCTTTTTTCCAGGTAGTTGAACCTAAACTTTCATAGTCTAAATCCAACTCTTCAGCGATATCTTTAACTGCATCACTAATTACTTCTTTATATTGTTCGTGTTCTGGTAAAGGGGTCATAATTTCCAAATTTCCATCATCATAAGCCACCCTAGCAGCACGATTTTCTCCCAAGTCTTGCAGAAGATTTTCAAACTGTTGCCAACTGATGTTATGAAGCATGACTCTACCAGCGCGATGTTTGGTTATGATCATTTGTATATTTGAAAATAAAATACAAGTTAATTTAATTATAGCAACTGGTAGAGAGGAAAGTTAAAACTAGGATTTACGCAAATGTGATACTAAATATTTTTTGTAGGGTGAGTCAGACTCGATAACTCAGTAATAATGAATATATTTTCAACATCTGACACACCCTAAATTGTAAATTAGAATTGGTAAGAAATACCAAGAGAAAAAACAGGATAAACACTTAACCAATTCAGATCGCTTTCTTGTTTTTTCCTTTCTGCTTCGATGTTACTATTAATTTCCGCTTTTAAAGCCTCCGTTGCATCTGGACCAAACCCAGGTGTTAATGATACCTTTGGGGAGCCAGCAAACATTACACCTAAATTTGCCGAAAATCCCAGATGTTTACCAGGCTTCACAGCATTACCCCAACCCAGTCCAATATATGGTGCGACACTGTTGGGAAAGGAAACTTGAGAGTTCAATGATGTAAGCACAGTTGTGCTGTTATAGTCTTTGTCATTGATCCTAATGGTCACACCATTCTTGGGTTTCCCAGTTCCTTCCAAATTATTATCTTGAAACACCAAACCTCCGGTCAAATGAAAACCACCATTTTTCCAAGGTAGGTAGTCAATTAAGGTAGACACATTAAATAGGTTGAGGTTAGCTTTATAATCAACATCGGACAAGCTAACATCTCTACTTATACCTAAGCCATTAATGCCTAATTTAGCATTGACATTAGGTGTTATGGACTTAGTGACTGTTGCACCAACACCTAATGTACTAATTTCAGGTGTAATTGCCCAACCGCTAGTTTTTGCAGAAGTTTCACTCTTTTCCCCCGTAGGTTCAGATTTAACTTCCTCTGGCTTTGTTACTGGTGTGGTGACAGGCTGATTAGTACAGCGGGAATTTAAAGGATAATTTTTACAGAACTGATCTAAATCCAGTGGTCTTTTTGCCAGTAAATCACCAGCACTATAACTGAAAGTTCCTGGTTGAGGATGAGTTTCAGTTTTTTCAGGAGTGATTGATGTGGCAATAACTTCATTTGTAACTACTGGCTGAGTAATTGATTCTGCAACAACTTCCTCAGCAATAACAACTTGATTTATTGATGTCCCCATTACCAAACCAGCAGCAACTGTCAATACAGAAGTGCTGAACTTTAGCTTATTCATTACTTGACCCTTAGTAAGATTTATTTGTTACATTGTATATTAGCAGCAATGTTTAATTATTGTAAGTACCTGTGCAAAATTTATTTTAAATTTTTACTCTTACTTAACAAAGTTAAATGCGTTAACTTACACAGAAAACTACAAAAAAAGCCCTTGCGGTTAGGCAAGAGCTATCAAAAGCATTATATTGTCAGTAATTAAGCCCAGAAAAACCTAGTCGAGGTCAGGCATAAACATTACTGGTTCTGTTTCACGGTTAATACCCTTCTCAAAACCACCAGCAGCAGCACGGGCGCGGCCTGCGTGCCATAAGTGACCAATGAGGAAGAAGAATCCTAAAACGAAGTGTGAAGTCGCCAACCAAGCACGAGGAGACACATAGTTGAATGAGTTAATTTCCGTAGCCACACCACCCACAGAGTTCAAAGAACCCAAAGGCGCGTGGGTCATGTATTCAGCGGCACGACGAGCTTGCCAAGGCTGAATATCATTCTTGATTTTTTCCAAATCAAGACCGTTAGGTCCACGAAGAGGCTCTAACCAAGGACCACGAAAATCCCAGAAGCGCATGGTTTCACCACCGAAGATAATTTCACCGGATGGAGAGCGCATCAAGTATTTACCTAGACCGGTAGGACCTTGTGCAGAACCGACGTTAGCACCCAAGCGTTGGTCACGAATCAAGAAGGTTAAAGCTTGAGCTTGAGAAGCTTCAGGACCAGTAGGACCGTAAAATTCGCTAGGGTAAACGGTGTTGTTAAACCACACCATAACGCAAGCGATGAACCCCATTAAGGAGAGCGCACCTAAGCTATAGGATAGATAAGCTTCACCAGACCAAATGGAGGCACGACGTGACCAAGCAAAAGGCTTGGTGAAGATGTGCCAAATACCACCGGCAATACAAGTTAAACCAATCCAAATGTGACCACCGATAACATCTTCCATGTTATCAACGCTAATAATCCAGCCTTCGCCACCGAAGGGAGCTTTGATTAGATAACCGAAGATGATTGCAGGGTTGAGTGTGGGATTAGTAATCACACGCACATCACCACCACCTGGAGCCCATGTATCATAAACTCCACCGAAGAACATAGCCTTCAGCACCAATAACAACGCACCGCATCCCAGGATGATCAGGTGGAAGCCGATGATGTTGGTCATTTTGTTCTTGTCTTTCCAGTCATAACCAAAGAAGGCAGAATATTCTTCTAAGGTTTCAGGACCGCGAACGGCATGATAAATACCGCCAAATCCTAGAACTGCGGAGGAAATCAGGTGAAGTACACCCACAACAAAGTAGGGGAATGTATCAAAAACTTCACCACCTGGACCAACGCCCCAACCCAGTGTGGCGAGGTGAGGAAGCAGAATCAAGCCTTGTTCGTACATAGGCTTTTCTGGGATGAAGTGAGAGACTTCAAACAAAGTCATTGCTCCAGCCCAGAAGACGATTAAACCAGCATGGGCAACGTGAGCGCCAAGTAGTTTACCAGACAAATTGATTAAACGGGCGTTGCCGGACCACCAAGCGAAGCCGCTTGATTCTTGGTCGCGTCCACCACTAATAACTCTATTAGAGAGCGTTACCACGTGGAAGTACCTCCTCTGGGAATACGAACTGTTCGTGGGGTTGATCTTGAGGAGCCATCCAAGCGCGGATACCCTCGTTCAGTAAAATGTTTTTGGTATAGAAAGTTTCAAACTCTGGGTCTTCTGCTGCCCGTAATTCTTGGGAAACGAAGTCATAAGCCCGCAGGTTTAATGCTAAACCAACGATCCCAATGGAACTCATCCACAAGCCTGTCACAGGGACAAACAACATGAAGAAGTGCAACCAACGTTTGTTGGAGAAAGCAACACCGAAAATCTGTGACCAGAAACGGTTTGCTGTCACCATAGAGTAGGTTTCTTCAGCTTGGGTGGGGTTGAAAGCGCGGAAAGTGTTTGCACCTTCACCGTCTTCAAATAGGGTGTTTTCTACTGTGGCACCGTGGATGGCACAAAGTAAAGCTCCACCTAAGATTCCCGCTACACCCATCATGTGGAAGGGGTTGAGTGTCCAGTTGTGGAAACCTTGTAGGAATAGGAGGAAACGGAAAATTGCGGCTACTCCAAAGCTAGGTGCAAAGAACCAGCTAGATTGTCCTAGAGGATACATCAGGAACACGCTGACGAATACGGCGATAGGACCGGAGAAAGCAAGGGCGTTATAAGGACGAAGACCGACGAGACGGGCGACTTCAAATTGGCGTAACATGAAGCCAATCAAACCGAATGCGCCATGTAGGGCTACGAAAGGCCACAAACCACCGAGTTGAATCCAACGGGTGAAGTCACCTTGAGCTTCAGGTCCCCACAGAAACAACAGGGAATGTCCCATGCTGTTGGCTGGTGTGGATACTGCTACTGTTAAAAAGTTAGCTCCTTCTAAGTAAGAAGATGCTAGTCCGTGGGTGTACCAGGAGGTGACGAAGGTTGTACCAGTTAGCCAACCGCCTAATGCGAGGAAGGCACAGGGGAATAATAATATTCCTGACCAACCTACGAATACAAAGCGATCGCGCTTTAGCCAGTCGTCTAATACGTCAAACCACCCTCTACTGGGGGCGCGTCCAACTGCGATGGTCATTTACTAAAATCCTCGTTTTTACTAAAATTTCAACGTTTTTTAAGCAGTGTTTCAGCAAGTTTACTGATTTATATCATCTGCCGTGAGGAACTAAACGTTTTTTTTACAATTCTAGCAGCCTTACAGACGCTAAGATTGTGAGAACTGACTGCTTGACAAAGTGATCATTTCTCATAAATTATGACATGATCGGCTACCGTTAACCAGCAATCTAGGTTTTGGTAACGTAATGATTCTTAACTTATCACATTAGTCAGAATTTGGGCTGGATATAGAACAGGAAGTTAAATATTTTCTATCAGAATCAGAATTTTAACAATTTGACACAGATTTTCTCATAAATCTTCGTAGGGGCGCAGGGCCTGCGCCCTAAATTCTCTCAATGGCCTGCGCCCTAGAATCCTTGAAGTTGAGGATAAAATTCATTGTCATCTGTTTGATAACTTGCAATCCAGACTGGTTCAGTGGCAGACTTGAGAAAGATAGTCCAAGGTAGTTTAATGACCGTATCAACAACAATTAATAAAAGCGAGAACCTCCTCTCTCAAAAGGTTCTTGGTTCACGTCGGTTTAGTAACTACTGGTGGGCAAGTATTGTAACTATGGGAGCCAGTGGTTTTTTCTTAGCTAGTATTTCTAGTTATCTCAAAGTTAATTTACTCATAGTTACTGATGCAACACAACTCATATTTGTCCCTCAAGGATTGGTGATGGGACTATATGGTGCTGCTGGCTTGCTATTAGCTACATATCTGTGGCTTGTAGTTCTATGGGATTTAGGTGGTGGTTATAATGAGTTCAATCGGGAAACGGGGACATTAAAAATCTTTCGTTGGGGTTTTCCCGGAAAAAATCGTCAAATCCAAATTGACGGCAGGATTTCAGATGTACAATCTGTCAAAATTGTGATTAAGGAAGGTCTGAATCCTCAACGCGCTTTATATCTTCGGGTCAAAGGTAGACGGGATATTCCCCTTACACGAGTAGGTCAACCGTTATCTTTGGCAGATTTGGAAACCCAAGGTGCGGAATTAGCTCGTTTTTTAGGAGTATCTTTAGAAGGACTCTAGCAGTTTTGGCGTTTGGATTGGTGAACAACAAACAAGATCCCGGACTTCTTAAAGAAGTCCGGGATCTAAGTAATAATTGGCAAGAACAGATTAAGATATTTTGATTAATGCAGTTACTAACAATGCGGTTTAAATTTCCACAATTTTTTGTAGTTCTATTGATGATTGGCGCTTTAACTTTGGGAGGATGTGCGAGTAATATAACATCGTCTAGTGCATCCCCAACTGCAACAGCTACCTCAGACACGACTACTAGTGCAAAAACAGTATCAGAAACTATTAGCGAGAGTGTTCCTGGAATCAAAAGTTTGCCACGTCTTGAAGGTAAGGCTACGGTGGTGATGACGGTGAAGCGTGGAGAAGTAGTTAACCCCACACAAATTGAGATGGAAATAGATGGGACAAATGCGCCAATTACTGGCGGTAATTTTGTGGATTTGGTTCAAAAAGGTGTTTATGACGGGTTAGTATTCCATCGTGTTGTGCGCGAACCTCAGCCTTTTGTAGTTCAAGGTGGAGATCCACAAGGTAAAGACCCCAAATTTCCCGAAAGTAGATTGGGAACTGGTGGTTATATTAATCCTCAAATTAAGACTGAGCGACGGATACCGTTAGAAATTAAACCAAAAGGCGCAAAAGATCCTATTTACAGTAAGACTATTACTGAGAAGCCTGTGTTACAACACAAGCAAGGAGCGATCGCTATGGCTAGATCACAGTCCCCGGATTCTGCTTCTTCTCAATTTTACTTTGCTTTAGCAGATTTATCATTCTTGGATGGTAACTATGCCGTGTTTGGTAATGTTACCAAAGGTTTTGAGGTAGTTAACAAAATCCAGCAAGGCGATCGCATTGAGTCTGCTAAAGTCACGAAAGGTGCAGAAAATTTGAAAACTGCTCAGTAGTCAGTAGTCCGTTGTCAGTTGTCAGTTGCAAAATAATTGATAATTGACTTCTGATAACTGCTGAAATCTAAAATCTAAAATCTAAAATCTAAAATTGGTTAGAGTTGTTGTGACTGGGATTGGTCTAGTTTCTGCTTTAGGTGAAAGCTTAGAGGCTAATTGGCAAAATCTATTATTAGGAAAAACGGGAATTAAATTACATCAAATATTTCCAGAATTGGGAATCATTCCCCTGGGATTAATTGCTGAAAAACCTTCTTTATTAAATACACTCACGGAAATAGTTGTTAATTCAGCCCTACAAGATGCCGAATTGGTAGCACCTTTGTTTGATTGTGCAGTGGTAGTTGGTTCTAGTCGGAGTTATCAAGCATCTTGGGAGATAATGGCGCGACAGATATATCAGGAAGAGGCAGAATTAAACTTAGACAATTGGTTAAATACTTTACCACAAATGAATGCGATCGCTATAGCCCGAAAAATAGGCTCAACAGCAGCAGTTTTAGCACCAATGGCTGCTTGTGCAACGGGAATTTGGGCGATCGCTCAAGCTACAATGTTAATCAAAACGGGGCAATACCAACGAGTAATTACAGGGGCAATAGAAGCACCCATAACCTCCCTGACAATAGCCGGATTTAGGCAAATGGGGGCTTTAGCCAAAACAGGTGCTTATCCCTTTGATTTGCAGCGAGAAGGCTTGGTACTAGGTGAAGGTGGTGCTGTCTTGATTCTCGAATCTGCGGAGTTAGCTACCCAAAGACAAGCGAAGATTTATGGAGAAATATTAGGTTTTGGCTTGACAGCAGACGCATATCATGGGAACTCACCAGAACCAGCAGGTAAAAGTGCCATCATAGCCATTAAGCAATGTTTAGAACGTAGTCATATTTCACCCACAGACATAGACTACATTCACACTCATGGTACAGCTACCCAGTTAAATGACCGAATGGAAAGTAAAATTATTCAACACTTATTTTCCCCAAAATTAGCGATTAGTTCCACCAAAGGTAGCACAGGTCATACATTAGGAGCATCAGGAGCTTTAGGTGTAGCTTTTTCACTCATGGCATTGCAAAATCAAATTTTACCCCCTTCTGTAGGACTTCAGCAACCAGAATTTAATTTAAACTGCATCACCTCAGCACAAGAACGTAAAATTCAGCAAGTCCTATGTTTTAGCTTTGGTTTTGGTGGACAAAATGCTGTCATAGCTTTGGGAAATTAAGGATCAATTATGAAAGAAATGGAACTACTTAAAAATCTATATTCTCAAGACTTAGAAACCAGAAAAAACTGGTATTCTCATGTTGCAGAAGCTTATAATAAATTCAGACATCGCTATCCACAAGAAATTATTAATGGTGCTATAGAATTCACCCAACTTTCCAGCAAAGCTAATATTCTAGAATTAGGTTGTGGACCCGGGAATGCAACTTTAGCATTTGCTAAATTAGGTTTTTCCATGATCTGTCTAGAACCAAGTTTAGCAGCTTGTAATTTAGCAAGAAAAAACTGTGAAATGTATCCACAGGTAGAAATTCACCAGAAAACCTTTGAAGAATGGGAACTAGAAACTGGAAAATTTGATGCTGTTTTAGCAGCAACTTCTTATCATTGGATTGATCCTGAATTTGGTAATCTCAAGATTAATCAAGCTTTAAAAAATGAGGGGTCCTTAATTTTGCTGTGGAATATGACGCCACAACCAGAATATGAAGTTTATCAAAGTTTCCGAGAAATATATCAAAAGTATGCTCCACTTTTGGATAGATATGAAGATATGCAAACTCAAAAAGAGATAGTGCAGTCTTTAGGACAAAAAGCCATTGACTCAGGTAAATTCAAAAATTTAGTTTCCGAACAAGTTGTCTGTAAAGTTAATTATTATATGGATGATTTTTTATTACTTTTAAGCACTTATACTCCATACCTAAAGCTAGATATAGAAACTAGAAATAGTTTATTTACAGAATTACGAGAAAACATCGCAAATAACTATGGAGGCAATATACAAATTACCTATATCTCAGCTTTTCAAGTTGCCAAAAAAGCTGAGATATAGTTTAATTGATGCCCTTTTTTTTCATTTTCGGGAATGTATGAGTGAAATTATTTACACACCCAACACCTGATCACTATATTCATCTGCTGTTAATGTATCCTCATTAACTTCATCAGGGTCATTGATGCGAACTTTTAAGAACCAACCCTCACCATAAGGGTCTTCAGTTACTTGTTCTGGATCATCTATTAAAGGTTGATTGCGTTCTACAACTGTACCAGTAACAGGCGAATTCAAATCTTCAACAGCCTTCACGGATTCAATAGAACCAAATGTATCTCCCTTGGTAATAACATCACCAATATCCGGCAGTTCCAAAAAGACAATATCACCCAATTGTTCTATAGCAAACGCAGTAATACCAATAGTGGCAATTTCTCCATCTAAACGAACATATTCATGGGAATCTAAGTATCGAAAATCCTGGGGATATTCTAAAGACATATCACTTTCTCTTCCACGTTAAAAAAAATGGTGTTACAAGAGTAACCTAAAAGACATTATTCCTTAAAAACCTCAAAGATTATCAGTTAGTAACACGATTCTTTGAGCGATAAAATGGGCGTTTCACAACTACCGCAGGGTAAGCTTTACCGCGAATTTCTACATCTAGCTGCTGCTTAAGCTTTGCTAACTGGGTGGGAACGTAAGCTAAAGCGATGGGATAACCGAGTGTGAGTGAGAGAGTACCACTTGTTACTTCTCCTACAACTTCTTTGGAATATAATACGGAGTAGCCATGACGAGGAATATTGCGTCCTTGTGTTTGCAAACCGACGAGTTTACAGGATATTCCTTGGGCTTTCTGCTGTACTAAAACTTCTCTGCCAATAAAATCACCCTTGGTATCTAAATGGACTAACCAACCTAAGCCAGCTTCTAGAGGTGTGGTGGTATCGTCAATATCTTGCCCATAAAGTGCCATTGCCGCTTCTAAGCGAAGGGTATCTCTACAACCAAGTCCGCAGGGAACAACACCAGCATTATATAAACTTTGCCACAAGTCTATACCAACGGAAGAATCTACCATTACTTCAAAACCATCTTCGCCAGTGTATCCTGTGCGGGCGAGGAATGCGTGTTTGCCAAAAATGGTCGTTTCTAAATGCCCAAAAGCCTTAATGGGTGATAAGTCTGTTGTGACTAGGGATTGCAGATGATGAGTAGCTGTTGGTCCTTGAACGGCAATTAAGATTTTATCCCGTGATAGGTCTTGAAATTGGACTAGATTAGGATCAAGATGTGCTAATAGCCATTTTTTGTCTTTGTCGGTAGTTGAGGCGTTAACGATGATGACTAGATTTTGCGTCCCAGTGCTGTCTGTATTTTGGTAATAAATAATGATGTCGTCAATGATTCCGCCTTGGGGGTTAAGCAATACGGTATATTGTGCTTGTCCAGGTTGTAACCGACTTAAATCGGAAGGAACTAAATACTCCAGTTGGGAAATCAGGTTTTTACCTTGGAGGGTAAATTTGCCCATGTGAGAAATATCGAACATTCCAGCGGTATTCCTAACGGCATGGTGTTCTTGGGTGATACTGCTATATTGTATGGGCATTTCCCAGCCCCCAAAGCTGGTAAATCTGGCTTTGAGTTCTACACCCATTTGATATAAAGGGGTTCGTTTCAGAGATTGGGAAGCTGGGAAATTTGGGGGGGTTTCCCCATGAGCAACTGGCGATGAGGTAATATTTTCTTGATTAGCCACAGGTAGTTATTTATATTGACGTTTACGTGCGATCGCATCTCAACATTTATCTATCCTACGAGATCGTTGTTAATTTAGCAGAAAATCACTTCTGCATCCTTCCTGCGGTTTAATGATTAATGGTGGAATTGTTGAGATTTATTAAGCAAAAATTATGAAGTATCGCTCAATCTTGGCTAGTGTGATTTTAGCTCTAGTGTTGTTTGTGTTTCCCCTATCAGCGCAAGCAGCAAGTTCTTCTAGTGTTACTAATTCTCTTGTAAATAAGGGAATCGGGGGGAAAGACTTTTCTGGACAAAGTTTAATTGGGATTGAGTTTACAAGCGTGAAATTAGAAAATACTAATTTTAGCGATGCTGATTTACGTGGTGCTGTATTTAACGGTGTTTTATTGGATGCTGTAAATTTTCATGGTGTGGATTTTAGTCAAGGAATTGCTTATTTATCAAGATTCAAAGATGCCGATTTAAGTGATGCAGTTTTTACAGATGCGATGATGTTGCGTTCCACTTTTGATAAAGTTGATGTCACTGGTGCTGATTTTACCAATGCAATTTTAGATATGGTACAGGTAAAAAAAATCTGTGTTAATGCTAGTGGTGTAAATTCTAAAACAGGTGTAGATACCCGTCAATCTTTAGGATGTAAGTAAAACCCCATATCCCCTTCATTAATCAGAAGGGGCGTTAAGAGGTTGTTTGAAAAGTATTAGATAAAACAGATAATCTCCAGAAACCTAACCACCCTTCCCTACCTCTCCTCCTAAGAGGCTATCGTGTACACACAAGTTAAATTACCCCCCTTAATCCCCCCTTCCAAAGCGGGGAAACCGGAAAAATTAGTTCCCTGTTCCCTGCCTTCACAGACAACTTATTCAGCAAACCCTATGCTAATTCGTGGAATTTGCGATCGCACCCAAACCTGTCAATGTTTCTAATTGGGATGAGGTTAAACCAGTAGCTTTATAAACATTCATACCTTCGTAGGGGCGATCGCTGGTTAATACTTGTATACATTTTGCCATATTCACATCCCAAATTCTAATTGTACTATCGGCACTACCTGTGGCAAAAGTATCTTCATTCACGATAGTTAAACTAGTAACAGGTGCTTGATGATCAGTTAAAATATGGAGACATTTTCCTGATAATAATTCCCAGATTCTCACTGTACTATCCAAACTAATAGTAACTCAGAAGTGTTGAATGTTAGGAAAAGATTAAAAAAAAGTACCATAATTTGATACAATCTAAAAAAATATAGATAAAGAATTATCAAATTATGCGCTTAAAGAATTTCCCAGAAGTGGTCAAAACAATATTGAAACCATTGCCCAAAAAAGATTATCCAGTTCTGGACACATTTTCATTTGTATCAGTGTGGTTACAGTATGTCATGGATAAAAGTATAGTGAGTATGAGAGATTTATTTCAAAGACTAAATAATCAAGGGATAGATTTAAAAATATCAAATTTTTCCAAGGCAAGTAAAAAGAGAGATACTCAAGTATTTTTGGAGATAATAACTGAATTAAACAATCAACTGAGAAAGAAAAAAGGAAAGGAAGAAACCCAAGCATTATTTCCTATAGATTCAACAATTATTACATTAACAAGTAAATTATTATGGAGTCAAGGATATCATCAAGTAAAACTATTTTGTGGGTTAGATAGTTTGACATCAGAAGTTGGTGGAATGGTGATTCATTTTGGGCAAGGACATGACCATAAATATGGACAAGAAACAGTAGAAGCAATTCCGTCAAAAGGAGTAGGGATAATGGATAGAGGATTTGCATCCTCCGAAAGAATATCTGAATTAAAACAACAAAAAAATAAAGCTTTTGTCTTAAGAATTAAAAATAATGTCACTTTAGAAATGCTAGAAAATGGTAATTGTAAAGTTGGCAAAGATGAAAGAGAAGTGGAAATTAGAGTAGTAGCATTTTGTGATATAGAAACTAAGAGTGAATTTCGTTTAGCAACAAACTTATTAAATGAAGGAGAAGAGCAAGTTAGTAATCAAGAGATTATGGAAATTTACATACAAAGATGGCAAATTGAATTGTTATGGAAATTCTTAAAAATGCACCTCAAGTTAGACAGACTTATGACAAAGAATGAGAATGGAATTAGAATTCAGATAATGTGCTGTTTAATCGCTTATTTGATATTGCAACTAATAGAAATACCGCAAGAATTTGGCAAAACTTTATTAGATAAACTCCGTTATCTTCAGTCCTATATGTGTCAGGAAATAAGTTATGTTCATTGGTTTAGAAAACTTATTTGGATAAGATGAAAAATAGCACTTATAGGCTAAGTTTATTTCAATATGTAAAGTTTTATTACGCTATTCAACATTTCTGATAGTAACTATTAGTTGATCTTGTTTCATAAAAATTAGACCTACGAGTTGAACAGGATGTCCTTTTAAAGAACCAAGAAAAGTATTACTTTCTAAATGCAAAATTTCCACTTTAGCATTATCACTACTAAAAGCGAGATAAGCATGATCTTGACTGAAATTTAAACCATTCCTGATATCATTAATATTAGATTTTTCCCTTTGAAAAATCTGATCTAAACAATTTTGTGAGAGATCATAAAGAAAAATTTGACCTGTCCTGGTATCTAGAGCTAATAAATTACCATCATTTGACCAAACTAATTTCATAATTTCAGTAGTTGGTATTTCTAATTCATGATGATATTCATTAGTCTCACATCTTGCACCTACCGAATAAACCCGTAGAGAACAAATAATAAATACAAAAATATGACAGTGGATAATGAAGTAATCCAGGTTGCTTAATGTTGTATATATAACATAGCAAAAGTATTTTTACGTAAAAAGCCAAAAAACTAGATTCAGGGACTTAATTCCTGGATGAAGACAGTGCAAATGTTGTGTCCTGACTGGTCAGTTTGTTAAATATAGGAAAAATGTAGGGTTTTGCGGTTATTAAGCTCAAAATATGAGAAAAAGGGCGTGAAGTATATTTCCTAAACAGCAAGACAATGCTTGCCCACGCCCAAGATTTAGTTTACAACCTCAAAGAATTGATGCCTACGAAGTACCAAAAAGAGAACCTAGAAACAATGCTGGGGCTATTTTTGGAAGCAGAGGGACATCCCTTACCTGAACATTCTCAAACAAAGTCTTCAAGTGCATTAAGCCGATTTTTAAATCTCAACCCTTGGTCAACACGGGATTTAATTCGTACTGTTCGTCATCAAATATTAGAGACCGTTTTAAAGACCTTATCTGAATCAAGTCCAGGACGGAGACCGTTTCTACAGGTAATTGTTGACCTGACAACTCTTGAAAAACGTGGAAAATTCAAAGAGTTTGAGCATTTAATCTCCGTCTATAACGGTAAGAGGGGATTGCATCTAGTGGTGCTATATTTGATAGTCGGAAGATGGCGAATTCCTTGGAACTTCCGGGTATGGAGATGTAAAGGTACTCCGTCACAGGCACAGTTAGGACTAAAATTAGTCCAACGTTTGCCAAAATTACTAACCAAACACTTTCAGGTGATGATTTTGGCAGATACAGCCTTTGGTAGTGCGGAATTTCTTCACGGTATCCGTCAGCTTAAATATCATGCAATTACAGGTTTAGCGATTAACCGTAAATTAGTTGATGGCAGAATTTTACGACATCTCCACAAACAAGGACAACAGGTTCGTTTGGTTGGCTTAAAGTTTCCTGTTACCGTGGCTTGGTATTATCTCAACCGTGATGGTAGGTTAGAAAAACGCTTTGTTCTATCCACTAGACCTCTCAAAGCCAGCACTATTAAATGGTGGGGTAAACGACGGTGGCAAATAGAGGGCTGGTTTAAAACTGCAAAACACCGTTTCGGTTTACACCGTTTTGGTCAAAGTACAATCTTGGGAATGTATCGCTGGCTGATTCTTTCTTTAACTGCTTATCTTCTAGCTCACTGGAGTTATTTGCAGACTCAGTTACCATTACCACCTGATTGGGGTAACGCTGCACAAACTGCGCTTGAATCACTTTTTCCCAATATAGTTGTGTCTCTTATTTTACTGGATATTCAGCGATTAATTCCACTCGCACGTAGTTGTGGTTTTGACATCTCTATTTCCAGGTGCAAGATGTGAGTAAGAGAAGTCCACAGAATGATTGATCCTATAATGAGAGAAGATAATTTCAGTGTGCAGCCTTAACGGGTGACAAGGTGACTAAACAGCTTGTTTCATAAGGGATAGAGCCTGAAAGCCACGTTGAAAAAAGAGGTACTTAAGTAATTGGACAAAAATATTTACAGTCATTGCGAGCGAAGGGAAGCAATCACAACCCTTGCGAAATGCTTGCAGCAGCGCAACGCTTACGCAATCACATTGTGTAATTAATTCTATCTCACTACTTACTTATTCAGCAAACCCTAAATATCACTAAAATTAATAATATTGACAGGTTGCTTATCACTTTCTTGTCAATTTTTCAATAGGTAATTTTGGCGATCGCTCAAATTAGATCATTTCTGAGCAAATTCATGGCTAAAATTGTTGAGGGAATAGCTATTAATTTGTAAAGTTTTGTATTAGCCTGGGAAATTAATTTCTGAAACTACTGTCAATAAAGGGTTTGAGACTAACATCTTCTGAAAGATCCAAAATTGACAATAACAACCCAATTATGAAATTCTCTGAAATTATAGCAAATCGCTGAAAGTATAGCAACCTCGTTGATAAATAGAAAAGATTCTCAATTAATTATTAAGAAAATCTAAAGGCAATTGCTAAAAGTTATAAATATCAAAAGTATTATTAATTTTATATAATTCAAGCTTATCATACAGCCATTATGAATAATCTATCTGATAAATAGCATCTAGGATAAAACTAATAGCATATTATTAGATTATAGTTGTGGGATAGCGAAACACTATCCAGTCTTGTGGAATGTGGGATGGGCATACTATGGCTAACGCCACGCTACGCTAACGACAAGTGTTACAGTGAGCTTGCGATGCCCTGAGCTTGTCGAAGTATGCCCGCACCACAAGAAATTTTGGGATATTTTTTTAATTGGAAGTCTCTAATAGCCATTATACTACATATTAATACTTAAGTTTATTGGTAATTTATGTTATTTATTTAACTATTGTTAATGAGATTTTGGAAACTTACGCATATTACATAATGAAGTACGGAAGGTCAGGGTAAAAAAATTTTGCTTATTGACTTATATTCTTAAAAAGTCTATAGTTTTTGATGGAGTTAATTGCAAGTAATTTGCAAAAGTATTGAAAATATTCTTAGTGGAGTAAAAAAATGGTAGTGAGTAAAAAAAGCTTTTGGGGTGTTGGTGGCGGATTGTTAGCCTTGACAGGAATGCTGTTAAGCGGTTTGGAGTCTACCCAACTAGCCATAGCTAACCCTTTAAACAATCAACCAGCACCACGCTTAATTGCTCAGAAAATCAGTCCTTTAACTATAGTTTTTTCTAGTCGCTCTGATTCTACAGACTTGCAAAATAAAGCTAATAATGTAGCTGCTTTTTTATCTAAGGAGATAGGGATACCCGTTAAGGCGCAAGTAGGTGATGAGACAGCCGCAGTAGAAGCTTTAAGAGCGAATAGGGCTGATGTAGCATTTTTAAGTAGCCGTCCGGCTTTAAAGGCTGAACAATTAGCAAATTCTCGGTTATATTTGGCGGAAGTTCGTAAAAATTACTCCGGTAGATATACTTATAATTCTATTTTTGTTGTTCCTAATAACAGCCAATTAAAAAGTAAGAATTCTCCCAAAGCAACTTTAGAAAAACTCAGGGGAAAAACTATTGCTTTTACTTCTCCTACATCTGGTTCTGGATTTATTTTTCCAGTGGGTGAGTTAGTAAAACAGGGTTTTGTTCCTAACCGTGATCGCTTGGAAAACTTCTTTGGTAAAGTTAGTTATGGTGGAAATTATAGTAAAGCCTTAGATGCTGTAATTAGAGGTCAAGCGGATGTAGCTGTAGTTTCAGAATATGCTCTTTTCCCTCCATATTTGGCGGCTGAAAATAGAGATAAAGTCAGGATATTACATAAAATTTCTGGTGTTCCGGCTCATGGTATTGCGATTGATGATGATGTCCCAGTTGTCATGAGAGAAAAGCTAATTAATGCCTTGCTGAAGTTAAATAAATTAGAAAATAATCAATTACTAAGCGGTTTATATAATTCCACAGAATTGGTCAGGATTGATCATAATCGTCATCTTCAACCAGTGCGGGAAGCCTTGAAAAATGCGGGAATGGAGTAGGGGCAAACCCCCTGTGGTTGCCCAAGAATCGGGGTAGGGGCAAACCCCCCGTGGTTGCCCAAGAATCGGGGTAGGGGCAAACCCCCTGTGGTTGCCCAAGAATCGGAGTAGGGGCAAACCCCCCGTGGTTGCCCAAGAATCGGAGTAGGGGCAAACCCCCTGTGGTTGCCCTGATTGATGGGGGAATTGGGCAAACCCCCTGTGTTGTCCCAAATACCGGGGTAGGCACGGGGGCGCTACCTCACAAGGGTAGGTTTTTAATATTGTCTGTGAAGGCAAGACTGGGAAGACTTGGAGGGAACGTAGACAAGGAAGATTTTATCCGCACAATAGTCTTTTAACGGTGTGTTATTGTTGCCAAAAAACATCATCCTGTAGGGTTTTCCTCCCTTGTCACCTTGTCCACCTTGTCGCCCAAGTCTTGCCCTCACCAGAATGTAAAAAACCTACACCTGTCAGGGGGGCGCTACCCCTACATTAGGTGAAAGGTCAGCATTGAGAATTAGAATATTGATTGTTTGATGAAATTTTCACAAAACCAGTTATGATACTTAAATCTGAAGTAATTACAAATTATCATTTATCTAAAAGTAACGTGAATTTTATTGAATGTTGTCATTTGCGAACAGATTATATTGCTTCTTTAAAACGTCCGATTTTAAATAATATTAATTGCCAAATTAATCAAGGTGAGTTTGTAGTCTTGTTAGGATTGAATGGGGCAGGTAAATCAACATTATTAAAATCACTTGTCGGTTTAGTTCCCTTGATTAAGGGGGAAATTAAAATTAATGGTGTGTCTGTAGGTGAGCAAAACTTACCGCAAATCCGTCGAGATGTGGGAATGCTATTTCAGGGAGGGGGTTTAATTCGCCAATTATCAGCAATTGATAATGTTTTATGTGGCAGATTGGGGGTGAGAAAGACGAGACAAACTTTATTTGGATTTGGGCAACGCGATCGCACATTAGCCTTAGAATTATTAACACAACTAGGTTTGAAAGAACAAGCATATCAAAAAACTAGTAAATTAAGTGGTGGACAACAACAAAAAGTAGCGATCGCTAGAGCATTAATGCAATCTCCACAAATACTTTTAGCCGATGAACCCACCACCGGTTTAGATGTAGTAGCCTCACAACAAGTCATGGCAACTTTATCAGAATTGCATCAACAAGGATTAACTATAATTACCGTTTTACATGACTTAGCTCTAGCTACAGAATATGCTCAAAGAGCGATAATTTTAGATGGTGGGAAAGTAGTTTATGATGGCAAATGTGAAAATTTACAAGAGCAATTTTCATAACCTATCTAAGTAAAATAATTAAAATTATATGGAGTAATTTAAACCATGAAAAAATTTTCTAGTTCACAAATTTTTCATCGTTATCCTTGGTTTATGCCTTCACTTGTCTGCCTATTAATGATAGGAATTTATATTTGGGCATTACAAGGATTAAAAGTTGATCTGAAATTATTAAAAGATAGCTGGCCTTTTATCACAGACTTTATTTATCGGTTATTTCCTCCTAACTTGCAAGTATTAGACATTGCCATTAAAGGATTAATTGAAACCGTGCAGATGTCCGTTTGGGGAACATCCATAGGTGCAGTTTTATCCTTACCAATTGCCATAGCCAGTTCTAATAATATCGCTCCTTTATGGTTAAGATGGATAGCAAACATACTGCAAAATGCTGTGCGTTCCGTGCCTTCAATTATCTTAGGTTTAATCTTTGTAGCTGCTACAGGTTTAGGCGCACCCGCTGGAACATTGGCATTGTCAATATATACTATTGGCTATCTTGCTAAATTTTATCAACAAGCTATAGAATCAGTAGATTATCATTCCTTAGAGTCTTTACAGGTAATTGGGGCATCAAAAATACAAATTGCTCAGTATGGGATATTGCCACAAATATTACCTTTAGGATTAGGTTATACCCTGTGGATGTTTGAATATAATATTCGTGCTGCTTCGGTTTTAGGAGTAGTTGGTGCTGGGGGAATAGGATTTCAATTAAAAAGCTATATAGATGGTTTTGAATATACCAAAGCCACAACCATGATGTTAGTGCTATTAGTAGTAGTCACAGTGATTGATTGGTTTAGTAGTAAATTACGCCGATATTTAGAGTCAATTTAGTCTTAATCCCAATAATTACCTTCCTAGATTTAAGACTATTCTTCCTTCTTCCTTCTTTATCCTGACTCCTGACTCCTGACTCCTGACTCCTGACTCCTGACTCCTGCTATATTAATAAAATCCCAAATAGCTTCCGCGACAACACCAGCACAAGTTTCTGATAAATTACTTTCTCCATGAGCAATATTATGTAACTGAACTTCAGGAATTAATCGAGCATAAGTATTACTTTTAGATATAGCAGTTTGTGTATCTTGACTACCTTGCAAAATCAAACAGGGAACGTTAATTTCCGGTAAGCGGGTTTCTAATAATTCTGCTTCTATTTCTGGTTGCTTGCGATTAAAAAGTAATTGACAAGCCGTAGAGGATTGTAACAATGTTTTTCTTAATTCTAAATTTCTAGCAATTTTTTCCTCCCAACCAATCAATTTAACAAAAGGTATAATTAAGCGTAAAAATTTAATTATCAAGGGTGAAAAATAAAATAACCGCCGTTTTTGTTGCCATTCCTTTTTTTGTCCTTCCGCTGCAACACCCTCTGGTGATAATAATATTAAGCCAGATATTTGCTCTGGATATTTTAAAGCATAACTAGCCGCAATCCAACCTCCTAGAGAATTACCAGCTAAATAGACCTTTTCTAATTTTAAAGCTTTTAAAAAATCAGCTAAACATTCGACTTGTAAATTGATGGAATGGTGAATTTT
The DNA here is from genome assembly GCF_002368115.1 of Dolichospermum compactum NIES-806. Classification (NCBI taxonomy): domain Bacteria; kingdom Bacillati; phylum Cyanobacteriota; class Cyanophyceae; order Nostocales; family Aphanizomenonaceae; genus Dolichospermum; species Dolichospermum compactum. The sequence continues at coordinate 4,576,119 of NZ_AP018316.1, read as the reverse complement.
AGGATTTGCTGATTCACCAAAACCTAACAAATCCGGTGAGAAGCAATGGATTTTTTCAGCTAATAATTCCATTGTGGATACCCATTCGCTACCATCATTCCATGCACCATGTAGAAAAACTACGGGTATTCCTGTACCAACTTCACGCCAAAACAATACGCCTTGACTAAGTTTTATTCGGGAGTTACGAAATAAAATATTCATTTATTTTAATTTACTAATTTAGTTGTCTAATAGTTGTCTAAGTTGTGCAATTTCCAATTATAGACTTTGGAGTTATAGCAACGGTCAAGGTGGTTAGGACATGAATTGTTCGTGTCAACGTACCGTAGGTATTCATGAAACTCCGTCCACAACAGGTTTTTACTCCTGACTCTTGACTCCTGCTATAATTTCCCAACCCAAAATTTTGAATTTTCCATCTTTTAGGCAAGTGTTGTTAAACCATTTAAGTAGTCTTGTAACTGACGAAAATGATCATGAGACATATCTGGTTTTGGTAAAGAACTAGGAGGAAAAGCTTGGATTTCCATAACTTCTAAGGTATCTTTGATTGCCATTTCTCCTTGAACTTCAACTTCAACAGTAATACAGATAGAATGAATCCGAGGATCACGATCTGGTGAAGAGTAAACTCCCACTAAACGGCGAATTTTGACTACTTCTAACCCTGTTTCCTCTATCAATTCTCGACGGACTGCATGAGGAACATCTTCTCCCCAATCCACCATACCACCAGGTAATGACCAACGACCATCATCTTTTCGTCTAATGAGGACAATTTGACCATCAGGTAAAACAGGGATAATACTTGTACCAGTAATAGGGTGTCGGAATATAATACCCAGTACCGTTTGTCCAAAGTGCCATAAGCTCCGTGTGGACTGAATCATTGGTGTAAAAAAAGTCAGAATGTTCAAGTTGAAAGTTACTTTGTTGTATTCTAAGTAGGTTAGCATTGAAAATCGTCGTTATGGCAAGGCAAGAGGGAAGAGGGTTTGGGCGATTTTACTTTTCTTCACACAAATTGGTTTTATTGTGTTCACCTACTTATATATTTTTAACAAAGTTTAGGCGTTTAATTCCCCAGCCTCTAAAGGCAGCAAGTTTTCTGTCGGGGTCTAAATCCCTGTTGCCAAACTTAATTACGAATTACGAATTCCAAATTACGAATTCCAAATTACGAATTCCAAATTACGAATTCCAAATTCCAAATTACGAATTACGAATTAATCTTGTTTCTGCAATCTGGAAAATTATTTCTTCTAATGTCCGTAATAATTCTTGCTCATTGTACGGTTTAGAAAAATAAGCTTTTGCTCCTAATTGCATAGCTAACTGACGATGCTTACTACTACTACGGGATGTTAACATAGCAACAGGAATATTTCTCAACTCTGTATTGTTGTTGATTCGCTCTAAAAAGCTATAACCGTCAATACGAGGCATTTCAATATCACAGATCACCGCTTGGACTTGCAAACCACTTTCTAGCTTTTCTAAAGCTTCTTGACCATCTTTAGCCTGTTCTACTTGATACCCGCCTTTTTCCAGGGTTAGTGCTAGGTAACGGCGGACGTTAATGGAATCATCAACAATCAAAATTATACCTTTTTTGCAACCAGGTTGATTGATAGTGGTTACTTTTGGCGGTTTGAGGAATGCAGTTTGTAGTCTTGTGGTTGGTAATTTATTACTGATGTGGGGACGTTCGCCTGTCGTAATCCAAGATACTAAATCATTGGTATTAATTAGGGGAACTACTCGACCATCACCAAGAATTGTACAGTTATTAAAACCACTGGGAAGGGGAATACTACCTTCTACTTGACGAATAGCTACTTCTTGTTCACCCCAGCAGCGTTCTACTTGAACTGCGACTTGTTGATGATCATGTTTGACTATCAATACACTTGTAGCATTAATAATCGGCAGAGTTTCTATTTCTAAGTTATTGTAGCGGGAGCAATTAAACTCAAAGTATTTATTGAGACGCAGTAATGGTAATTGATTGTTTTGCCAGTTAATAAATTCTTTCCCGTCTTGGGAGAAGATTTGCTCCTGTTCTAGTAAGAAAATTTCCTCGATTACGTCTGTAAAAAATGCTAACACTAAGCGATCGCTCTCAACCAATAAAACCCGCGCGACTGATAAGGTAAATGGTACTGATAAGGTAAACTTTGTCCCTACTCCAGCTTGGGTGTCAACATTCACATCTCCTCGCGCTAATTTCAGATTATTACGAACTACATCCATGCCTACGCCCCGACCAGATAAAGCTGTTACCTGTTCCGAGGTACTAAATCCTGGTTCAAAAATCAATGATAGTAGTTCTTCATCACTAGCGATCGCTAATAAAGAATCATCCAAACCCATTTTTAAAGCCCGGTGACGAATTTTGTCTAAAGAAATACCTTGACCATCATCACGAATAGTAATAATCGTGCGATTACTGTGATAGGCTGCTTTCATTTCAATCAAACCTTGTTCAGGTTTTCCTTGATTTTTACGAGTAGTAGGATCTTCAATTCCATGATCAAAAGCATTGCGTAACAAGTGCATCAAAGGCTCATTTAAAGCCTCCAAAATACCTCTTTCAATTAAAGTATTTCCACCTTCAATTTTTAATTGTACATTTTTTCCATACTCAACGTTTAAATCCCTAATAGCTCTAGGAAAACGTTCTACTAAATCGGAAAAAGGACGCATTCTCACCTGGGTTAATTGTCTTTGTAATTGTTTAGAAGTTTTATTTAGTTTTCTTGCTATTTGGTCTGTATCGTCCACACTTAATTGAATATCGCTGGTAACTTCTGCAACTTGGACAATAGTTTCCATCACATTTTGAGATAATAAATTCAGTTTTTGATAGCTATCTTGTTCTATAAAATTATTTTCTGCTTCTTGATTACCATGATTAGGTGATTCGTCTGACAGATGATTATGAGTTATTATTTTTGCGTAGGCTGTTCGCAGTTCTTGATTTTCCTGATCAAGAATTTGGACTCTTTGACTGAGATTACGCACTAATTTACGTAATCTTTCCATTTGCACATTTAACCCATTACGTTGAATAATAACTTCTCCAAATAAATCATTAATTTTTTCTAAATGTTTACTAGGAATTCTAACTGTATTTTCCTGGTTTTCCCTTTCTTTAGGCGGTGAATTAATATCACTTTTACGTTCAGTATATTTATAATCTATGGGGATATTTTCTGAGGTTGATACTCTATCAGCACTTTCTGGATATAATTCAACATTTTCTAATAAATCAAAATCAGAAATAGCTGATTTATACAATAAATGATCTTGCTGATTTGCTAAAATCGGAGGACGATCATGAATAACTTCACCAAAATCAATTCTAGTTGGTAAATTATCTCGTTGATTACTTAATACTAAATTTTGAGATTGTCGCCATGCTTTTAATGCTAAATCAGCAATTTCTAAACAACTATCAGGGTCAGTTTCTAAATAATGGCTAACTGATTGACATAGTTGGGTAAAAGCTGTTAATTGCAGCATTTCTCCTAACCCACCTAACTCAGTTGCCATCATTACCAACTCTGCTCTTAATCCCGATTTATTACTATTTTTTAATCTAGCTTCTAGGTGTTGTAAATACTCTTCAACTTCAGTTTCAAATAATAAAGGGATAATTTCTGTGTCATCTTCGGATGATAGCAAAGTTGTGATATTTTCTGGAGTCGGTTCACCTAAACGCTCATAAAGTTCGTCAAAAACGGGATAACAAAATTTTCTTAACCAACTATCATCCAGATTATTACCCTTTGCCAGTAACTCAACAATCTGTCGTAGCCAATCAACACTAGATAGTAATAAACTTTGTAAATGAGTATCAAGTTCCAAAGAATCTTTTTGAGTCTTTAAAACTTTAAAGGCATCTTCCAATTTATGAGCTAAATCACTTAATACGCGAAATCCCATCATTGCTGCTCCACCTTTAATAGAATGGGCGGCTCGCATTGCAGCGTTGATATGTTCTAATTCAATACGTTTGCTGATGTCAATTTCCAGTAATACCCCTTCTAAAGTATTGAGATAATCAGTTGCTTCTTCCAGAAATTGCATCTGGATTTCCAATTCTTTATCTTTAGTCATTAGTCATTAGTCCTTAGTCATTATTTATTAATTCAGAACAAATGAGAATATCAATTAGGTGGGAAAGTCTCAATAGTATCTTTTAACTCTTGAGAAATATCTACTGCTTTTTGTAAAGATTGGGAAACTTGACGCGAATTATGACTATTACGTGCTGATACAAGAGTAATATCTTTAATAGTTTGACTAACAATTTGTGATGTTTGAACTTGAGATTGAGTAGAACTTAAAATTGACTGAACTAAGGTATATATTTGCTGAGATACATCAACGATTTGTTGTAAATTATGCTTGGCATTTTCGATAATATTGCTGCTTTGGGTAACTTGATTAGTTCCCATTGACATAGTTTTTAATACTTCACCTGTTTCTTGTTGAATTTTGGCAATTATTTCCTCAATTTCTTGAGTAGCGGCTGCACTTCTGGCGGCTAATTCGCCAACTTCTTCAGCTACCACTGCAAAACCTTGACCTTCTTCTCCGGCTCTTGCAGCTTCAATTCCCGCATTAATTGCTAATAAATTAGTTTGCATGGAAATTTGATTAATTATGGAAACCACACGAGAAATTTGTTGAGAAGATTCCCCTAAACGTCTCACTTTTTTAGTTATTTCATCAACCGTTTCTTGGACACAGAAAATATTTTGCAATGTTAAATCCATCTCTGCTCCAGTTTTAGTAGCTGTATGGTTAGCATCATTAACAATGGTGACAGCTTGCTGTGCTATATCAGCGATAGATTGAATAGTAATGGTCATATTTTCAATATTTTCTAAGCTTTGGTGCATTTTTTCAGGTTCTAGAATTGCCTCTGTGGTGAATTTTTCTAAATAAACATTTACTTCACTAACAGCTTGTTGAATTTGGTTCACAATTGGCTGAATACTATCCTGAAAATTCTGGATTTCTAGAGAGTCTTGATTAATATTTGTTTGACTATTAGCTTTCAATTTTCTGATCTCTACTAGGAGATGAGATTGTTCTAAAGCATAGCCGACTTGTGTAGCAATTTGGGTTAAAAAATTAATTTCTTCAACTTGCCAAACATGAGGATGATGACAATGATGAGCAATCAAGAATCCTTGAATTTCTCCATGACTTAAAATTGGTGCAGTTAAACTACTTTGTACAGAAAATTTCTTTAACCATTCGATATAACTGCTGGTTAAATTTGCTTCTTGTTCAATGTCTGATATGGACTCAAATTGATCACTTTTCCCAAGTTCTCGCCAGTGAGAATCATTGTTATACACACCGAGCATTTTTTGACAATCATCAATTACCGATTCAGCAATTACTTTGACAGCTTGCGTTTTTCGGTGGAGTTTATAAATGATGACTCTATCTGTTTTTAGAATATGACTAACTTCAGAAATTGCTGTTTGATAAATAACTTCAGACTGAAGATTTAGCCGAATTTTTCTAGTCACCTCTAGCAGTAACTTGAGCCATTCAATTTCTCTTTCTTGATCTTCTTGTTTGTTGACTACACTTAGATTTATCTGCTCTTGAATTTCCTGAGCTTCTGCTATGGATGTATTCGCAATCTTAGCATTAATCCGCTGACTTAACCAAGCTACAAGCAACGTCATTAATAATGCGATTAATGGTGTTTTACTAGCAGTTAATGTCAAAAATTCTCTTTGTTGCTTAAAGGCGATCGCTGTATCTTTTTCTATAATTAATTGCCACTTGATCTCTGGTAAACCTGATATTTTGGAAAATGGTATATAACTAATAAGTTGCTGCTTTTGATTATTTTTGGCAATGGCTGTAAATGTATCAATATTTTTTGCATTCAAAACATTAGTTAAACTCGGATATATATTGATAAATTTTTCACCAAATAAATCTGGGTAAGAACTAATTAAAATTTTTCCCGTTGCATCTAAAAAATAATATTGATTAGTCTCATCTATATAACCTTGTATTACTTTTTCTAAGGCTTTTATAGGCATACGAGTTCTGACTATACCGATAGTATTACCCTCAATTGCATCCTTAATTGGTGCAGCTATATAAATCACTGCGCCTATATTTTTAACTATTTCTGGTTGACTAATAATAGGAGTATTTTGTTTAACTACATCTTGAAAATAGATCAGTTGTTTTTCTGGACTTAAAGATTCTCCTGATGACTGAACGATCACTTGTCCATTAATATCAAATATGGCTACATTATCATAAACATTACTAGTTTTTATCAAGCGATCTAAGGACGATTTTGTTTCTATATTAATTGTGCTGTTATCAACTTTGGATATTTGCCTAGATTTTTCTGCTATTGCTTTTTCTGTATCTTGCATCGGACTTGAAAAAGATATATTAGATAGTATCTGAATATCTCCATAGCGTTGTCCAATAAAGTTATTAACTTTATCGCTTAAGTTAATTGCTGTATTTTCTTGGGATGTAATAATTTGTTTTGTAATTAACTTACTACCGAAAATATAAGCGATCACGCCAATTCCCAAAACGGGTAAAGTACCAATAGCTATAGACAAAATTATAGATTTGGCACTCAAATTAAATTTTCGCAAATATGCTAACCCCTGATACCAAGACCTCTGATAAATGGGACTTTTTCCTCTACTATCAACAACTTTAGCTGGAGAAATTAAAGATGCTTGATTTTGAGAATTGCTACTTTGTTTGATATCAGTTTTATTCAACATATATTCCTCACACCACATCTATAAAATAAAAAATTACCACTTTCTTTGAGTATTAATTCTTAGTTAATACAAAAAACATCTGAACTTAAAATATGTACTGCATTTAATACCAATAAAATTTCTTCTTGTTGCACCACACAACCACATAAATACGGTACTAAACTAGATGCTACTTGTCCCACAGGAGAACGGATATCATCAGCAATAAACTTGGTTGTACCTTTAATTTCTTGAACGACTAAACCTAAAATCATTGATTCTATTTGAATAACAATAATATTATACTGATGCAACCGATGATCAAGACATTCTAGATTAAACATCTTCGGTAAATCAACTACCCAAATTATATGACTGCGCCAATTCATCAATCCTAATATACAAGCAGGCATATTTGGAATAGCTGTAACCGATGTCACTGGTACAATAATTGCTTCCTGCGTATGAGCAATGGATAAAACAGCACCTGTTTGTTGATTAAGTTGAAATTTAAGATAGCCATCTTCTCGAGTGTTATGTATGGCTTGATGGTTAAAGTCAATTTGCAACTTTTTCATAAGTAAGTATAATTAAAATCAATAAGTTTCCATAACTTTCTCCCATACTACCTTACTTATCATTCATATCATTCCAGTCCAGTAATTTCTCCATCTCTTCATCTGTGCCAAGTATACGGTAGGTGCTAATTTAGTGGCAGAGTTTAAACGCTCTAACAGCCTTGTAATTATTGTCACTACAGATTTACACATCCCTGGTTTCAAGACATTTCACTAATAGCCTTTTCTACAGCTTCTTCCACCGCGACAACACCAATTGCCCTTAGTTGTCTACTTGATGGTAAGCAACTAAGGGTTTAGTTACTTTACCTATTCTCGATTTTCTCTATCTCATATTTTGCTTTTTCTCGGCTTTAGGATCACGATTGGCTACAGCGGCTAATTCGGCATCCATTAAGGTTTTGCCGGTGGCTGCTAGGTAAACATCATCTAAACTAGGACGAGATTGAGCGATGCCAAAAATTGGTAAGTTGGCATTATTTAATACTTGTTGAATCGTGATCAAAACGTCATTTTGCGGAGTAACTACTAAATTTAGAGAGTTACCTTGGGCGCTGTTGATGATGATTTCTTGGACAAAAGGTAAGGCTGATAACAGGTTTTTGGCAGTTTCGGCTTCTTCTGAGGGTGAAAATTCACGGATTCTTAAAGTGATCCGATCACCCCCCACCTGGTCTTTTAACTGAGAAGGTGTACCATTAGCAATAACCAAACCTCTATCAATAATTGCTACTCTGTCAGCTAAAGCATCAACTTCTTCTAAATAATGGCTGGTAATTACCACAGTAGTTCCCCCAGCCCGCAATTGTCGCAAAAACTCCCAGACTACAACCCGACTTTCAATATCCAATCCTACCGTTGGTTCATCTAATACCAACACATCAGGCGCATGAAGTAACCCAGCCGCTAAATCTAGCCGTTTGCGTAAACCACCGGAATAAGTTCCAGTTTTTTTATCTGCATATTCTTGTAACCCCAGCAAATCCAAAATAGTATTAATGCGCTGTTTAATCACCGCACCAGGAAGGTGATACAATGCCGCTTGTAATTGTAGTAACTCCCGTCCAGTTAGTACCTTATCCAAAGCTACTTCTTGAGCTACATAACCCAGTTTTTGTCTAGCCAATTTGGGGTGATTTAAGACAGAAATGCCAGAAACTTCAATTTTCCCAGTATCGGGCGTTGTTAGCGTACATAAAGCCCGGAGAGTGGTCGTTTTCCCTGCCCCGTTAGGTCCAAGTAACCCAAAAATTTCTCCAGTTTGGACTTGAAAGGAAACATCCTGGACTGCGACTACATTACCGTAGCTTTTTTTAAGATTTTCGATCAAAACAGCGGCAGTCATGACAGCTATAATCCTTAACTATACAATTCGCAACAATCTATCTTTTATTGTACAAGTTAGGCGATCGCCATGATGAGTTGAATATTTCATTTTCAGATAATTTTCAGTACAGATTTAGCCAAATGATCAACGATAGGGACAAGCACATCTCTATCGTTATTTTTGATACTCTAGCTATACAGTACGGCTATCAACTTGACTTATTTGATTTATTTTTGAAACTATATAGTCAAAGAAATAGGTATAAATTTAGTACAATTTTGAGATACACCCAAGACTTGAGGAGTAAGTGGTGGAAAGTGCTGTAAGTTTATTAAGTTATAATCAAGAGATGGACTGGGAATGTCAATAATATATTTTGAACTTCTCATTCGCAAGCGGACTGTTTCATTACAAGGAAAATCAAAAGGACGTAATGAATGGAAAACTTTTCTTCGTTCTGAAGCTCAAAAGGTTTGGACAGGTGGCAGTCCAATTAAAAATGTCAATTTACAGTTAACGCTAATTTATCTTTGTGATGATAGGCCACCTGACACCGATAACATTATTAAACCCATTCAGGATGCACTCAATGAGTTAGTTTATGAAAATGATGGACTAATATCAGATGTAGAGAGTCATCGTCGGTTTTTATCTGAGCCAATTGATATAACAAATTTACCTTTATTATTACAGGAAGGTGTCATCATTGGCGAAGAGTGTGTTTATGTCAAAGTAAGTGAATCTCAAACATTGGAAAAATACTTATGATAGACAATACTAAAAGTTTACATGATGAAAAATTTGAATCTTTGATCAAGCAGTATCGTGATCAAGGATTTACTGTTATACAAAACCCGAAAGCAGATCAATTACCGTTTGATTTGGATAATTATCAACCCGATATTCTTGCTACTAAGAATGAAAATGAATCTGGTTTAATAGGTTTAATAATTGAAATAAAAACCAGCATTAGTCCAGTTTCAGTTGAGCAGTTACAATCTGTAGCAGAAGAAGTAAGTAGACATCCAGGCTGGCGTTTTTTATTGGTAACACTTGAAGATATACAAGCAGAATCATTACCAGGAACATCGGAAGAACTACCTTCCTGGGAAGAAATAGTTGACCATTTTAGTCAAGTTAGCAAGCTTATTGAAAATAATAATATTGAACCTGCTTTTCTTTTTCTCTGGAGTATTTTTGAAGGAGCATTAAGAAAAAGATCATTGGATGTATCAATTCCTATTGAACGTTTACCATTCATAAAATTGCTAAGATCAATGTACTCTTTGGGAGAGTTATCAATTTCTGAATTTGATAGTATTCAAGCTTACTTAGAAAAGCGTAATCGTCTGGCTCACGGTTATATTCAGAAGCTAGATTCGGAGGTTTTACATACCTTTATAATGTTGATTGTTAAGTTATTGGGAGAATGGATTTCTAATATATCTGAGAACCAAAAAATAGCAGTTCTACAGGTTTTCAGGCAAATTATGGTTAGTATGACAAAAAATAATCAGGAAACTACAGCACAAAGGAATCAGAAATTTCAAGAAATATTAGTTTCTGTGTTACACAATGAACCAACAGAAAAAAAAGATGAAATATTTGCAAAGATTAAGCACGCAGTAGAAAAAGAAGAAGGAGGAACTAATTTTTTCAATGAAGTTCAACACTTATCTGATGAGTATTGCGATCTTTCTACTGACTCTAAAAATCAACAGCCAAACAAAAATGAAATAGTTCTAGATGATAACGCACAAATAGCACTTGATGCTTTACCAACTCAAGAAAAAGAAAAGATTAGTCATGCTATTAGTTATCTAGAAAACTTTCCTGATTGTTCAGAAATTGAATTTTCTAATCTGAATTCAAGCCCAGATAATGATTTTATTGCGAAGGTAGGCATATATCGAATCATTTTTGAAGTTCAATCTAAAAAAGTGACTATTACTGATATAGTTAATTATAAACGGATTGAAATGTTATATGGATTATTAGAAAAGGCTAAAGTATGAAAAATCTAGATTCTTTTCATATAGATATTAATTAGTCAAATCATTGATTGGTTTTGGAAAATTGATGATGTTAAGAATACTTCTCAATTTCGTTCTATTTTTGGAAGTGAGAATATAGAATATCAAGGTATTCTTGTTATAGGTAGAGATGAATTCCTTAGTGAGCTTGAAAAAGCTAGATTGAAATGGTATTTAAATAGAGTTGTAGTAGACTCACGCAAAGTAATTTGTAAAACATTTGATCAATTAGCTAGAGATATAAGACATAGACTTTCACAGTATCCAAAGATTTTATGAAATTACTAATTTTACCCTCTTCTTTGCGCCTTTGCTTCTTTGCGTCTTTGCGCGAAACAAAAATAATATAAAAACACCCAACTAAAAACATGGAACTATACTTAATTCGTCATGGTATCGCCGAAGAACATCAACCGCAACTAAAAGACGAAGAACGACAACTCACCCCAGAAGGAAGACAAAAAACCGAGAAAGTCGCTCAAAGATTAGCACAGCTAGAATTACACTTTGATCTCATTCTCTCCAGTCCCCTAATTCGCGCTTATCAAACAGCAGAAATACTCATTGCGGCTGGATTGAGTTCCCAGTTAGAAACATCAGATCATCTGAGCTTTGATGGTAATATTCAAAATTGGTGGCAAGAATGGCTTCAACCCAGGAATTATCCCCAGAAAACCAAACTAGCATTAGTCGGTCATGAGCCTAGTTTAAGCCATTGGGCAGAAATTCTCCTGTGGGGAGCAGCAAAAGAGAGCCTCATCCTCAAAAAAGCAGGTATGATGGGAATAAAACTACCAGATGATGGTTCAGCTTGGGGTCGTAGTCAAATGTTTTGGTTGACATCACCCAAGTACCTGCTGTAATAGTTGTTGCATCTGCAACTATTGTGGTGAAAATAGTCTCTGGTAAGTTAGTGTGAGCAGATATTTTACAAAGTAAATGGTGTTGCCATGACGGTATGCGAATACAAGCCTGGTTTAGAAGGCATTCCCGCAGCCCAGTCGAGTATTAGTTATGTAGACGGGCAGAAAGGAATTCTAGAATATCGTGGTATCAGGATTGAGGAATTAGCCGAAAAAAGTACATTCCTAGAAACTGCATATCTGTTAATTTGGGGTGAATTACCAAACGAGGAAGAACTAAAAGCATTTGAGCATGAAGTTCTCTTCCACAGACGCATCAAATACCGCATTCGAGACATGATGAAATGTTTCCCTGAAAGTGGTCATCCGATGGATGCGCTTCAAGCCTCGGCGGCTGCTTTAGGTTTATTCTATTCTCGTCGGGATTTACATAATCCGGTCTATATTCGTACTGCCGCCGTACGTTTAATAGCGACTATTCCCACAATGGTAGCAGCATTTCAGTTAATGCGGGAAGGTAATGATCCAGTTAAGCCTAGAGATGATTTAGGCTATGCGGCTAACTTCCTGTATATGCTCAACGAGAAAGAACCTGATCCTTTAGCTGCCAAAATATTTGACATCTGCTTAATTCTTCATGTTGAGCATACAATGAATGCTTCTACATTTAGTGCTAGAGTTACAGCTTCTACATTGACTGATCCCTATGCGGTAGTTGCTAGTGCTGTGGGTACTTTAGGCGGTCCATTGCATGGTGGAGCGAATGAAGAAGTAATTCAGATGTTGGAAGAAATTGGTTCTGTAGAGAATGTTGTTCCTTATGTGAATGATCTTCTCAAACGCAAAGCTAAAATTATGGGCTTTGGGCATCGTGTCTACAAAGTCAAAGATCCCAGAGCTACAATCTTACAAGGCTTGGCAGAGCAGTTGTTTGATAAATTTGGCTATGACGAATACTATGAAATTGCCGTAGAAATGGAACGGGTAGTTTCCGAAAAACTGGGTGGTAAAGGGATTTATCCTAATGTTGACTTTTACTCCGGTTTAGTGTACAGGAAGATGGGGATTCCTACCGACTTGTTTACACCAGTATTTGCGATCGCTCGTGTAGCTGGTTGGTTAGCACACTGGAAAGAACAACTGGTAGAAAACCGGATTTTCCGTCCTACCCAAATTTACAACGGTCGTCATGAAGTCACTTACACTCCCATTGACCAGCGTTAACTAACAAACAACTCAACTCTAGATTTTGGATGTTCAATTCAAGTCCTCCGATGGACAGATTGATAAATGTCATATCTGCCATCGAGGCTTGTAGTCCAAAATCACAACTCCCTCCGATTGACAAATTTACAACAGCAACCAAGGGCAGAAAATTAGACAATTTGGATACAGCAGATAACCGTTGCCAGTCTGGAAGCGGCTAGTACCGCAAGGCGTTCGTCAAAAGTCAAAAGTCAAAAATAATATGGCGTCAGCTTTTTAGTGATGAAGAATGGTTGTTTTATTTACGCCGTGCTGTACTAGTTTGTCTTGTTTGATGACTTAATGGCGAAACTTTTGCCCATTTTCCCCACTTACCAATCATCAATTCCCAATCCCAACCATAAGTAGAAGTTGTCTTGTGGAGTCTCATGGAGAAAACCATCCAAGGATATACTAAACTCATGACTTGGCAAAGGTATGGAACTGCAATCGAGCATCATCTCAGCAGAGATTATTACTAAAGCTGAAGGACAAAAGATTGAAGATGGAAGTAATTTCATCCTTCATAGTTCATCAGAACGTTGACTTAAAGAGCAGCAAACATGAATCCAGGAATTGACCTTCAAGGAACTTTTATTCAATCTGTCAAGGACTTAGGCGTACCTCCAGGCGCAGCCAAAGCCCTATGGATGCCATTACCAATGGTACTGATGCTCATTGGGGCTACAGTAGGCGTTCTAGTTGCCACATGGCTAGAACGGAAAATTTCGGCGGCGGCACAGCAACGGATTGGTCCTGAATACCAAGGACCCTTCGGATTATTAGTGCCTGTGGCAGATGGTCTGAAACTGGTATTCAAGGAAGACATCATCCCCGTCAAAGCAGATCCTTGGCTATTTACCATCGGTCCAATTATTGTCGTTTTGCCAGTATTTCTGTCCTATTTAATTGTGCCATTTGGACAGAATATCATTATTGCTAACGTGGGCATGGGTGTGTTTTTATGGATTGCATTATCCAGTATTCAGCCCATTGGGTTATTAATGGCAGGTTATGCCTCTAATAATAAATACGCTTTGTTGGGAGGGTTGCGGGCAGCGGCGCAGTCCATCAGTTATGAAATCCCCTTGGCACTGAGTGTACTAGCGATCGCCATGATGTCTAATAGTCTTAGCACCGTTGACATCGTGAATCAGCAATCTAACTTTGGCATTCTCGGCTGGAACATTTGGCGACAACCATTAGGTTTCGTGATCTTTTGGATAGCCGCCCTAGCAGAATGCGAGCGCCTACCCTTTGACTTACCAGAAGCCGAAGAAGAACTAGTAGCAGGGTATCAGACCGAATATTCAGGCATGAAATTCGCCCTCTTTTACCTCAGTTCCTACATCAACCTTGTACTTTCTGCCCTATTAGTAGCAATTTTATACCTTGGTGGTTGGCATTGTCCTATCCCCCTTGACATGATCACTGGTTGGTTAGGAGTCAGTGAAAGTGACCCAGCCATTCAGGTAGTCACAGCGGTGATAGGCATTACCATGACCGTGATTAAAGCCTACTTACTAGTATTTCTTGCCATCCTCATTCGTTGGACAGTACCACGAGTCCGGATTGACCAATTGCTAGACTTAGGATGGAAATTTCTCTTACCAATAGGCTTGGTAAATCTCCTATTAACCGCAGCCTTCAAACTAGCCTTTCCCGTCGCCTTCGGTGGGTAAGGCAATTTTAGATTTTAGATTTTGGATTGAATCTGAAATCTAAAATCCAAAATCCAAAATCCAAAATTGTAAAGAGAGAGACACACAATGCTAAAATTCCTCAAACAAGTTGGTGATTACGCCAAAGAAGCAGTCCAAGCAGGTCGTTATATTGGTCAAGGATTATCTGTAACTTTTGACCACATGAGACGGCGACCTGTTACCGTCCAATATCCCTACGAAAAATTGATACCCGGCGAAAGATTTCGCGGTCGCATTCACTATGAATTTGACAAGTGTATTGCTTGTGAAGTCTGTGTACGTGTCTGTCCCATTAATCTCCCTGTCGTTGACTGGGAAATGGACAAAGGCACTAAAAAGAAAAAGCTCAAACATTACAGTATTGATTTTGGTGTTTGTATCTTCTGCGGTAACTGTGTGGAATACTGTCCCACCAACTGTTTATCCATGACAGAAGAATACGAACTAGCCACTTACGATCGCCATGAACTTAATTACGATAGCGTAGCCCTGGGACGTTTACCCTATAAAGTTACAAATGATCCAATGGTGACACCACTCCGCGAACTTGTTTATCTACCTAAAGGCGTAATGGACCCTCACGGAGTCCCCGCCGATGCCCCTCGTGCAGGTTCTCGTCCAGAAGACCTAGTAGAAACAGAAAAATAATTAATTATTAGTCATTAGTCATTAGGAAAGATACAGGACTTACGCAACTGGCACATTGGTAAGGTGCGTCAGATATCAAAAATCTGTTTCAGATTTTTAGTGTGACACTTGTGTAAGTCCTAAGATAATTTACAACTGACAACTGACAACTGACAACTGACAACTGACAACTGACAACTGACAACTAACAACTGACTAAGGACAGAAAACAGTGAATCTAGCAGAAGGAGTACAGTCTGTATCACTTGGCATTCTTGGTGTAATGATGATTGGGACAGCACTCGGTGTAGTGCTATTCTCTAACATTGTTTATTCCGCCTTTTTGCTGGGAGGTGTATTCATTAGCATGGCGGGAATGTACCTATTGCTAAATGGTGATTTTGTCGCATCAGCACAAATACTAATTTATGTTGGTGCAATTAACGTTTTAATTCTGTTCGCCATCATGTTGGTAAACAAAAGACAGGATTTTTCACCATTGCCTAGTGCGGGATTACGAAAAGTATTTACAGCTTTAGTCAGTTTTGGACTATTTGCGCTGTTAAGTACAATGGTATTAGCAACACCTTGGGCTTATACAACCAATCCTGTAGTTAATCAAAATTCCATAGTTGTCATTGGTGAACATTTCTTCAGCGACTTTTTGCTACCCTTTGAATTAGCTTCCGTCCTCTTACTAATAGCGATGGTAGGCGCAATTATTTTGGCGCGTCGGGAATATCTCCCTGACCAAGTACCAACCACTGAACTACAACAAACAATTTTAACCCTACCAGAACGTCCTAAAGAACTCATCTCCACTGGTAGCAGCACTGACAACTAACAACTGACAACTGGCAACTGACAACCGACAATCATGCAACTCCAATACTTTTTATTACTAGCCGCAGCCTTGTTTTGCATTGGTATTTATGGCTTAATTACCAGTCGGAACGCAGTGCGGGTACTCATGTCAATTGAGTTATTGCTAAATGCCGTTAATCTAAATTTAATGGCATTTTCCAACTTCCTTGATTCAACCTTAATTAAGGGTCAGGTTTTTACCGTTTTCGTGATTACCGTAGCAGCAGCAGAAGCAGCAGTAGGTTTAGCGATCGTTCTGACTATTTATCGCAACCGCGATACCGTTGATATGGAGCAGTTTAATCTTCTGAAGTGGTAATAGTTAGTGCAACTCAAGCAGGTAATCATTGCTTATAAAGCGCGAGATACCCAGAGTAAACGCTGGGCTGAACTCTGTGCTAAACAACTAGAAAATCGTCAGTGCCAAGTATTGATGGGACCTAGTGGGCCAAAAGATAACCCCTATCCGGTTTTTTTGGCCTCTGCTAACCAACCAATTGATTTAGCTTTGGTACTCGGTGGCGATGGTACTGTTTTAACCGGCGCTAGGCATTTAGCTCCAGCCGGCATTCCTATTCTCGGAGTCAATGTAGGCGGACATTTGGGGTTTTTAACGGAGTCAGTAGATGAGTTTCAAGATCCAGAAATAGTTTGGGACAGGCTGTTAGAAGATCGTTATGCTATCCAACGGCGGATGATGTTACAAGCAGCGGTATATGAAGGAACTGGCTCAAATTTAGAACCAGTGACAGAAAGTTACTTGGCTTTAAATGAGTTTTGTGTCAAACCCGCTTCTGCTGACAGAATGATCACCTCAATTCTAGAAATGGAAATTGATGGTGAAATAGTAGATCAATATGTGGGAGATGGGTTAATTATCTCTACTCCCACAGGTTCTACTGGTTATACTGTTTCTGCCAGTGGACCAATTATTCATGATGGGATGGAAGCAATTACCATCACTCCCATTTGTCCCATGAGTCTTTCTAGTCGTCCTCTGGTTTTACCCCCCGGTTCGGTGGTTAGTATTTGGCCTTTGGGCGATTATGATTTAAGCACTAAACTCTGGATGGATGGTGTTTTATCTACTTCCATTTGGCCAGGACATCGTGTTGATGTGCGAATGGCTGATTGTCGCGCTAAGTTTATTGTCTTACGGGCAAATAATTCATATTATCAAACATTGCGGGAGAAGTTACTTTGGGCTGGAACAAGAGTTCGCTACAACAATAATCACCGCAATTGATGTTTATGTTTATTTTCTAAACGTTCACCCCGGTCTGTCCGTAATTTTCAATCAATTTTCGCCCCCAATTGCAATTTATTTGGGGTTTTTTTTATGTCTACTCTTACTGACAATTGGAAGTATGAGTTGGGTAACCCACATTCCGCACTTCATTTTGTAATATACCAAGATTACCATTATAGGGCTAATAATAGTCAGATAGCGATTCCTACGGAGCGCTTCGCTATCCCATTACCACCAGGAAAAATCAGGATTAATACTTAATAAAACTATCCTAATTTGGTAACATTTTTTGAAGTATAAATATGTGACATTTTGAAGTGCGGAATGTGGGTTATATGTACACAAAAAATGCAAAAAATCGTCTAATTAGATACAATTTATGAACATTAGGAGAAGTTTTGGAGAATAACATGATCTTATTAAAAGGCTTTGAGATTGAGATGTACACTGGCACGCATCAAGGTGACATTGTGGGACTATCGGACAAAATTGTTACAGACTTAGATGGATTCATGCGTGAACCGGATAGCCGGAATGTGGAGTACATAACTCAACCATCTATTAATTATGACATTTTGCTCTGTGCTTTATTGCGCCCTAGAAAGACGTTGCGGAATTATCTCCAAGGTTTAGATAATTATACTTTGATACCGGGTAGCACATTATCCTTGCAAGGAAGCCAACACTTTTTGCGTTCTGATCCCACGAATCCCTATCATGATTACATTGAACAAACCTATGGCACGAAGGTAGTTACAGCCAGCGTCCATATCAATGTTGGTATCAGTGACCCAGAGGTATTAATGCGTGCCTGTCGGGTCATCAGAATGGAAGCACCTCTATTTTTAGCGATGAGTGCCTCTTCTCCTTTCCTGGATAGTAAAACCACTGGTTATCATTCCACTCGCTGGGGACTATTTCCCCAAACTCCTGATTATGTTCCCTTATTTGCTAGTCATGCTGATCATATTCAATGGGTAAATGAACAGTTGGCGGCTGGAACAATGCAAAATGTCAGGCATTTGTGGACATCAGTGCGTCCAAATGGCGATCGCCGACCTTATGATCTAAATCGGTTAGAATTGCGAATTTGTGACCTAGTCACAGATCCTATTGCCTTGTTGGCGATGACGGCAATGCTGGAAGCCCGGTTAATCCAAATTATTGACAACCACAATATTGATCCTTTAACTCAAAGCCCGTTCTCTCCCGAAGAACTCATTACCTTAACCAGAAGCAACGAAATGGCTGCCGCCACTGACAGTTTGGATGCAAAATTACAGCGATGGCAAGATGGTAGTAGTATCCTGGCTAGAGATTGGATAGCACAAATCTATCAAGAAGTTTGGAGTATCGCCAAACAACAGGGCTTTAGTTGTTTCTTATCCCCTTTACAAAAAATCTTGCGAGAAGGCAATGAAGCTCAACAATGGTTACAACTGCATAAAATAGGCGTTGATACTCAGCGTGTAATTGCTCAAGCTATCATTGCTACCCAAGAACGGGAAACCGAACTAGAAAGCAAACTATGTTCATCTGTGAGGCAATAGGCAATAGGGGAGAGGCAAGAGGCAAGAGGCAAGAGGCAATTTTTTAAAGTCGAGAAAATTCTTTCTTTCTTTCTTCTTCCCTCCTGACTCCTGACTCCCGACTCCTCCTGAACGATTAAAAAAAATAATCACAGGGAAATACTTCGTACATATTAAAAAAAACTATATATCGCCTCTACATTTTGGTAGATTTTTAGACAGCAAGAAATTTCCTAATATACAATTTAGAGTTGAGAAAGATGCCCCAGATAGTTTTAGTCAACCCACAAATTCCTCCTAATACTGGCAATATTGCCCGGACTTGTGCCGCTACAGGTACGGAATTACATTTGGTCGGTCCATTAGGATTTGAAATTAGCGATCGCTATCTCAAACGAGCCGGGTTAGATTATTGGCCTTACGTTAAATTCCATTATCATAATTCCATAGAAACATTTCAAAACGTACATAAACAACGTGGAGGTAGATGCTTAGGTTTTAGCGTTCGTGGTGATTTTAACTACATTAATTTTGAATTTCAACCGGATGACTGGCTACTCTTTGGTAGTGAAACAGCAGGATTACCAGAGCCTATTCTCTCCACTTGTGATTCCACCTTATATATTCCCATGTATGAACCTGGTGTAAGGAGCTTGAACCTATCAGTCAGCGTCGCCATAGGTTTATTTGAATGTCGTCGTCAGTTAGGCTATTTACAATAATTCATATTCACCAACAGAAATTTAGGATTAACTGTGATAGAAACATATTTATCAGAATCAATCATGCAAGAACCCTTGAGAATAATGTTGCATAAAATACATAGCCAAAATGTTAATCATGGTAAATACTGATAAAGCCTCCTAACATGACATAAGAAATTTGTATAGATATTTTCAGGGTGATCTAACCACCAAGGATAGATTTTAGTTAATTCTCAGCTTATGACTCAAAAAAGCAAAAAATCCCAAACACCTTGACTCTCAATGGATCGAATAACATTGTATCTAGAAATACAACAAAATAATGCAAAAATTGCGGATGTTGTATACGGTTGTTTTTTAGGGAAGAATAAAAGTAAAGTCTCGTATTGATAAAACGGATTTAGTCAAAAAATCTTGAAAACGTCTACAGCGGGATTATTGCTATTGTAGAAATCGTCCCAGATAATGAGCTAATAGAGACAATAGACCTAGCCAAGTTATGATATTTGTTTAGTTCTGTCTTTTTGCAGCAGAATGAGTGAGGATGACTCTCAACAGTGAAAATTTTTAGGTTGTGAGGAGTGACTTAGACAAGACAGCACCAAAAACTTTAGGGTTTACAAAGGTGTAGAAGTTGTTTAAATCAGAGAAGCACGTTAATCTTGCGTAAGTGTCTCTGGTGAATGTGATCTTGATATGTGGTTTGATGTGATATCAATCATGAATTAATATCCAACTTAAAAATCAAGATCAGTTAAACGCTAGTGATCATTAGGAGGTCGTCTTTGAAACGAGCATTGAAAAAAAGAGATAAGGCTGTGTTGAACAATACCCCCAGCAGCGATGATGCCCCGGTAGAGCAAACAAATTATGAGATCAATCCCAAAATGACCCGCCGGGCGCGGACTCATCGGGCAGCCATGATTGGCTTGGCGATATCCATGGGAGCAACCAGCCTTTTGGTGACTCGACAAAGCGATCAAGCCCAAGCAGCGGCTCCTGTTGGCAGTCAAAAAGCAGCTTCAACAAATCCATCTGTTGCTGAGACTGAGATGAAATTTGCCGCCACCAAACTGGAAGCCCCAACCGTCTCACACGCAGGCGCGTTAGCCAATCCAGCGATATTGGAACCAACAGTAGTCTCACAAGTACCTGGGCTTGAAGCTAAGTGGCAAATTGCAACCAACAGCACAGCCGTCGAAGGCACCGCATCCAACGTAATTTCCCCAGCCAAATCAGTTGACAGAAATTCTGTTCACTCACAATTAGCTCCGGGAGTCAGCTATAGCCCAATTCAGGCGACATTACCAACAAATAACCAACAGCCTGAGACAGAATCACAGTTGTCTAAAGTGGAAGAGGTTACTGGCAGTACCCAAAATTTGTCAGCAGGCGAGTTAGCAGGCGGTAATATTGATGCCCAATTAAAAGCACAGCAGGAATTTGCCCTGAATCGCTTACAGGAAAAGTCAACCCGCTTAAGAAATAGTTTGGCAGATTTACGATCTGAACAAACTCAAGATTTATTAAAAACTGGTATTAAAGAAGCACAGCCAACCACTGTAGCTAATAGATCCGTACCAGAACAATCGGAGAACTTGAATGATTTCAACCAATCCGAGCTGATTTCTCGGTTGAAACAGAACAAAGAAACAAGTCCGACGATACAGCAAATACCTCTGCCTGCATCAGCCTCAACAAAAGTTGTCGCACAATTATCTCCCTCAACATATCAAGTCAAGCCCGGAGACACCTTAGCAGAAATTGCTACCAATTACGGCACTTCGGTTTCTGATCTGGTTAAAGCTAACAACCTGAGTGATCCTAATCAACTGCAAATTAATCAAAGGTTAATTATTCCTGCGGACAAGATATTAGAAACCTCTAGGCAGGTAGATAATTCTTCTTTAAATAACCCTAGTTTTAACCCCAGATCATTTGTTGCCAATAATACCAGTGTAACAATTCCTGCCCCAACAATAAATGAGCAGGTAGAAGGGATTGAAACTCCGGCTACCAATAGCGTGGCTATCCCAGTACCAGTAGTGACACAAGAGCAAGAACGGACTAATTATCCTAGTATCGCTAACCGAATTAATGTTCCTGCACCAATAGTCCCAGATAGCCAAGGGCAGCCTACTATTCCTATTGTTATTCCCAAAGCCTTACCTACTCCCAGTAACTCTTACGGCTTAGGCGGTGATGTTCCATTACCAAGAACTTTTTCCCAACAAAAGCAGGGTTCACAAAAACCCGTGCAAAAGGTATCTAAAGCCAAAGGTAATGAACGTATCCGCAGCTTGCAAGCAGAAATTGAGAGATTGCGTTATAAATACCGCGCTCAACAAGCTGGTGTAGCTGTTACAGCCCCTGAAAACAATACTCAGTCTGTACCTATTGCTATTGAATCATCCAATAACTCCACAGTCTCTCAAGCGAATGCCATCCAGATTGCCGTACCTCAAGCAATATTGCCCACCTACAGCAATCAACCGCTTAAGACTCTAGTGACAGCATCCGCTCCTTCCAACGAGCCAATTAACCCAGAATTTCTGCCCAGCAAAACAGGCGCTAGATGGAATTCTCCCCGCAAATCATCTGGAATTAAATTAACAGTGCCTCCTGCTCGTACCAGTGCCTCTGACTCTTTAGGAAAATTGCGAGGAACTTCAGTTTCTCCCGCTTTACCACCTATAGCAGCAGTGGATATCCACTTGCCTCAGACCACTGAAGATAATCCCAGTTTCCCAGCTAATTCTTCCACCACAAGCTACATTTGGCCTGCTAAGGGAGTTCTAACCTCTGGTTATGGCTGGCGGTGGGGAAGAATGCACAGAGGGATTGATATTGCTAACTCAACCGGCACACCTATTTATGCTTCATCTGCTGGTGTCGTTGAGAAAGCAGGCTGGAACAGCGGTGGTTACGGTAACCTTGTGGATATCCGTCATGATGATGGTAGCTTAACTCGCTATGCACATAACAGCCGGATTTTGGTGCAACCTGGTCAAAGAGTGCAACAAGGTCAGACAATCGCGGCTATGGGTAGCACTGGTTTAAGCACTGGACCTCATACTCACTTTGAAGTTCATCCATCTGGCAAAAGCGCTGTTAACCCAATCGCTTTCTTACCCAATCGCATTTAATTTCCGCCTCTTGGAAATTTAGCTTAAACAGTAGAAGCCTCTCACCTACCCGATAGGGAGGTGATGAGATAAATACGCGTAAGTGACGAATTGCCCAACGAGCAAAATTAAGCGCAGCTTAATCAGTGCTGTTGGGCGATGAGGAATGAACACTTTCTTGATTTTTTTCAAATATTTGATATAGTTTTCAACAGTAGGTGTAACTCAATTAAATGCACCAAAAGCAGCCTATCAAAAAAGTTAAAAATTATCTCAAAAAGTCCCTAGGGCATAGGGCTTTAAAGCTCGGTTAATGTCTTCATAGAGGAGTCGCCGAGAAGCCCACACTCACCTGTTCGCGCGAGCGTGCCGCAAGGCATAAGGGAGTGTGTGGAGTATGTCACTGATTCTTTGGTTAATTGAGGGACGTGAACTCCCTCTTTTTATTTTGAAAGTAAAAATTTGGAAATTGATAGTTGTCAAATGCAAATTGGTATGCTATCTTAGTATGAGTTGATAAAACAACGTGGCTCAGTAGCTCAGTTGGTTAGAGTACGGGACTCATAAGCCTGGGGTCGTCAGTTCAAATCTGACCTGAGCCATTTTCCAAACTATAACATTTCATCCAATAACCTTTTGTTGTTGATATAATTGCTTAAACAAAGCTTGCTGTTGTTTATGATCAACGATTGGCTGCTGGTAATTTGTGCCATAGTAATCTAACAGGGGAATTTTCCCAGTTACCAAGTATTCTGGAGATACATAACGCAATTCAGGTATCCACTGACGAATATATTCCGCTTCGGCATCAAATTTTTGGGTTTGACTGGCAGGGTTAAAAATCCGTAATGGTTGAGGGTCCATACCACTAGAAGCACTCCATTGCCAGCCTCCATTATTAGCAGATAAATCACCATCAATGAGTTTCTGCATAAAATATTTTTCTCCCCATTGGGGATTAATAATTAGATCTTTAGTCAAAAAACTGGCAACAATCATTCTACATCTGTTGTGCATCCAGCCGGTTTCATTTAATTGACGCATGGCGGCATCTACTATAGGATAACCTGTTTTCCCTTCACACCAAGCCTGAAAATACTTTTCATTATTTTGCCAAGGGAATGTTTTAAAAGTGTCTCTATATGCACCCTTAGCTAATTCTGGAAAATGGTACATAGCATGTTGATAAAATTCCCGCCATGCTAATTCCTTTTGCCATGTTTGGATACTGGCATTTACTTCTTCACTGTTACCATTTGCCAGTGCTTCTATAGTAGTTTGCCAAATAGTTCTCATCCCAATAACACCAAACTTTAAAGCGGCACTTAATTGAGATGTACCATCAATTGCGGGAAAATTCCGCTGTTCTTGATATTCATTAATAGCAGATTTGGCAAAATTATCTAACTTTTCTTGTGCTACTAATTCTCCGGGAGAAATTATCAATTCTGCATCCCAAATAAAACCTAAATCTGCGGCAGAAGGTAAATTAATAGTTCCTGTGAGTTGAGAAATCTCTTGTTCTTCTGCTGTTAAATTTTCTAGATTTGCTAAAGTTTCAACTGGTTTAGCTTTAGATTTAGTAATCCAATTTTTCCAAAAAGGGGTATAAACAGTATAGGGAGTTTTCGCACCACTAAAAATTTCTGTTGGTGAATGTAATAACTGATCCCAATTGTCGTTAAGAAATTCAATTCCTTGAGTTTTCAAAGCTTCAATTACAGCTAAATCTCGTGTTTGGGAATAGGGTTCAACATCCCAATTCCAAAATACAGCTTTTGCTTTTAATGCTGTTGCTAATTTGGGAATTGCAATCACGGGATCATTTTGTAAAATTAATAATTGACTACCTGCTTGCTGATATCTTTCTTGGAGAGATTGCAAACAGCCAATCATATATTTTACCCTAACGGGGGCAATATCATCACTTGCGAGAATTTGAGGATCTAGACAAAATACACCTACAATCTTCGCACTTTTTTCTCTAGCCGCAGCTAGTCCTGTATGATCAGAAATGCGTAAATCTCGACGATGCCAAAACAGAATTAAATCAGACATTGAGTATTAATATAGTTCTCATGTACTAAAATAGATTATACCAATTTTATGTGAAACTGCTCAGAATAATTATCATCCGTATTTATCTGCGTTTATCTGCGTTTAATTATTCTTAGAATTTTACTTTAAGCAGCTTCATTTTAAATTAGTATGACACCAAACTTGCACAACCCGACCTGTAACTTCTTGACCAAACCAAGGAGTATTATAAGCAAGTGTCTGGAGATTTGCTTTGTTGATGTTCCAAGTTTGCAGCGGATTGAATAAAGTCAATTCGGCTGTTTCTCCAGCTTGAATGGCTTTAACTTCTTGTTGCAAACAAGCTGCTGGTTGATGACTCAAAACGCGCCATAATTCTAAAGCTGTAAATTCTCCAGTCGCTACGAGATTTTGCCAAAGTAGGGGTAATGCTAATTCTAAACCAATTGCCCCCGGTGGTGATTCACCAAAAGCTTGGACTTTTTCTTCATAAGTATAAGGTGCGTGATCAATAGCGATCGCATCTATGATCCCAGTTCGCACAGCATCCCGCAAGCATAGCATATCTTGGTGATTTCCCAAGGGCGAATCTAAATGCAAGGATGTGTGATAATTTCTGATAGCTGTTGTATCTAGTAAAACGTGCATCCAGGTGGTACTAGCAGTAACGGCAAGACCTTGAGCTTTAGCTTTAGCAATTAATTCTACACCACGAGCAGTGGAAACACGCATAATATGAACTGGTGTACCAATATCCGCGACTAATTCTAATAAAGCGGCAATTGCTGTTGTTTCCGCACTAACTGGAATGGGAGATAAGCCTATTCGCAAGGCTTCTGCACCGTCTCTGATTCTACCATTAGCTGCCAAATGGCGATCGCATGGCCAAAAAGCCACAGGTTTACCAAAGGGTTGAAGATACTCCAAAACCCGTCTGACTATCCCCAAATTGTCCCAAGGTTTAGCATCAGTAAAACCCACAACCCCGGCAGCGGCTAAATCTGCTACCTCTGTTAATTGTTTACCTGCTATATCTAAGGTAATTGCCCCCCAGATGTGCAAATGGGGAGAAGCTTTTCCTCTATCTCGCTGTTGCTGTAACTGTGCTACTAAAGCAGGTTTATCAATCGGTGGTGATGTATCCGGTAATACACCCACTCTAGTAAAACCACCAGCCTTGGCAGCTTGTAAGAAAGAACTTAAAGTTTCTCGTTCTTCAAATCCAGGTTCACCTGAATGACTATATAAATCAACTAATCCCGCCCCAAGAATTAAGCCTTGACAATCACGAATAGAAGTATCAACACTAAAATATGGAATTTGCGGGGCAACAGTTTGGATATAACCATCAATAATTAATACATCTGCTACGGTATCAGTTTTCTGGACAGGATCAATTACTCTTACTTGTTTTAATAGTTCTTTAGTCATTAGTCATTGGTCATTAGTCACTGGTCATTAGTCATTAGAAATAATTTTCCCCCTGTAACCTGTCACCTTTCCCCTGGTTAGTAAACCAGGAGTTTAAACGAGGTAAATACAGATTTACAACCTATGCATCAAATTCAATCCGTGCGAATCAGTACCACAGGTGCTAAACAAATTAAATTTTTCCGCTAATTGTTGAACCTCCTCAGTTTCCACCACACTAGGTTTCCAAGGTTTGGGGTTATTGTAAGCGTAGAAAGTTTCAACACCATCAATACCATCACCCGCAGCCGCAGGAATGAGGTCAAAATGCGATCGCCTATACCGGGCTGGGTGAGCAAGTACCGCTACTCCTCCCGCTTCATGAACAGCTTTAATAACGTTAACTGCTTGATAAGCCTTCCCTGTACTCGGAATTTTTTGTAAATATGGCTGCATACTGGGATGTTCTGACTCAAAAGCATAAGCCAGAATGTGAACTTCATTATCCAGCAGATTGGCATTAATTTCTACACCACTCCACAGATATGGAGTATGAGCATCAGGATTACGCCATTTCCAATCTTCTAACCAAACCAGGGCTGCTTGGTAGCCACCAATACTGTGATGATCAGTGATAGCTAGACCTTTTAAACCAATTGCGATCGCTTGACCCATCAAATCACCCGGTTCTAGTTTGCCATCCGAGTGAACCGTGTGCATATGAAAATTAAATAACTGGGGACAACTTTGTGCATCAATGCGTTGGAATACTTGCTTTAGTAGTTCCTTAGAAACAGTAGTCCGGGCAAAATTTATAACCATAACCCCTCTACACAAAAATTACATTCTTCTCAAAACACCAACAGGCCACACTTATAAACGAGATATAACCAATACCACTAACCAGTAAATACAGATACTTCCCCAACTGCACCAATTGATTTTTGCAATATGTTAAGACTACGTTAGCAAATATTAACGCTGATGGCGATGAGTATTTTTGATTACTTCCATCAAGAGAATATAAATTTTGCGTATAGTTTCTATCTGTTTACCGCTATTGTTACCACAAACCGCTCAATTCACCTGCTCCATTGATCACTTCACCAATTACATTAGCAGAGATATCCTGAGATTGAAAATGAGTAATTACCTGTTCTGCTTGCTGAGGTGGAACTAATAACACAAAGCCAATACCCATATTGAATGTATTATACATAGCCTCAGCACCTACAGAACCAGCCGCAGCTAACCAATGGAATACAGAAGGAATAGTCCAACTATCAGGGATCATTTTCATCCCTTGACCATTACTTAAACATCTTGGTAAATTTTCTGGTAAACCGCCCCCAGTAATGTGCGCCATGCCATGAACTTCTAAACCTGATTCCAACGCAGCCAAAACAGATTTTACATAAATGCGTGTAGGCGTGAGAAAAGTTTCTCCAATAGATACACCATTTAATAAATCTGGGGTATCAGTCCAAGCAAAACCACCATCACTGACAATTTTTCTGACTAAACTCAAACCATTACTATGGACACCTGAACTAGCTAAACCGATAGCCACGTCACCCACCTGCACCAGAGAACCATCCAACATTCGGCTTTTTTCCACAATTCCCACGCAAAAACCAGCCAAGTCGTATTCACCAACCTGGTAAAAACCGGGCATTTCCGCCGTTTCTCCCCCCAGCAAAGCCGAACCCGCCAATTTACAACCAGTAGCTATCCCCGCTACCACCTGAGTTAATTGTTCCTTATCTAACTTACCGGTTGCGACATAATCTAGAAAAAACAGCGGTTCTGCACCCGATGTCAACACATCATTAACACACATTCCCACCAAATCTATGCCCACAGTATCATGACGGTTGAGAATTTGAGCTATTTTCAACTTTGTCCCCACACCATCTGTCCCCGAAACCAAAACCGGTTCTTTGTAACCTGTAGGCAGTTGAAAACAACCACCAAAGCCACCCAATCCTCCCAAAACCTCTTTTCTAAAGGTGCTGTGAACCAAATTGCGAATTTGATCTACAAAAGCTCTACCCGCTTCAACATCAACGCCTGCATCCCGATAATCCATGCCTAACTACACCGTTATCAATTCATAACTTTAGGTTATTATTATCACACAATTTAGCCACTAAAACCTCTTCTGATCAGGAAAATGCCATTCGTACGACCCAATTCATTCGCAATCAAGCGATAAGACATTGCATTGAACATAATTTAAAACCTGATACAGCACTTCTTGATGTTATGACGTACAGTTTTTTATCGCAAAACTCGTAGGGGCGCAGGGCCTGCGCCCTCCATTGTTGTTGTTGTCAAAAAATCTCCATGAAACTAGAATCCCCGTCTTTTTAGCAATACAACAGAGGGCGGGGTT
The DNA here is from genome assembly GCF_002368115.1 of Dolichospermum compactum NIES-806. Taxonomy (NCBI): domain Bacteria; kingdom Bacillati; phylum Cyanobacteriota; class Cyanophyceae; order Nostocales; family Aphanizomenonaceae; genus Dolichospermum; species Dolichospermum compactum. The sequence continues at coordinate 4,547,651 of NZ_AP018316.1, read as the reverse complement.
TCCTAGCCCCTACAGGCTTTACGATTTGCTAAATGGATCTCACAAAGAGTGCATACCGCTATAACCAATTACCGACCACCTATTTTACAAACTTAGGCATAATTTCTGCAGCCGTAAATAAGCCAGAAATGCCCCGTTGACGCAATTCTTGAGCAGCTTTAAGATAACCGAAGGCAGGACCACACACATTGGCAGCCATGCTAGTTTCATCCCCTAACGTGAAGGTATGAGTAGATATTTTTCCCTCAAAAGTGCGTCCAGTGATTTTCACATTTGTACTCAGGGGCTTTTTGGGGTTACGGGTATCAACTACACCGCCAACCGTGACTCTATCCCGTGAACAAATTCCCGCCACCTCTAACATCACATCATCGGCGTGTTCCATATTTTCCAAGGTTAACACCCCATCGGTCTGATCAAGTAACGCTTCTACCTCTGCGTCAGTCATGGCTCTAGCAGCTTCTACACTATAACCGGGCATATGACCAATATCTTCCCTAACAGTGGCGCGGTAGGCTTCCCAGTTAGCAATTCCCACACCAAAGGTAATGACCACATTGTGAATTTCCGCATAACTTTGGGCAGCTAAGGCGGCAGCAGCGGTTAATAGCCCAGGAGTAGCACCACAGCCAGTCATGTAGGTAATTCCAGCGGCTTGCAGTTCATCTTTCATGGATAGGAGTTGTTCGACTGCACTGGTGCGTTTAATGGCATCTACCAGAACACCCTGCCAACCGGCTTGAATAAATTCTTTGGCAACAGAGGGGATAAAGTCGTTGGGGAGGTTAGGTAAAGCCAGGAAATAACCATCTACAGTGTCACCAGTGACTTGAATTAAATCCTGAATACTGTTGTTGCTTAATGTACCAAATGCTTCTAAATGACCGATTGTACCTTGATTTTGGTAAGTAGTAATACAAGCTTGGGTGTTTAAGCCCTCAGTGGAGTAAGCATAGCCATTTTGGTCTGCGATGGCAACAAGAATCATTTCTCGTTTGCTGGAAAGGAGTTTTGCGGCTGCCTGTCCAAGTCCGCCAAAACCCAGGACTCCAACGCGGATAGGTTGGTTTGTTAGTGGTGTGTTCATAGTGATTTTTGTAAGGCGTATAAACCTAAATTTCCGTATAATAGCTAGTTATGTTGGAAAAATCTAGAGGTTTCCCAGTAAACGAGGTTTAAGAAAGCTTTTTCTATTTTGCTTCAATCATCTAAACGTAATAATTTGCGGTAAAAGGATTTAGAAAAATCCGTGATTTTATCCCGCTTATAGTTTTCCATTAGTTCAATTAAACAAATCATAAATTCAAAACTTGCCATCATTACTTCATAAGATAGTTCGGCGTTACCATCAAACTGGATTCGGCAACGGGTTAAGTCTGAAGGTAAGGTAGAAACATTCCAAGTAGCAACGAAGGGAATATTGTCACTACCTTCAATTTTGCGCTGTCCTTCCAACACGCCTTTTTGATAAAGACTGATAGCATAAGGTAACAAATTCCGCTTATTACCCTGAATGTACGGTAGGTAAACGATAGATTGTTGCTGGCTTGCAGGTTGGAGTTGATCAAAAAACGTATTACCAGTCATTGTTATAGATTCCTTAAGTTAGCATGATATGGGGCTACTTTATCATTTTCTTTAGAGGATATTTGCACAGGACTCGGCAGATAGGTAAGCAAAATTGATTAAGTAGGTTGGCGTTAAAAATCGTTGTTAGAGAAAGGCAAGAGGCAAAAGGCAAGAGGCAAGATTAAAGAAGTTTTCAGCGATTTTACGTTTCTTTACAGAGTTTGATTTTATTGTGTTCACCTACTTATATAAAATATTTGGATTTGATGTAGGGGTAGCGCCCCCGTGTCTACTCCGATTCATAGGGTGATCACAGGGGGTTATGGGGCAACCACAGGGGGTTATGGGGCAACCACAGGGGGTTAGCCCCTACTAATCTACCTTTTCTGAAGGATAGGTAAGGAAAGAAATGACATTTTAAACTAAAGCTGCTGTTGCTTTGAGGGCGAAAATTTTCTCGATGATATCTTCAACTACTTTATCCGGTGTTGAAGCACCAGAAGTCACACCAACTTTAATTTCTCCATCTGGTAACCAATTTTCTGTAATTACTAATTCTCCTGTTAATTGCCGATGTTCAATGCTATTAATTGATTGAATCCGTTCTACAGAATCAATGTGATAGGAAGGAATACCCCGATCAAAGGCAATTTGTTGTAGTTGGGTAGTATTTGATGAGTTAAAGCCACCAATAACTATGATTAAATCTACATTTTCTTCGACTAATTCTAACATAGCATCTTGACGTTCTTGAGTGGCATCACAGATGGTGTTGAAATTTTGAAAATGCTGATTTAATTCTGCTGGTCTATATTTCTTCATCATTGTATGTTCTAGCATTTTACCGATTTGTTCGGTTTCACCTTTGAGCATGGTTGTTTGGTTAGCAATTCCTACCCGTTGTAAGTCTTGATCAGGATCAAATCCTGCTGAACAGGCTTGGGAAAATTTGGCTAAAAATTCTTCACGATCGCCACCGTTGAGAATATAATTAATGACATATTCTGCTTCTTTTAAGTTTAAAACAATCAAATATTTCCCGGCAAAGGAACTGGTGGCAACTGTTTCTTCATGCTTGTATTTTCCGTGAATAATTGAGGTGTAATCACCTTTTTTGTGCTTTTCTACGGTGTTCCATACTTTGGATACCCAGGGGCAGGTAGTATCAACAATTTGGCAACCTTTATCATGCAATATTTGCATTTCTTGAACACTTGCACCAAAGGCTGGTAGAATTACTACGTCACCACTATTAACAACAGAAAAGTCTTTCACTTTGTCAATAACGGGAATAAATTCTACTTGCATTTCTTGCATTCTTTTATTCACGGATGGATTGTGAATAATTTCGTTAGTAATCCAAATCCGTTCTGTGGGAAAATGTTGCCGGGTTTCATAGGCCATGGCTACAGCCCGTTCTACGCCCCAACAAAAACCAAATGCTTGTGCTAGTTGAATGGTGACATTACCACGTCTGATGGTGTAGTTGCGATCGCGGATTTCCTGAATTAAGTTACTCTGAAACTCAGACTCTAACTGGGTAGCGACTTCCGCTTGATGGCCAAAGCCTTTACGATTGTAATTGTCTGAATGTTGAAGGCTACGTTTAAAAGCTTTTGTATCCATTTTAGATTGACCACTAATAATTACTACTTTTGATTTTCTCGTGTTTTGAGATGATCTAGATAGGAAATTTGGATTTATATCCTACTTTTTGAGTTGATCTTTTCGGGTTTAGCTGCTTGGGGTGTTATTTGTTGGTTACTATACATCTGTAGGGCAGTCCGCCAAACTAGATAACCAGGGGGACTCAGATGCAAACCGTCGGTTGTAAAATCTGATCGCAGATTACCTTGTTTATCGGTGAATAAGGGATGTAAATTGAGATATTTCGCACCTTTTTCAGTAGCGAGATTATTCAATTCCTGATTCAAATTGCGAATCCGAGAATTGGGAATTGCTAGAAGTTTTTCTTTTCCTTCCCAAGTTGCTTTCTCTCCACCATGAGGCAAAATTGACTGAACGACAATTTCGGTTTGGGGATGTATTCTTCGCAAATAACTGATAATTTGCCGATAATTAGCTAAAATTTCCTGATCATCTAGCCCACGAATTAGATCATTAATACCCACCATAATGAAAATCTTTTCCGGTTGGGTGCGATCAAAAAAATCTAATCTTTGCAATAATCCATTACTAACTTCCCCAGATATGCCCTGATTTAACCAGCTTCTATCCTCAGGTAATAACTCCGGTGGAAACCATAAACTCAGAGAATCTCCCGCTAATATGCTTAATCGCTGGGGATTTTTGTCAGCAGTTATTTTAGCTTCTTGTTTGAGGATATCCAACCATTGGGGATAACTGAGCTTATGCCGGAGGCCTAATTCTGGTGCTACATATTGATTTTTCCAGTTCAGGTTCACTGGTTCTGGGGGAGATGGAATAGCTGTGGTTGCTAACACAGGGGTTAGTTTTTGCTGTCGCCAAATCAATAAAACGACTGCTAACATTAGGATAATATTAGTTAACAGTGCGAATAATCCCCAGACGGGAAAGGCTTTTACACGATTAGACACGACGAATAAACATTACCGATATTGAATTTAATTGTAAATCTGTCAGTTGTGATTGGGAAGAAAAATATTCTTCCCTACTCCCCTGCCTTCTACTTATTAGAGATACGATCTGCAAATTCGGAATTATAACCTTCTTCTCCGTGTTCGTTAATATCCAAGCCTTGATCTTCGGTTTGATCTGGGACTCGTAAACCAACTGTAGCAGCAATAATTTTCAGAATAATCCAAGTTCCTACACCAGCAATAATATAGGCTATGGCGATCGCTGCTAGTTCCACAAATAATTCATCGAAGTTACCGCGCAGTACCCCATCTTTACCTCCGCTATTTACTTCAGTTGTGGCAAAGAAAGCTGTTAAAATCGCCCCGATAGTACCTCCAACACCGTGGAGAGGATAGGTATCTAGGGCATCATCAACCTGCAATTTGTGCTTGAAACTCACTGCATAAAAGCAGACGACAGAGGTAGTGAAACCGATTAAAATTGCGGCTACAGGGGTGACAAATCCAGCGGCTGGGGTGATTCCCACTAAACCGGCGACTGCACCTGTGGCTGCACCAACTGCGGTGGGCTTTCCTCGTAATGTAGCTTCTAAAATTAACCACATTAACGCCCCAGCGGCGGCTGATGTATTAGTAGCAACAAAGGCGACTGTGGCTACTGTGCCGGCGGATAAGGCACTACCAGCATTAAAACCGAACCAACCAAACCAAAGTAACCCAGCGCCCAATAAGATAAAGGGGACGTTATGGGGAGGGCTAAGACGATCTGGATAGTTTTTTCTCGGACCCAGGACAATTGCGGCTACCAGTGCCGAAATACCGGAACTAATATGCACTACTGTACCACCAGCAAAGTCGAGAGCGCCGATACCGCCGTATAAACCTAAAAATCCTCCCTTTGCCCAAACCATGTGTGCTAGGGGTGTGTAGATAAAGGTTGACCACAGGACTACAAATAGGCAATAGGCACGGAAACTCATGCGTTCGGCGATCGCTCCCGAAATTAAGGCTGGGGTGATAATTGCAAACATGGCTTGATAGATCATGAATGCTTGGTGGGGAATTGTCCCCGCATAGGAAACTACCTCCGCAGGGGCTGAACCTTGCAAATAACCTGTGGTTTCCACACCAACACCATTTAACCCCAGCCACTGTAAACCACCAATGAAGGGCAACCCAGGGGCAAAGGAAAGACTATAACCCCAAAGAACCCAAGTGACTCCCACAATCGCCATTAACACAAAACTCATCATCAATGTGTTGAGAATATTGTGCGATCGCACAAACCCACCATAAAAGAATGCTAATCCCGGTGTCATTAGCATTACTAAAGCTGAGGAAATCAGCATAAATGCTGTGTCACCTGTATTCGGACTAGGCACGGTTGCTGAGGTTTCTGCCAAAGCATTTCCTGTTAACAACCCTACCAGTAGAAATAGAGTTAAACACCCAATGATAGTCAATTTTCTGAACACTTGTTTTTGTTCCTCTGCGTCTACGATATTTGTCTTCATTCAATACAATTCGTAGTATTTGCTACTTTTTTTTTCTGTCTTAAAAGCTACTCAACTTCTAATTTTCCAGTAATTTTAACAAAAATCTTATGTTTTATGCGGGTTATATTTACGAAGTTATTCATTTTCTCAGGCAACATCCACATATTGTCCTGATGCAAACCACAGGCCGGTAACAATTTTCTTCTTCTTTATTCTTCTTTCTGACTCCTGAACTCCTGAACTCCTGACTGGGCGCAGGCCCTGCGCCCCTACCTCCTGACTCCCCCTATATAGCAACTCAATTGTTGGCAGATTCTTGAATATCGGATTTAGGTACAGCACTAAGTATTAATTCAGAAATTGGAGTTGAGTTTACTGATGATGCCAACTTAGGTATTTCCTGGGATATTTCCACAGGTGTAATTACACTAGCATTACTGACATAATAGCCAAATATCTTATCATAATTAGAAGCAACAGCTAAAAATACCCCACCTAATATATATATTGGTAACGGAACAGAAAAACCTCGTAACCACTTAAAAAATTCCGCTAGGGCAAACAGAATTAAAAAACATATAAGCCAAACTCTCATCATTGCATCTGCTCCATACCAAGTTATCTTTTCACTTAATTTTAGTTGGAAATTTGTTGGGTTTTCTCATGTCAACCCAACCTACAATAAATTAAGGAATCAAAACTTGTAACTCAAAAGTTGAACTTCCGTTTTTTCTGGCAAACTTTTAGAATTAACTAATACAGAATCATTGTTGCTGCGGCGGACATTAATATTCGCACTCTGCATCAAATTTAGAAAATCGTCTACTGGAGTAATGTCACACTTGCCACTTTCAGCCGCTTGGGTACGATAATGGGTAGGAATAACTAACTTAGGATTTAAGACATCAATTGCCTGTTTTGCTTCTTGATGATTGTAAGCTTTATCACTGCCGCCAACAGGAATAAATAATACATCAGGACGACCCATGAGAATTTTTTGTTCTAGGGTAATCGGTGCAGCAGCACCCCCTAAATGCAGTAGATTAATTCCACCTTGGTTCAATTTCCAGGCTATATTTTGCCCAAATTGTTTTCCACCCTTACGATCATGGTCTGTGGTAATTCCCTGAAATTTAACACCTCGAAACTCATAGACACCCGGTTGATAAACTAATTTGGGATTTCCTGGTATTTTATCTATTGCCCCTTCATCCAACAGTTGACTGCTAATTAACACCAAATCTGCCTTAACTTTTGGGGGACGATACTTAGCTGTACAACCCAAATTGCTAAAGGGATTGATTAGAATTTTGATGTTACCATTGGTCAATAAAAAGCAGGTATGGCCTAACCACTGAATTGATACACCACCAGATTGGGCATTTACTGGAACTTGATCACCTAAATTAGTAACTATAGCCGTTACTAAACCTGCTCCAGCATAGCCTATCAATTGTCGTCGTTTCATAAGAATAGTTGCCTTACAAAGCTCGTAAAAAATTTCTCAGTAATTCCTTACCCAAGGCAGTTAGGACACTCTCTGGATGAAATTGGACTCCTTGAATGTGAGGATATTGCCGATGTCTCACGCCCATAATTGTACCATCTTCTACCCAAGCTGTAATTTCCAATACTTCCGGGCAAGTTTCGCGTTCAATAACTAAACTATGATATCTGGTAGCGGTTAAAGGATTTTCTAAACCTTGAAAAATTCCTATGCCTGTATGAGATACCAAAGAGGTTTTTCCGTGCATCAATTCTGGGGCAGAGACAATTTTACCACCGAAAACCTGACCAATACTTTGATGTCCTAAGCACACACCTAAAATCGGGAGTTGATCTCCTAATTGGGCGATCGCATTTAGGGAAACTCCGGCATCATCTGGACGACCAGGACCGGGGGAAATCACTACTGCATCGGGGTTTAATTCCCTAATCTCATCTAGAGTAATCTTATCGTTTCGGACTACTTGTAGGTCTTTAGCAACTGGGAAATCTACTGCTAATTCCCCAAAATATTGTACTAAATTATACGTAAAACTATCGTAGTTATCAATGACTAATATCACAATTTTTACCTAATTTTATTTAAAAATATCAAAGATGTTCCCTGAAAACGTCTCTACTATTCACAATCTACCATTTAGAACCTAGACAGAATTAACCTTGCTAAAGGAGGCAATATTAATGTAGAGGCAACTAATAATGCGACTAAAGCTGAGACAAGTACAGCAGCAGCAGCGCAGTCTTTAGCAACTTTTGCCAACTCATGATAAGACTGTTTGACGGTTAAATCTACAATTGACTCAATAGAAGTATTCACTAACTCTAAGGTCAAAACTAAACCGCTGGTAACAAAAATTATGGATACTTCTACTGTTTCTAACTGTAAAAATACACTTAATCCAATAGCCAAGGCGCAGACGGCTACATGAATCCGAAAATTCCTTTGAGTCTGAAAAGCGTAGGTAATTCCAGCCCAAGCATACTTAAAACTAACAAATAGATTAGAGGCAATCTGCCAGGAAAGTTCCCTATCTTTGGACACAAGCGTTGGTAAGCTATTATTGGTTGGTGAAGATGAGACTTTTGGGGGCATAGACAAAAGAATAGGGTATGTAAAAGAGTGAGAATTTACCTATTTTCATAACCAGATCAACTGTGAGGTAATTGTAGGCTATTTTAAATCAGCTACACTATAAGGTAATTACCAAAATTTGCAGTTGTTAAGATATACCTACAACTCTAAGTTAATAATAATACCTATTTCCTTCAGTAATACAACTTGCTCGTTTAACATTTCGATCAAACTCTCTTCGTCAGGATGATCCCAACCTAATAGATGTAGTAAACCATGAGCCGTTAACCAAGCCAACTCTGTAGACAAGCTATGTTCCTGCTGTTGTGCCTGACGTTGTGCTGTGTCTATAGAGACAATTATATCACCTAGATACAAAGGCATGGCTACCAGCATTTCTTCGCTTTGTGGTAAATCTGCTTCTAAAGATGCAAAGGCTAAGACATCTGTAGGTTTATCTTGTTGACGATATTGGGAATTAAGGGTTTGAATTTCTGTATCGGTTGTCAAACGCAAACTGATTTCATAACTAGGTGCAGTTGGCAGGTAATCCTCAAGAATTTCCAACCATTGCCAAAACCAGTTTTCCCAAGTTTCAGGAGGAATTGGGGAAGAATCATCACAGCAATTTTCTAAATATAATTCAACCTGTAGCGGCACAAGTTTTCCTCACTTAGCGGGTAAGGTATGCTAAACCCACCAGGACAGATAACAGTCCTACGGCAGTTAACGCCAAGTGTTTGAGGGAAGTGCCGCCTTTTCTGACCATGTTTCGCATGGCGAGTTTGACATAGCTGGGTTGAGGTTCTGTGGCAGGGGATTTGTCCATAATCAATTCATTATCATCTCTTTTATTACTGTAACCTCTGTCAGGGAAATATAGCAAAGATCCCCGACTTCTCAAAGAAGTCGGGGATCTAAGTTACGCTTCAACTATCTGGTTTTCTTGCCGGAGATAGGCTTGAATGAACATATCCAGTTCACCATTCATAACATCGGTAATGGCTGTGGTTTCAGTATTTGTGCGGAGGTCTTTCACCATTTGGTAAGGATGAAATACATAGTTACGGATTTGATTACCCCAGGAAGCTTCAACCATATCACCGCGAATTTCGGCAATTTCTTGAGCGCGTTGTTCTTTGGCAATGATTAATAGTTTGGCTTTGAGACGGGCGAGCGCTTTTTCTTTGTTTTGCAGTTGCGAACGTTCTTCTGTACACCGGACTGCTAGACCGGTGGGGAGGTGAACTATGCGGACTGCGGTTTCTACTTTGTTGACGTTTTGTCCACCTTTACCGCCAGAACGGGTGGTGCTAATTTCTAAATCCTTTTCTGGTATGTCTAATTTGACGGTGTTATCTATTTGCGGCATGACTTCGATGCCGGCAAAGCTGGTTTGCCGTTTGCCGTTAGCATTGAAGGGAGAAATTCTCACGAGACGGTGAGTACCCATTTCGGAACGTAAGTAACCATAGGCATAACGTCCGGTAATTTCTAGGGTGGCGGATTTAATTCCGGCTTCGTCACCTTCTGATTCTTCCGCTAGGGTGACTTTGTAACCATGATCTTCTGCCCACCGGGTATACATCCGCATGAGCATAAATGCCCAGTCTTGTGCGTCTGTTCCACCAGCACCGGCATTAATTGTCAAGACTGCGCCTTGGTCGTCGTAAGTGCCGGAAAGTAGTTGTTGTAGTTCCCATTGGTCTAGTTCATGATTGAGTTTGGTAATGGTAGATTCCGCTTCTTGCAATAGTGCTGTGTCGGTTTCTAGTTCCAATAACTCAACAACTGCCCTGGTATCGTCTAAGTTGGTTTGCCACTTGTAATATTGATCTAAATGGGATTTTAGATCATTGAGTTCTTGCAGGGTGTTTTGTGCCTGGGTTTGGTCTTCCCAAAATTCTGTTTGGGCGGAAATTTGTTCTAAGTCGTGAATTTTGGCTTTGAGTGCGGGTACGTCAAAGATAGTCCTGGGTTTTACCCAGGCGGCTAGATAACAGTTCGATTTCGCGTTTTAGTTCTAATACGTCCATAATTTTGACTCAAGTTGCAAGGGCTTGAGATTTCTTTGAGATAATATTCTAGATTTTACTGGATTTTGGCAATGTTTCAGGGTGTTGCTGAGTTAATGGGATGATTTTTTTCTCACGCAGAGGCGCAGAGAGAAGGATTTGAGGGGAATTAGAATTTGATGGGGAATTTTGGAGTATTTTGGGCTTTGGTGCGGGCTTCTATGGCTTTGTCGTAGGAGGCGATCGCCTGTGGGTATTGTTGCAAATTTAACAAGGCATTGCCTTTACTGTACCAACTTTCATACTGATTGGGTTGATAACGGATGGCTTTATTATAGGAGGCGATCGCTTCTTGATATTTCTGTAAATTGTATTATTGTATTGTGTATTCCCTAAATTATACCATACTAAATAATCTGTTGCAGAAGCATAACGTTGGCGAAAATCATAACAGATCATTTGATTTAAAAATTGGGCAAATTCTGGAGATACAGTGGCGTTATTTTGCCAAATAATTTCATTATTTTCGACATCTTTCTCTAATTGATCAGGTGATAATCCGGTTAAAGCTTGAATAGCAATAATCCCCAAAGCATAGATATCACTACTAAATTTTGGTGTTCCTTGTGCTTGTTCTCCAGGAGTATAACCGGGTGTGCCAATAGCAACAGTAGATTTAGTAATATCTGAAGAATTTACTAATTTTGTTGTAATTTGTTTGACTAGACTGAGGTTTAAGTTTCTTAACTACACACTGAGGAGAGCCTGGTAATTGAGTATCATTAGCAACATAAGTTTCACCAAATCCGCCACCTCCCAGGTAATTGGTGATTTGGTATCTGCCTACAAGGGTGTTTCCTAGCATTTCCTGAGCCTATTTGAACATTGTGTTACATTATGATAATCTTGCCACACAAAAATGAGAAAATGGGGAAAAATATTAATTAGTAGTTAAAAATCAGTAACTTAAATGTTAAAATCAAGATGATTCCTATAGATGATAATATTCGCAGTTGGCAAAAGCCTATTATTAATTATTGGTTGATTGGGATTAATATAGTCATATTTTTCTGGGAAATTAAATTAGATTGGAGTAATGAATTAGGAGATTTAATTAATAATTGGGGAATTATTCCATCTCAAATAAATATCGCAATTGCTAACGCTTTTTTTTACAATTCTGCGGCGTGGGTAATTGTATTTTGGCGGCTACTTTCTTTACCTGTATCGCTGTTTCTGCATGGTAGTTTTAGCCAAATCTTAGGAAATATGCTGTTTTTATGGGTATTTGGGAAAACGGTCGAACGTATTTTAGGACATAAACAGTATTTACTACTTTATTTAACTTCTGGCTTTTTTTCTGGCATAGTCCAAATTATTTTATCCCCCGATTTAATAATGCCAATTATTGGCGCGAATGGAGCTATTGCATCTATTTTGGGTGCATATCTGATCAAATTTCCCCAGGCAAAAATATATTCAGTTTTGACTTTATTGGTTTTGTATATCCCTGTGGAAGTACCAGCTATTTTGTATTTATTTTGGTGGTTTATTCAGCAATCATTTTATGGCATAGGGAGTTTAAATATGGCTGGTGGTAGTTCCTTCTCTAGCGTGAGTTACTGGGGACAATTTGCGGCTTTAGTGACGGGTGCGGCTTTTATGAAAATTAGACAAAGGCTTTAGCTGATTATAATCCTGATGATAGCGAAAAACCTGTAAGATGGGGTAGTTCATATTGAAATTGTCAATTAACTTCAATGTCTGTAGTTTCTAGCATTACTGTTAAAGTTCCCGCGACGACGGCGAATTTGGGACCAGGGTTTGATTGTATTGGTGCAGCTTTAAAGCTGTATAACGAATTTAAGTTTACTGTTCTTGATGCAGGTGAGTTAATTATTCAAGTCTCTGGTTTAGAAGCCGCAAAGGTACAAACTGATGAGACTAATCTTTTATATCAAGCTTTTATCAAGTTATATGAATATATAGAACAAACACCACCGGCGGTGAAAATAGAAATCAAATTGGGTGTACCTTTGGCGCGAGGTTTGGGTAGTTCGGCGACTGCTATTGTCGGGGGGTTGGTTGCGGCTAATGAGTTGGCTGGTTCGCCTTTGTCTGAGTTGCAGGTGATGGAATTGGCGATCGCAATGGAAGGACATCCTGATAATGTAGTACCAGCGTTATTAGGTGGCTGTCGTCTGGCTGCTACCAGCAAAAAAGGTTGGGAAATTTGCGATATTCTCTGGCATCGGGATATAGTTCCAGTTGTAGCAATTCCTAACTTTGAGTTATCAACCGCAGAAGCACGAAAGGTTGTCCCCACAGAAGTTAGTCGCGCTGATGCAATTTTCAATATTTCTCATTTGGGTTTATTATTGCGGGGTTTAGCCACTAATCGAGAAGAATGGTTAACAGCAGCCTTGCAAGATAAATTACATCAACCCTATCGCCAATCCTTAATTCCTGGTTATGATGCTGTGAATGCGGCGGCTGTCGCTGCTGGTGCTTATGGCATAGTTATTAGTGGCGCAGGTCCCACACTCTTAGCTTTAGTTAATACAAGTCATACCAAATTCGTAGAAACAGCAATGGCAAATACCTGGATGGCAATGGGTATGGACTCAATTGTGCGATCGCTTCCCCTCGATCCGCAAGGTACAAGTATATTTCCTACTTAATCTAATTTACGAGAAATCTGCACAAAAAAATAGCGATTTCTCCGAATTGCCTGGCGATCGCACTATAACAATTAAATTAGTCAGGAGAAGACTAAAATTAGAATTATGGGTAAAAATCAGGAAACCCGCAAAAAACTAAAAGGACAACATCAAGCCTTAGAAGAACATCTAGAAAAAATCGCCAAGGAAAAGGAAAAACCAACAGAAGCACAAGATCAAGGTTTAATTGCCCATTGGGAGAAAACAGTGGCAAATTGTCGCCAGAATATTGCGAAATTAGAAAGGAGATTAAGCAAATGATATCACGCTATAAAAATCCTTATGAACGATTAGAAATATTTCTGAATGAATATCAACCTCAGCTAGAAAAGGCAATTCAAGCAATTCAAGCCATCAAAAATACTGACCCCAATTCCGAAGAATTTTCCCAAGCACTTGCTGATCTTTATGCTTGTTCCACAGTCCTTGAACCCTATTCAGAAGGCATGGTAGAGGCAATTGATCAATTTACCGAAGATAGACCAGATGATTGAAAGTTGAAGGATTAGTATATTGTAAATTTTAGATTGGTTTTTTATTACCAATTACCAATTAAGTAGGTGAACACAATAAAACCAAACTGTGTAAAGAAATGTAAAATCGCTGAAAACTTCTTTACTCTTGCCTCTTGCCTCTTGCCTTGCTATGACGACAATTTTCAACGCCAACCTACTTAACCATCATAATATATATGGAAAAAATTCAGTCAGAAATAGCAGCGCTACAATCTCAAATTCAAGCACTCCAACAAGAACGCGCTGCACTGACTAATCATCATGTAGAATCGGGCGAAAACGACTCACCCCTAGCCATAGTTGAAGCTTACCGTCGTCAAGCCAGAGAAAACGTCCAACTGTCCGCCGAACTTAAAGGCATAGACGATGCCCTATATTACCTAGAAAAGCAAATACAACAAAGGAAAGCTCATCTAAATCGGTATTTGCCCATGTCTATCCGCATCTCCCAACAACAAGAACAGCTAGAAGAAGCCAAAAAAATTGCTCAAGTTCATGCCGAACGAGTTAATGAACTAGCTGGAGAACTGGCAAAAGAAATTAAACTCCTCAAAACCTGCGCCGATGAACTTAGTCCCATGTATTGGCAAGTTTACTACAAACCTTTCATCACAGGCTTTAAGACCATTTCTGTCCCTTTCGTAAGATCAGATCGAGAAGTGTGGATGATTGTCAACCGTATTGTCTAAGAAACAGAGATAACTTTGATAAAAATTTAATTTATCCTCAAGCTGTTCATTATAACTAAACACAGCGATATTAGTCGCTGTTTTTTTGTTGACGTTGCAAAAATTTACATTTAGAATGGACTCGCGGCATAATTTAGTAAGTATTTATTACTATCTATCTTCCAAATTGGAAATCTTCATAAGAAATCGTTTACAGACGTAACGATTCCTTAATATAATGTAAACAAAAGCAAAACCAAAAACATATTGTCAACAGTGATGAATGCCATAGAAATTCCTTGGTTATCAGCCATAATTTTCCTGCCTTTAGTGGCAGCCCTCGCAATTCCCCTTATTCCAGATAAAGAGGGTAAAACCGTCCGCTGGTACGGCTTGGGAGTGGCATTATTAGACTTTGTACTCATGATTTTTGCCCTTTGGCAGAATTACGACTTTCAAAGTTCCGCCCTGCAAATGACAGAAAGCTATCCTTGGATACCCCAAATTGGCTTTAACTGGTCTTTAGGCATTGATGGTTTATCAATGCCCCTGATACTTCTCACAGGCTTCATTAACACACTCGCAGTATTCGCGGCTTGGAAAGTAACCAACAAGCCGCGTTTATTTTATGCGTTGATGTTGATTATGTACAGCGCTCAATTAGGAGTATTTCTCGCCCAAGACTTATTAATGTTCTTCTTGATGTGGGAAATTGAGTTAGTACCTGTTTACCTACTAATTTCCATCTGGGGAGGTGCAAACCGCCGTTACGCAGCTACCAAGTTTATTATCTATACCGCCGCAGCATCTATATTTATACTGATAGCTGGTTTTGCAATGGCTTTCTATGGTGATAACTTCACCTTCAACATGACCGAATTGGGAATGAAAGAATATCCCAAAACCCTAGAATTAGCCCTCTATGCAGGTTTCTTAATCGCTTATGGTGTCAAACTACCCATTTTTCCCTTACATACATGGTTGCCTGATGCTCATGGTGAAGCATCCGCACCCGGTTCAATGATCTTGGCAGGTGTATTGTTAAAAATGGGTGGTTATGCCTTAATTCGCTTTAACGTAGAAATGTTAACTGATGCTCATGTTACCTTTGCTCCAGTTTTAGCGATTTTAGGTGTAGTTAATATTGTTTATGGTGCTTGTTGCGCCTTTGCTCAAACCAATCTCAAACGCCGTCTGGCTTACTCTTCAATTGCTCACATGGGGTTTGTGTTAATTGGCATTGCATCTTATACAGAAATCGGTATCAGCGGTGCTGTATTACAAATGGTTTCTCACGGTTTAATTGCTGCTAGTTTATTCTTCCTTTCCGGTGTAACTTACGAACGTACTCACACCTTAGTGATGGATAAAATGGGCGGTATGGGTAAAGTAATTCCCAGAACTTTCGCTCTCTTTACTATAGGTGCAATGGCTTCTCTGGCTTTACCTGGTATGAGTGGTTTTGTCGGTGAATTGATGGTATTCTTAGGTCTTGCTACCAGTGATGTTTACAGTTCCAGCTTCAAAATTGTCGTCATCTTTTTATCAGCAGTTGGCGTGATTTTGACACCCATTTATTTACTGTCCATGCTGCGTCAAGTGTTCTACGGCAAGCAACATCAAGACTTACATTTAGATGCTGTAGTTCTTGATATTAAGCCCCGTGAATTGTTTATCACCGCTTGCTTATTAGTTCCCATCATCGGTATTGGTTTTTATCCTAAGATGATCACACAAACTTATGATGTGAAAACAGTAGAAATTGCGGCTCATGCTCGTCAGGTTTTACCAATTGTCGCTCGTCAACAACCGACGAACTTGTACTCGCAAATTTTCACCACACCAACATTAGCTAGTTCCACAATAGTGAATATAGTTGAGTAATTATCAAGCCCAAAAGAGCGCTCTAGTAAATCTTAAATTAAAAGGGGATAAGATACCCGATTTCTTAAAGAAGTCGGGTATCTATTTTAGGCATTACTAATATAAACTTTCATTCCATGCAGTAATAAACCTAATCCCCATCCTAGTATGGGATAAATTGCCCAGAAATATCCAGGGCTTACTACCAAATTTAACAAGACCAAAAAACCATTAATTGCCAGAAAAGTAAATAGGTGAGATTTGAAACCTTTCCGTTGTTGACTATTAGACATTTGCTCTTTTTTTACTTCTACATTATTTTTTAACCATTCTTGTTCCGCAGCTTGTAGCGACTCTGAAGAAACACCTAATTCTGAGGCTATTTCTATAATTTGTTCTCTTGTATATTCTCCCTTTTGCTTTTGTCTAAAAGCTACTTCGAGAATCTGCTGCATTTCCTCTGCGTTGTAAGTCATTATCAATACCTAAAATGGTAAAAAATACTTTTGAGAGTTACTTTTGAAGCGGTAGCTACACAATCATTAAAAATATATTTGCCTAAGAACGGTTTAGAAACACATTTTATAGTTGAAAAATAATTGATGTCGTAATTAACAGCACAAATTTATTAATAAATTTCAATTCCCTAATTATTAATCACAGCTACATTTCCCTAGCTTTGTTCTTGCCAATTTATATGGATGAGCTTTTATATAAGTAGGTTAGCATTGAAAATCGTACTTATGGCAAGGCAAGAGTGAAGAGGGTTTAGGCGATTTTACTTTTCGTTACATCAATACCTTGTCCATTTTTTGTAGGTCGGGTTAAGCGACAGCTCAACCCGACGCATTTGTTGGGTTATGGCTATCGCCACACTATGGCTAACGCCACGCTCCGCGAACGTGAACGTGCGTCAACCCAACCTACAAATCAAGACTTTTTTCAATTTGGACAAGGTATTGATTTGAGGAAGAGATTAAACTCATTGGTAGTAAATATCGTACCCGACAAAGCATCATTTCCCGTGCCAGTGAACAGTTAATGATTGATCAATATTTGGAAAAGCGAATATAAGCATACCTGAGTTCGGTGTTAGGAGTTCGGAGTTCAGAGTTTCTCCTTCAAAGACGCTACGCGAACGGAGTTATGATTTTTAAGACCGAGAGAATAAGGGTTTGAGACTCCTACTTGGGGCGATTTTTCCACAAATTATCTTATGTCGAACTCAGGTAAGCCCAGGTTTCATAGCTGAAATATAGGGGATAGGGTTAATGAAGGGGTGTAACCTACAGGTGGGACTGGTCATAAGCAACGAATATGACTTTTTACAACATTTTTTAAACTTCTTCCCACAATTATGATTTTTTGTGTAATCATTGAGGGGTGGGAATTAATTCGGCAGTAATGTTTGTGGTTAGTATTGACAGGCTTTCCCTTTTGGTATTTACAGACTTTTCTCCGAAATCTAAATCTCTACACTCTTATGATTTTGGAAATATTCTATGTCAATTTACGTGGGTAACCTCTCTTATGAAGTTACACAAGATGCGCTGAGTCAAGTTTTTGCGGAATATGGTGCTGTGAAACGTGTTCAGCTTCCCACTGACCGTGAGACAGGTCGCTTGCGCGGCTTCGGTTTTGTGGAAATGGGTAGTGAAGCTGAAGAACAGGCCGCTATTGATGCCCTTGACGGTGCTGAATGGATGGGTCGTGATCTGAAAGTCAACAAAGCAAAACCCAAAGAAGACAACAGAGGTACTTCAGGTGGTGGTGGACGTGGTGGCTACGGCGGTGGCAACCGTGGTGGCGGCGGCGGTGGCGGTCGCTATTAAGCCTAAGCCGAATGTAACTAAATTTTTTTAGTTATTAAATCCTGGAAAATTGCCTATTCCGTCAGCGGGGTGGGTAATTTTTTTTATTTACAAACAGGTACACATCATCACGTTGATATTTTAAATTAAAATCAGAATTCTTTTTTAATTCCTTAGTTACATTATCATAATCTTCTGCTGTTGCAGCCCAACCAGGATGGCGGATATTCAGTAATATATAATGAAAGTCATTTAACTCATTAATTTTATATTTAAAACTAATCTGTTGTCTATGGGTTAAATGTGGAGTAATTACATCTGTAGTCAACACACTATCTTGAGTTTTGACTAAAGATATTGCTTCTTTAGTAGCTTGCCAATTATCTACAGAATTAAGATATTTGGAAATAAAGAAACCCCATTTACCTAAAATTAAAAACCAAATAAAAGACCATAAAAGAATTACTTTTTTTTGTTTTAGCCATGCTTTATCAGCGGCAATACTAGCAATTAGGGATAACATTATGAATGGAATTGCTGGCAAGGAATAATGTAAGATTACGTTTTTTTGTGAAGGATGATCAGCAAGTATATTTAATGCTAAACAAGGAATCGCACCTATTAATGGTGTCATGTATTTAGGTATTAAACCCCAGATTACAGGTGCTAATAGAAAAGACAAATATTCTAAATTTATAGACGATAAAATGTTGCTAATAATAATTTTTGGTTGAAATAAGATAATTTGTAATGTTTCCGAAAATGAATTTCCTAAATAACTATAGCGATAAAAATGTCGGCTGACTAATGCTGCTTCGCTACCGAAAAAAGGAATAATAATTCTATTAGCAATTACAAACCATGCTAAACCACTAATAATAGCTATGAAACCATACAAACGCCGCTTTTCAAACACTAGTAACCAAACACCCATGGCTACTACTGTTAAGGAGAGTACAGCTTTACATCCCAATACGACCAAAACATTTATACAAAACCAAAATACTTTTTTGGTTCTTGCATTTAAAACTGCTGTCAAAAGTGCAGGAACAGCAATAGTATCTGGGTGAAAATCACACAAATTGCTGTTATATAGAACTGGATATAGTAGGTAAACAGCTACAATTGCTATTGCTTGATTGTTTTTTAACCCTGCTTGTAATGCGATTAAATATGTAGAAAAAGCACCTAAAGACAAAGCAATAGACTGAACTGCAAATAACCAATAGACGCTAGGATATATTTTATATAGTAAAGCTATGGGGTACAAAATCCAAGCAGCATGATCAGCTAAAATATGAAAACCAAGTACAGAAGAAATTGGCAATTTTCCCTGACTGATTAGGTAAACTGTTTGATCGAAAAATGCCAAATCTCCAGATGAATTAAATAACTCATGCCGAATAATACTAGCTGCTAATAAAATTAAGGCACTAATACCAATAATTACAGAAATATTATTTTTGGGTATTAATTTTTCCACATTAGAATTTATTATTTATTGATGTTTAAGGAAAAATTAGGTTTTGATTTCTGGTAGATCATATCACAATTTCGCACAATAAACCAAAGAGTAAAACCTAAAGGAATAGAAAACAATTGAATATATATACCAGTTCCTAAATAACTAACAAATGATCCCAGTTGTACTGATATTGCTACCCAACGATATTGGGGAAAGTAAAAAGCAAAGATGATAGATAAAATATCGGTGGGATAAAAATATCTTTCGTGCATTTTTGGCAAAAGATATGGCATGAAAAATACTGATATTGTGGCTAAGTATATCAGTCTATCTTGAGTAATTTCTAATTTACTTCTATGAACAAGATATACTAATAAAAGTATGGCAGTTACAGTTAAAATTAACCCTATAGGCACAACAATACTATAAAAATTGTTAGGAATCCATTGATAAAAATTAGGGACATTTTTAGCTAGTTCTTTATACTTGTTAGATTGTTCAAAATAGACTAATAGTAATTCTTTTATTGGTCTACCAGCAATCCAAGCTGGCAACATTGCTACTAGATAGGCTAGGGGAATTATTGGTAAGTATAACCAAGATATCCTTTTTTTAACTAATAAAATTAATAACAAAGGTGCTAAAAACATTGCTTGTAATTTAAATGAAAGTGCCAGCCCAAAACTGATTAACGCAGGAATTTGTTTGTGAATAGATAAAAAGTAAACACAAGCAATTAATCCCGTCGTGTAGATCACATCACATTGTCCCCAAAGCGAACTATTGTAAATTACGGTGGGACTTAAGATAACGGCTAAAAAAGCCCAATTTGCCATTCTCCCCACAGGATATTTAAGCTTGACAATTTTGTAAGTAAAAAATGCACAAATAAAGTCAAAACTCATGGCAAAAAGTTTAATTGCCAGAATTTTTGGTAATCCAGAAAGCAGAGTAGAGGCAATCAAAAGCCAGTAAAGATATGAGGGTGTATAATCAGCGAAGCCATATTTTAAGGCACTGAAACCACCGTGAGATGCGATAAAATCATACCAAGGATCTAAAAAATATTTATAATCTACTGATTTATTGGGAACACAAACTAATCTGATTGTTATAGCAAAGATAATGCCAATTGCCAAATATCTGGGAATTAATATATGATCAAACTTATCTTTTATTGACTTCAATAATGTTTTGTGTGAATTATTCATGATTATTAATTATGATATTTTTATCTTTGTAAATTTTACTTTAAGAAAAATAGGAAATACCGTACTATTATTGATCTATTTAGTAAAAATTTTACTATTACTAACGTATTTAAACTAAACTTACCATACTTTGGTTGAATCTCTAATGCAACAGATGAAAAGTATTAGAAACTTAATAGATAAAAACTTAATCAATAATTATTACTGATATGTTAAACTAACAAACATCGCTTTCTGATCAAAAATATGCAATTAATAGCAAAGCAATATTACACCCCAGAAGAATATCTGGAATTAGAAGCCACTGCTGAGTATAAAAGCGAATACATTGACGGACAAATAATTTCTATGGCTGGTGCATCTATAAATCATAACCGTATCTCTTTAAATCTAAGTTCTGGGCTAAATTTTGCCTTTAGAAATCAGAATTACGAAGTTTTCATGGGTGATATGCGTCTATGGATACCTCAAGAACTAATATACACTTATCCAGATGTGATCATTATTGCAGATGAGCCGGAATTTTTCAATAATCGGACAGATACAATCACAAATCCCCAGGTAATTATTGAAGTTTTATCCAAATCTACCAAAAGTTATGATAAAGAAGATAAATTTGCAGCTTACAGAACAATTCCCACTTTTCAAGAATATCTATTAATTGATCAAAACCGCATTCATGTAGAACAATTTTTCAAAACTGGGAAAAAAAGATGGACTTTGTGTGAGTATGATGCAGAAGATGGAAACATATCTCTGGAAACCATACCTTTTGAAATTTCTTTACAAGATTTATACAATAAAGTAAAGTTTGAACTTGTGCAAGCAGAAACAGAAAAAAATGGGTAAATGTTGTCTGTTCATAATATTCTGGAGATATTATACTGAAAACGGTTCATAGTTTAACCAAGTATGAAACCCCTCTCCAAACCTCTACCCGCAACGGGGAGAGGCTTTGAACCTTGTTCTTTGTATGATAAAAAAGTCCAGCTTCTAGCCGTTTTGAGTATACCAAATTAAGATGAAGCTGCATAGAATAGGATTTTAAGAATTATTGACCGTAGATAAATTCGGATGAATTCATGGATTTCATAATTCTGTGCAGCCTCTGATAAAATTGGTATAACTTCTTTTAGTTAGAATAACAGATGAATCGCAAATTTAACTTAGATAATCTATTATTGAGCATCCTGATTTTTTTAGCATTAATATTGCGGGTTGGTGTTGCTTTAAGATTTCCTAATATATTTTGGGCAGATGAAATTTTCCAAAGTCTAGAACCTGCACACCGACTTGCTTTCGGTAATGGTATTGTCACTTGGGAATTTCGAGACGGGATTCGCTCTTGGGTATTACCAGCCATTTTAGCAGGTATTATGCGTTTAACAGCATGGCTGGGAGAAGGTTCTACTGGATACTTAATAGGAAGTAATATATTTTTGTCTCTACTTTCTTTGAGTAATATTTTATTAGCATATCTATGGGGAAAAAAACTAGGGGGAACAATTACAGCTTTAATTTGTGCGGGTATTTGTACTATCTGGTTTGAACTTATTTACTTTTCTCCTAAAGCTTTTACTGAAGTCGTGGCTACACATTTTTTGTTACCAGGAATATATTTAGGGTTGAACAAAAATTCATTTCCACTCAGGAATAGACTATTTTTATCAGGATGTTTGTTGGGAATATCTTTGGCATTACGAATACATTTATTACCTTGCATTGCTTTTGTTGTCATTTATATTTGTAGAAAAGATTGGCAGCAAAAGTGGTTGCCTATGCTAGGAGGAATTTTTGCTCCTATACTTATTTTTGGAACTGTTGATGCTTTTACGTGGTCCTATCCTTTTCAATCTTTTTGGTTAAATATTTGGGTGAACCTTGTGGAAGGTAAAAGTAAACTTTATGGAGTTTCTCCTTGGTATGAATATTTTATTTTCTTGTTAAAAAGTTGGTCTTGGCTATTTCTGCCGATTATGATTCTTGCTATGATAGGTTCACGTCGTCTGCCTATTTTAGCATGGTCAGCGTTAATTATTATCTTGTCTCATAGTTTATTGGCTCATAAGGAATATCGGTTCATTTATCCAGCATTATCAATGCTGATGATATTAGCAGGATTAGGTACGGCAGAATTAGTTTTAAATTTGTCGCGCAAATGGAAGTCACATCAAAAAATAGTTATAGCAATATTAATTTGTCTTTCCCTTTGGACTTCCACTTCTGTTGCTCTCATGAGCCGATTTAATATTTATAATAATTTGAATTTTTCTACCTTTGGTACTGACTTAGAAAACACCCATTTATATGCTGCAACTAATAATTTATTAGCCTTACAAAGCTTAAGTAAAGAAAATACTGTTTGTGGTCTTGGTCTTTGGGGTATTAATTGGGCTTTATCAGGAGGGTATACATATTTTCATCATAATGTTCCTATATTTCCAGTTGAGAAGATAGCAGATTTTGCAGCACTAAAAGCAGGTTTTAATTACGTTGTTGGTGATATATCTATACCATCTCAATATCAAAATTATACTTTGCAAAAATGTTGGCAAGGAACTTGTGTTTATAAGCGTCCAGGGTCTTGTAGTCAGATTATAGATCGTGAGATCAATTCTGTTCTCAAAAAATCGGGAAATTAGTAGCCTAAGCAATTTATATTTAAAATTACCATTAATTATTAAATAATTGTGAAAGCTATTACTCTGCTTGGTTCTACTGGTTCGATTGGTACGCAAACCTTAGATATCGTCTCTGAACACCCGGATAAGTTCCGCATTGTGGGATTGGCTGCTGGACGGAATGTGGAGCTATTCGCGGCGCAAATTCGCCAGTTTCGTCCCCAAATCGCGGCTATTTCTGCTGCTGAAAAGTTACCGGAACTGAAAGAAGCTATCAAAGACTTGAATCCTCAACCCATTTTACTGGCTGGGGAAGCGGGGGTGATAGAAGTTGCTCGTTATGGCGATTCTCAGACGGTTGTTACTGGTATTGTTGGTTGTGCGGGGTTACTTCCAACCATTGCAGCTATTGAAGCGGGCAAAGATATTGCTTTAGCAAATAAAGAAACTATCATTGCGGGCGCTCCTGTGGTGTTACCTTTGGTGGAAAAACACGGAGTGAAACTATTACCAGCCGATTCTGAACATTCCGCTATTTTTCAATGTTTGCAAGGTGTTCCTAAAGATGGTTTAAGAAAGATATTACTGACTGCTTCTGGGGGTGCTTTTCGAGATTGGCCTGTGGAAAAATTACCAGAGGTAAAGGTTGCTGATGCTATTAAACATCCTAACTGGTCAATGGGGCGAAAAATTACGGTAGATTCGGCAACTTTGATGAATAAGGGTTTGGAGGTAATTGAGGCTCATTATTTATTTGGGGTAGATTATGACAACATCGAAATTGTTATTCATCCTCAAAGTATTATTCACTCGTTAATAGAATTACAAGATACTTCTGTTTTGGCTCAACTTGGTTGGCCGGATATGCGTTTACCTTTACTTTATGCTTTATCTTGGCCGGAGCGAGTTTACACTAATTGGGAAAGATTGAATTTAGTGAAATCTGGTGATTTAACTTTCCGTGAACCAGATCATCAAAAGTATCCTTGTATGGGTTTGGCTTATGCTGCGGGGAGGGCTGGTGGTTCTATGCCGGCGGTGTTAAATGCGGCTAATGAACAAGCTGTGGCGTTATTTTTAGATGAAAAAATTCACTATTTGGATATTGCTCGGTGTATTGAATTTGTGTGCGATCGCCATCAAAATGATAACAAACAAAATCCCTCTTTAGATGACATTTTGGCAGCAGATAAATGGGCTAGACAAGAAGTTTTCACAGCTATGGAAAAGGTAGCAACTCAGCCACAGATAATTTCTGTGGGTTAAAAATTAAGTAACCGCTCAATAAATGGGGGCGGACTACCTGTTCGGGAAGGATTTTACGCCATTTGAGGCTTGTCATGGAAGGATTTACCCCGGATTATTGAGCGGTTACAAAATTAAGATAGTCCTACACTCATCATATTTGGTGGGGTGTAGGATTATGTTTTTAAGCAAAAAATGTAAATTATCATAAAAATTAGAATATTAGACTATCTACAACGTTATAATAGGCACTATAATAAAACTAACACAGGCACTCAAACAGGTCTGAGAATATTACAATCTCAGTCAACGAAAACGTTTTTAGAGTGAATTGACTTTTATTCAGTAAAATCACTGAAAATTTCATATTATTCAATACTTAATAGACTATGGCTAAGATGCAACTACATTTCAACGGTAATTTTGCTCTCAAAAAAGAAGAAATTAAGAGAATACTTGACGCTGCTGCTGAGAAAGAAGGTTTAAAAGATTCTTTAGCAAATCTCATGACCAAAACAGGGTTAGGTAATGCAAAAGTTGGTAGAATTAAAAGTTGGTCAAGTAGAGCAGGTTTAGTTAAAGATAATTATTTGAGTCCAGAAGGAAAAATAGTTTTAAAACATGATCCTTATTTAAAATCAATTACTACTGATTGGTTAATGCACTTTTATTTAAGTTTTGGTACTCAAGGTTTAAATCAAATCCCAGAAAATCCTGCTGAATGGGGAGGGTGGACTTATTTTATTTATACTTTTCTTCCGGAAAATTCAACTTTTACTAAAGATGATTTATTTCAAAATAGTATTCCTATATTTGAAGAACTAGATAAAGATATTCCTAAAAGAATTAAGTATATTTTAAAAGCATATACTCAAGAACAAGCATTAGCTAATTGTCAATTTATCAAAGAAATCAAACCAGATACATATCAAACAGGGAATTCTAAACTTCCTAATTCTTATTTGATAGGTTATTTCCTAGCTAAACTGTGGGAACGAGATTTTCATCAGGAAACTTCTGTCTTAACTGAGGATATTTATTCTCAGAAAATGGGAATTATCCCCGTTTTAGGTATTCAATCTGAAACTTTACAACAACATCTGAATAGGATAGAATCTTTAGGAATTATTGAACAAAGACGCACAGTTTCACCTTATCAAATTATCCGTCGTTGGGATAATCCTTTAACTTTATTGGAGAAAGCTTATGTTAACAATAAATGATCTATCTCTTCAAGATGCTAAACCAACTGATTCTCCTCATTTACTATTGTGGGATAATCCTAATGATTTAGAAATTCAACAAATTTTATTTAACAATAATGCTCAACTTGTCAGTTATCGTGACAACTTACTCATTAGAGTTAAACCTCAGCAAAAATTTTTAAGTTTTCAAGATAAATTAGGGCAAGAATTAGAGGTGCTTAAAAAAATTTGTACGGATACAACTAAACCAATTATTTTATTAAAAGATATGGATATTTTAATCACATATCTTTACAGCTATCCTCAATCTCCTCTTAGTTTATTTTGGAATAATTTAGCAAATATGAGACATTTACAAAGTATTTTATGGATTATTTTACCTAGTAAACTAAATCCCCCTAATTGGAATATAAACCGCTTTCAACAAATTGATCATTAAAATAACTTACCACCAAACAAGAGAAAAATTCAATCAAAAAGGAGCTTGGAACTATGAAAATGAGAGAACTTGTCAAAGTTAATGAATCAGGAATGGTAGCTAATGCTGTTGATTTTAATATGATGGCTGATCCTGATAAAAATTTGCGTTTATCTGAAGGATTTGTTTTTAATTATGATCCAATTAATCCTAAAGCTTTTACATTAGGTGTACTCGATGCAATTTGTAATAGTTATCATAGTCAAAATCAACCCAATATACATTTATTTGTACAAGATTATGGTAAAGGTAAATCTCATTTTGCTTTAGTTACTGCTAATTATTTTAAATTACCACTAGACACTGCTGAAGTTGAAGGAATATTAAATCAAATTAAAATTGCATCAGGAACTGATCAAGGCATAGTAGAAGATTTAACAGCTTACAAAAGACGTAATAAGCAACATTTAGTAATTTGTATTAGTGGAGATTCAGGAACAGATTTAAGACAAATATTTTTACGAGCTTTACGTCAAACTTTAGAAATAGAAGGACTTATTGATTCTTTAGCGGAACAATTCTGTGAAAAGCCACTTAAATATTTAAAGCAATTAACAGACAATCAAAAGGAAATTGCTAATAATTATTTAGAAGTGCATAATTATCAAAGAGATGTAAACAGCATTATTGAGTTATTAGAAGAAGATAACTATAAAATGATTCATCTTGTTAAAGAAATAAGTAGTGAATTAAATAATGGGTTTCCTGCTGATTTTGAAACAGATTTAAGTATTGAGACAATTTTACAAAAATTAATTAATAAGTTATGTTCAGGAGATACTGCCAAATATTCAGGAATTTTAATTCTATTTGATGAACTTAATTATTATCTTAAATCATGGGCAACAGATTCAACTGCTGCGGGGGGAGCATCTTTACAAAGTATTACTAAAGTTTGTGAGAATAATAAGGGAAAAATTGCTTTAGTTTGTTTTACCCAAATTCGCCCTTCAAAATCTGTTCCTAGCCAATCAGCGGATGATTATAACAAACTTGTTTCTCGGTTAGAAATTGCTGAAAGCACTTATGAACCTGTTTCTAGTTTAGAATTAGTAATTAAAGGATTATTAGAACAACAAATTAATACTGATTCATGGAATCAATTTTTTCAAACATGGCGGGATACTCTATTAGCTGATAGTAGAAATTCTCATGAACACAGAATTAGTATTTATCGTGAAAGAAATTGGACATTACAAGATTTTCAAATAAATATTACTCTAGGTTGTTTTCCTCTTCATCCCCTTAATAGTTATTTACTTTGTAACTTAGATTTTACTCAAGGACGCACGGCAATTCAATATATAAAAGAAGATGTAAAAAAGTTTATTAATTCTCAACTAGTTGAACAAAATAGTAAATTAAATTATCTTCCTGCTATTTCCTTAGTTGATGCCTTTTCTGAATTTTCTCATACTGAATTTTCTCGTCATTATTCAGAATATCAAAAAGCTTATGATACTATATCAGCATCAGCTACAGAAAACGAAATTGCAGTTCTAAAAGGACTTTTTCTATTTTATGTTAGTCAAAATAAGCTTTATAAACCTGAATCAGAAAAACATGATATTATTATTAGTGAATTAACAGGTTTGTCTTTAAAAGAAACTAAGGATACTTTAGATAAATTAGATCAACAAAAACAAGTTATTCATCATAATACAGGAGATAATACTTATCGTTTTTATTCTGGTAGTAATTTATTAGAAGTTCGGCAAGAAATAGAAGAAGAAGCGAGCAAACAAGCTGACAGAATATCTGTTAATTTAGCTATCAAACATTGTAATGAGAAAATTGAAACTTATTTAAACAGTATAAATATAAGTGGCACACATTTCATTAATGATAATCAGTTACTTAATGATGAATGGTTTTTTGAGTATAAGTTTTATAATATTCCTGATTTTAAACAACAAGTATTAAATGGATATAAAACTTTAGATAATATAACAGGAAAAGGAATTTTTGCTTATATTTTATCAGATAATCTTGAAGAATTACAAAGCTTTCGTTGTGAGATTAACGAACTTTTATCCAGTTCAAGAAATAAGGAATATATTGCTGTAGCCATTCCTGAAGAACCAGTTAATAATATTTGTCAAGATTTATTAATGATAGATATTATGCGAAGAAAAAGTACATTAGAAAAACAAGACTCAGGAACAGCCTTTGCACAATTAACTAAGCAAATACAACAGAAAGTTGAAAGGGAAATTAAAAAAATAATTGCTCCTAATAATTGTGACTATTATTGTATCAGATTAGAAGAATTAACTACTTACCAGCAAAAAGATCATCAAAGTATTGTTAGTCATCTTTTACAACAACTTTATCGTTTTGTACCTCCAATTGCTAAAAATGATAAAATGGCTTTAAAAAGTCCTTCAGGAAGCACAATAATTGGTTATACTGCTAACCGTTTACTAGAAGATGATCTTAATCCTAATAAATTTCCTAATCAATCTTATAACACCTTAGTTGATCAAGTATTTCTCAATAATTGGGGCTTATTTAAAACTACTTCTCAAAAATATTTTGTGCAAATTCCTAGTAATAAAAATGTTAGAGAAGCATGGGATAGAATAGATCAATTAACAGCTTTGGGAGATAAAGCTAAAAAATATGTTCTGATTTCTAAAATTTGGCAAGAATTATCTGCGCCACCTTTTGGATACAATGAATATACATTTACTATGCTATTTTCTGCGTGGATAGTTTATCATCGGAGTGAAGTAATCTTAAAAGGAACTTTTGGTTTACTTAATAAAAAAAATCAGTCATCTATTGAAGAAAAAGCGATTAAAGATTGGGTAGAAACTCATGTATTTGATAAACCTAAAGATTTTGTTCATAAATGGATTCTAGGCTCAAATACAAATCCTCAATTAATTCGGCTTCGAGCTATTACTTGTCCTAAAATAGAACCAATATTAAGTTATAATCAAGCTAAAGAATTAATCCACGATATTGACAATTTTATTAATTCCGGTGATCCAGATCAATCAAAAGTACAAAAAATTCAACCGAAAAGAAAACAACTTTTAAGCGAAATTGAGAAAATAGATAATTGGTTTAAAGCAGTAGAAGAAACAGAAAATTTATTTAATAATGGAGATCAAATTGAGCTAAAAAGTTTAACTGAAATTTATCCTCTTCTTCAACAGAAATTATCTAAAACAATTAATCTTACCCAATCTAATCAATCTGATAATATTGTAGTTAATCCTGCTAAAAAGCAACTGCAACGTCAAAATGATGCTTTACAAATTGTTCAGGATAGAATTGAAGAAATAATTATTGATTTAAGCGAAAAATCAGAATCTTTACAAACAGAGGAAGAATATGGGCGTTATCAAAGTGATCTTGAAGCAGCAATTAAACAAATAACTTATGTTTTTTCACCTACTCATAATTTAATTCAAACATTAAACTATTCCCTTGATGTTGCTACGAGAAAATTTGCTGAAATCAAACATCAAACTGAGATAAAAAATGGCTTAGAAAAAGTTGAACTTTTCTACAAATCTCTTAGTAATAATGCTAGTCAAGATGATTACATTAAAGCTATGAGTAATATAAAAAACTTAGCTAATAATCTTGAAATTATTAAACAGCACAAGCTTTATGAGGCAATAATTAAAGAGATTGAAACTCAACTAAATAATTTAGAAATAACTCTCAAAATTTGGGCAGAAAGATTAACAGATATCACTAAAACTGAAGCTCTTCAATTATCTCAAGAAGTTAGTCAGCAACAAAATCGGTTTACTCAACCTAAATCTGCTCAAAAAGTTAAACAAATATTAGAACAATTAAATCCAATTATTTTAGAAATTCAAAATCAAGAAGAAGTTGAAAGTACAAGGCAGCAACAAGATAATAAAATTATGGATGCACTACGTCAAAAAAATCCAAAGTTCTTAAATACTATTGTCTTATGTGAACAAGGAATTGAAGAAATAGCTACTTTACGCCTTCAGCTTAACTTTGCTGAAAGATTTTATACAGAAATTGAACAGCTAATTAAATCTATTAATAATCAAGTTTCTAGCTATATAAAAGAGCTTGAGGAATTGACAGCAAATTTAGCTGAAGTTAGAACTAATCAAGAATTAAACCAGCTTTATACTAAGTTAGCTAAATTAGAGTTATTTTTTCAAGACTCTAAGCATTATTTAACTTGCCAGCAATTGCAGCAAGAAATTGATGCTTTAAGACAGTTATTTCAAATTACTCAATCATCGCAATTCAACACAATTGAGACTTATCAGAATCAAATACAACAGTTAACAGAATGGTACAAAATTATTAAAAATTGCACTCCTAATTTACAAACTAAATATGATCAAAATAAATATAAACTAGAACAAAAAATAAAATCCATTGAAACTCAATATCAAGTTGACACTAAATTATGGTTAGATAAATTACAAAAAGAATTTAATCAACTTGAGCAAGAGACAGAAGATAAAAAACTTAACTTAATTGATAAGTTACTTAAAAACATTAATAATCAAGATATAAATATTGATTATTTAAATAACTTAGATAAAGAATTATTAGAAACGGTTAAAACTCGATGCCAAAATATACAAAATGACAGCCAAGAAAATCAAATCATTACTTTATTTACACAACTTCCTCCTCAAAGACAACAAAATTTATATTTCCAGCTAGAACAATATTTGTCAAAAGAGGGAGATATTAATGAATAAAATTATCTTAGATCCTACCGGATTATATCAACCTCTTACCGACTATATTGCTATCACTACCGAAGTAGAGTGGTTAAAGTATTTTACCCTTGAAGATGAGAATTATTGGATTAAAGGTAAAACCCTTTGTAATTGGACAGAAGAATGGTTAAGAGTATGGAACAAATCAGATTTAATAATTGAGAGAAAACAAGTTCCACGTCCAAAATTAACAGCTATTCTTACTCCTTTATCTATTCCCGATAATTGGGATAATCACTATATTTTAAAATTAGCAACTCTGATTGATAGTTACACTTCAAATCATCCGCTTGAATCTTTATTAGCTGATATAACTCATACTGAAGAGAATTTTTGGTTAATTGATAATCTATCAATAGAACATTTAGCTAAATGGTTATGTCTTCAAATTCCCCAAAACTATCAAATATTTGAAGATGTTTGGAAACATAAAATTAGTCAAAACCATAATCATGATCATTTACTCAGTCATTATCAAACTGAGAATAAAAATCAACTTTTAAAGAATTGGTTAGGTTTAACTTTAGATTTGAATTTTATTAATGTACTAGGTAAATATCCTCTAAATGTTCCTGATTCTTGTTTAAAAGAATTTAGAAACTTTTGGGAACAAAAAATTTATCAAACAGAAGCTAAAATTTTAGATGATTTAATTTTATATCAAGAACCTGGTAAAGAAATAATTGCTTTCATTGCTTGTGATTTTTTATTAAAACACCCAATTTACATAAATCAAGAAAGAATTAGTAAAATTATTTTATATTTAACTAATACTGAAAAATCTCAACTCAAGCAAAAATTACCTCCTATTCAACCCTTACCCTTATCAATTGATGATAGTCCCCAGGATGCTTTAAAATGGGTAACAGAATCTTATTTACCCTTTAGAAGTTGGGAAACAAATATTAACTATACTCCCAAAGAACAACAAATTAGCGAACAATTAGCAAATAGTTTTGTTAACTGGATAATAAAATATTATCCAGAATTAAAAATTGATAATGTAGAAAATTCATTCTTAAATTATAATGTAGCATTTCAAGTTCAAAAATTAGCCAAAGAAAATCCTATTCTTTGGATAGTTGTTGATGGTTTAGGATGGTTAGATCATCAAGAACTAATTGCAATTTTAACTGACAATAACCAACTTTCACTAGAAAGAGAGATTACACCTCTTTTTAGTATTCTTCCTACTAAGACTGAATATGCAAAATGGAGTCTTTATTCTCAACTATTACCGGAACATTCATCTTGGAAGCCTAATGCAAAAGACGGCTTTTCAATGGTAAAATCAGGAAAACGTTATACTGATAATAATAAGCATGAGTTAAATCAAGATTTAAAAGAAAATAAATATCAAATTTATTGTTGGGATACTGATCAATTAGATGAACTTTATCATCAAGAAAAAGACTGGAAAACCTTATATACAGTAGAAAGAGTCAATCGTTTAGAAGGAATTGCTAAAAATATTCAATACTTCTTAAAAGAATATCATAGTTCGGAAGAATTAAAAATTATTATTGCTAGTGATCATGGTCAAATGATGGGAGAAGTACAAAAATTATCTAATTGTCCAGCAGAATTAAAATCAAAAGGTAGAATGGGAATTGGTAAAACTGATGATTCTCGTTTTATTGTTCTTGACGCTAGACGTTTTGGACTTCCCCATGATATTAGTATTGTGAGAAATTCCGATTGTATCAGTGCGTTTACTTATACAAAAGATCAAGAAATTATTGGTTCTCATGGGGGACTATTTCCCGAAGAAGTTGTCGTAGGATTTTCAGTTTTAAGTCAATCATTAAAACGTGATCCAGTCCTAGTAACTTGTAGTGGAGAAGGAAAACCTCAACAACCAGGAGAATTAATAATTACTATTTATAATCATAATCTAGTATCTTTAACAAATCTTTGTTTATACATTAATGAATTACAGGAATTTAAAACAGGAAAAATATTAAATATTACTATCAAACCTAATGAGAAATTTATTCATAAAATACCTATTAATAAATATCCAGAATTACCACCAGACAAGAATAAAACAACTATTCAATTATCTGGTAAATTAACCTTTCTTTTTGCTAATAATGATTTAAGAGAATCAAACATTGATTCAAAGTCATTCATTACCATTCAACAAATCTTTAGTAGTGGTTTTCAAGGAGATTTAGATGACTTCTAATTACAACAATGATCTAATTACTCAAATATTTCAATCTTTAAGTATTGACAAAAAACGTTTACCTTCCAGTGGACTAACTACTTTAGGTATTCCTAGTTTTGTCGCTGAATGGTTATTAGATAAAATTGTTCCGGGAATGGGAGTTTTAGATAATTTAGAATTAGATAAAATTAATAGTTTTGTCCAAAAAGCATTTCCTAGAAAAGATGATCAAGAAGTGATTAAATTTAAATTAATTCAACAAGGAGAATCTCATAAATTAATTGCATTACTTCAAGTTAGAATTAAATTAGACCAAAACTCTAAACAAATACCTGAACCTTTAGCAAATATTCCTGTTTTAAACTTCTCAGAATGTGAAATTTCTTCAGATATTGTTGAGCGTTATCAAATGTTATTGAGACAAGGAGTATGGGGGAAAATTACTTTAAGATATAAAAATACTATCAATGGTAATTCCAAAATATCTATCATTGATTTTGACCCTTTTCAATGTTCTGAAGTTAACCTGAAAACTTATGCTGAACATCGTTCTCAGTTTACCACAGAACAATGGCGAGATTTAATGTTTTGTTCCATGGGTTTTAATCCCAATCATCCGAGTTATAATTATCGAGCAAAAACATGGATTTTAACTCGGTTACTTCCCTTAGTAGAATCTAATTATCACCTCATAGAATTAGCTCCCAAAGGAACAGGAAAAAGTTTTGTTTATGAAAATATTAATAACAAAGTTTCTGTAATTAGTGGAGGTAAAATCACTCCTGCTAAACTATTCATTGATGGTAAAACTAAATCAGTTGGTTTATTAGGTCGTTACGATGTAGTAGTTTTAGATGAAATTCAAAGTTTAACATTTGATAATCCTGATGAAATTATCGGACCATTAAAAACCTATCTTGCGAATGGAAGTTATAATCGCTCAGGGTTTTCTGATATTCCTATTTCTAGTGATTGTTCTTTAGTCTTATTAGGTAATATTGAACTTGATGAATATCAACGTCCTAAAGATAAATATAATTTAATGGCTAAATTACCTAAATTCTTCTCAGAAACAGCATTTTTAGATCGGTTTGCTGGTATTTTACCCGGTTGGGAAATTCCTAAATTTCAAAGAGATATGATTGCTAATCAAATCGGGTTGAAAATGGATTTTTTTGGAGAAGCATTATTATCTTTAAGAAAAGATGGGAGTTTTTACCAATATGCTCAACAACATACTCAATTTGATGATCATACTACCATTAGAGATCAACAAGCAATTCTCAAAACAGCATCAGGTTTTCTCAAATTGCTTTATCCTCATCTTCAATTAACTTTACAAGATTATCAACGCGATTGTTTACAACCTGCTAGAGAACTTCGTCAACAAATTCGCAATTTACTATATAATCTTGATGACGAATTTAAGCAATCTGAAAAAGATATTTATGTTGATATTAAATGATTGTTTTATTTAAACAGGACTTACGCAACTGGCACATTGGTAAGGTGCGTCAGATATCAAAAATCTGTTTATTTGCAGGATTTATGCAGTCTGACGC